>JBGDCZ010000015.1:0-63007 GCA_048493715.1 Arsenophonus endosymbiont of Dermacentor nuttalli | reverse complement strand
AACGATTAGACGATATTTGGCTCTCCTTTTGACTAACTAGTTAGTCTCCAAGATTTCCGCGGTGGTTCAGATCGCCTTTTTGCAGACCTAGCCCATTTTGTAAATAGGTAGCAACCACTCGACTACGTTCTTCCAACTTATGATATGTCATTATTTCACCCATATTAATATAAAACTGGGCGATCTGCATATTCAGTAACAATATTCTCTAGTAAGTATGCTAAAGATGCTTCAGACACCGGTTCTATTTCTGCCGGTGCATTAGACGGATAATTTTTTGGCCAAATTTTTTCCACTGTAATACTCCTGATTTGAAACTAAGTGAAATAACCGATAAAAATCAATCTATTAACAAAATATTAATTCAGCATACCAGTTTGAGAACCGTTCTATGTTAAGGCTGAGAGATATATCACTATTTAATTTCAAATCTCGAATAAAGTTTAACTAAGCTAATTTATCAGCTTAAATATTTTCATTAATTTTTAGTTAAATATAAAAACTAGTAGCATTATTATATATATGATCAATTATACATCGTTCGGCTTTCTCTCAAAAAAACATAATTTTTTTATCATTTTAGTGTGCAACAGCACTTTTTAAGCAGCTAAAAATTTTGCTTAGTATGAAAATTAATCAGGGTAAATTCTTTTGACATATTTACCCTGTACCCTGACTAATGCTAAAAATAGCAATTATTCGGTTAAATAAGTTCGTATCTCAGCTTCACCGCCAGGATAACCCCAAGGACCCCAATTCCAATAATAAAGCGAATGAGGATAATTAGGATACCATGGTGATACATACCCCCACGCACCAGTAGGAGGTAATACAACTGATTGCATTTGATTCCAGCGTTGATAACCGGTTACAGCAATCTTTACATATTGATAGGAAACTGAACCAATTTTGCCTGTTTCTATTCCAGTAATTGTGCCGACTACAGTAACATAGCGACCGGTAAAATCTGAAGGTTCCAAAAAATGACCAATGTAAGCATATAAACGCCCCACTGAAGGTGTATTTAATATTGGCGCCGCATCATATTTACTCAATGGTATTACCGCAATCTTTAGTCGAGTTTGGTTATTACTGTTTAAAACAGAGATCACCTTACCACCAAAGCGCCCCTCCTGACCAATATAAAGCTCAGGTGTTTCACGCACCGTTGATAAACTTTCAACTGGGGTTTGAGTGGTTCCTTTTATTGAAGCAGGAATTGAAACACATCCGGCTAATAAAACAACTCCAGCCAACAGAGCAGCGTTAATGGCAGCCTGGTAGTTTAACTTAATTTTCATAAACCATCTCTTCAAACAACATAACAATATAAAACAAGTATCAACGATCGGGTAATTTTTTCCAACTAACCTCATTACGTAAATAAACTGGCTGGGCTTCTTCTACACTAATTGTTTTACCTTTTTGCCACGCTTGTAAGGCTAAAGGCAACATATCTTGCGCATCAGGTAAACTAATACCACTTTCAAATAAATCTAAATTTGCCTTTTTTAACATAGGATAAGCTGACCAACCTGTCCCGGCAATAGCCCACTGTCCACTTAAGTTATTTATTCTGGCCAAAAATTGCTCAGGTTTGACTACCGCTTCGCTTTCTTCACATTGCCAATAACCATCTGGCTTTAGTTCATAACAAGCAGAATAAATTTCTCCCATTCTTGCATCTATCGCTACCAATACTTTTTCCGTGCCTAATTGACGATAAGCTCCTTGTGCCATAGTTAACAGAGAAGAAATACCTACCATCGGTAAATTAGCTCCAAATGCTAATCCCTGAGCAATTCCGACAGCAATACGCACGCCAGTAAAACTACCTGGCCCTCGACCAAAAGCTAAAATATCAATATATGGTAAATCAAGATGGGCATCAATAAGACACTTCTCTACCATTGGCAATATTTTTTTTGTATGCTCCCGTGGTGAAACGGCAAATTGAGCAAAAACGTGACCATCACACCACACAGCAACCGAACAAGCTTCAGTGGCAGTATCAATGGCTAATATATGGGTTGCCATATTTTAGATCCTGGCTATTTTGATGACTAAGTAGTTGCTAATACTAACATATTCTGTTGAATAAAATGGTATCAGAAATAAAAAATTTTCATGTTATGACCGCTATTTATTCAATTACTTGGTGGAACTTTGGCTAAAAAATTAATTGCCACTTGTAAACTACGCGTTCTAGTGGAAGTGGGCAAACTATTTAAAAAAATTCACTATAAGGTCACACGCCACTAATCCTTTATCACAAATAATAATGACCCCATAATCATTAACATCACGTACTAACCGTCCAACACCTTGCTTTAAATTACGTACCGCACCAGGTAATTGAACTTCATAAAACGGGTTGCCGCCTTGCCGCTGGCAATCTTGCATACGTACACTCAATAATAGTTCATCTGGCTAAGTAAAAGGTAATCTATCGATAATAACACAAGAAAGAACATCACCTTTAACATCAACACCTTCCCAAAAATGCTGGTAGCTATCAATAATATATTGCCTGCTGCGGTAAATTGAGACAACAATCGTGCTTTACTAGTTTCACCCTGCATTAAAACAAGTAAGTCCAAGCAATGCCGAAATATTGCTGTTAATTTACGCATCATGTGAAGTGAAGTACATAAAAAGAAACAACGCCCCTGATTATGATCAATAACTGGCTTTAACATGGCAACTAATTGCTCAGCAAAATCAGCTTGCTCAGTGTCTGGTAAATAACGAGGCACACAAAGTAATGTTTGCCGCTGATAGTCAAACGGACTCGGTAATATTAAATTATTGGTTTTTCCCAACCCTAAGCGCTGGCTAAAATAATTTAGCTGGTCACTAACTGCTAACGTAGCTGAAGTAAAGATCCAATTGCTTTTTTCAGCCGTTATCATGTCATGAAATTTATCCGCCACCGTTAATGGTGTTAAAGCTAATAAAAAATGGCGACCAAAACTTTCAAACCAATAGCTAAATCCGGGGATGGTTGTCTCTTTCAGCCGATTTAAACGATTACGATAGGTTGTTGCTCGATCAAAAATAGCATCTAACGCTACAGAACGTCCCAAGGACAGTTTCGTTACTTCATAGCTAAATTCCAATGCATCCTAAAGATGTTGCAACACATGACTAACCTGCTGTTGATTAAATAACTCCTGCAAATCCCCTCTAAATCCATTTTCACCTAATGCTAAGCGAAAATCTAAAACAGCCTCACTAATGCTATCTGCACATTTTTGTAGCTGGCTCTGATCACCTAGTTTCTGTGTGATAAACCAAAGTAATATCACGAGCCAGTTCAAATAACTGTCGGCTACTAAACTGTTGACCAAAGCATTGACTAGCGATATCAGGGATATGATGAGCCTCATCAAAAATAATCACTTCGGCCGCACGAATTCATTCACCAAAGCCGGTATCCTTTACCACCTTATCGGCCATAAACAGATGGTGATTAACCACTACTACATCTGCTTCCAACGCTTTTTTGCGCGCTTTAAGCACAAAACAGCGCTGAGAATAGGCAGAAAAACATAAAACAATACTAGCCCGTAAAGCTTCTACTGTTATATCCCAAATTCCTAACAGATGGTCCATGGGGACGCTACCTCCATCACCCAAATACCTATTATTAATAATGACATCTCCTGCTCGTAAATATAATAAAACTTTGGTTAGTGCGTCATTTTCAAATTCGCTAGTACTATAGAAAATATCAGCACCATGAACCATTCCTTTTACACCTAATCCCATATCCTTAGCATACATAACTCCGGCTACAACAGTACTATGTTCATCTTTACCTATGCTAGGAGTAAGATTAACAAAGTTGTCTCTTTTTAAATTTATATGTTCAAAATTAAATCTTTCATCGACAGATGCAATTCGAATACCTTGGCCTACTATCCAATAGACCAAGCATGCTCCATATCAATACCAATATGAGCTGAGGTTATTCCATCTTAATATTGCTGAAGGTGAATAAAGTTTAGGGGATTATCAGTGGTTTTATGGCTAGATGTTTTATTATTAACATCAACAACTAGAGTGGTAATTTTATTTTCTTCAATGGCTCAATATAAGCATACTTAACAAACTCATAAGCAGCCATTTTTTGTACAAGACTCTCTTTTTCCACTAAAAACATGTTGACAATATTTTATACGTAGCATATCCCCTCCAAGCTTGCAAAATTAACCGTGTTAATGCAATTTTGCGGGGCTAACATTTCATCGGTCACAATAGAACGGAAATTAACTGATTTTAAAAATTATCTTGAGTCGCACTAGGTTTTAATATTAACGTTTGGTTATCTCTTTACTGAATTATATTTCTGTTAAATTTAATAAAAATATTATGTTTTGCCATTTCTTATACTCTGTGTGGTAAATATCAATAAGGTTGAAGGCGAATGAACATATTTAACACATAAAATAAATAGACTAATAATTAGAATAATTTAATTTTTTATAAAAATAAACTTTTACAGAAAACAAAAATCAATTAAAAATATTCTTAATATATTCCTAGATAGATTTGCAATTTCTTTATATATTTTAATAAAAACAGAATGTCTATTTTACTCAATTTAACCTTAAACAATTTAATTATTTTTTGCTAAATTGATATACTTTTTAAGTTTATATGCTATAAAAGATTATCCTTTCATGATTTAATTCAAGTAATTGATAATTATTTTAAAATAATACCTTCAATAGTAAGTAACCACAAAATGCCATGCGGTTATTTATTAAAAAAAGATTATAGAAGAAAAATATTGGAGTATTTATTTCTATAAAAAATAAATTTAACCAATCTTTATAAGAAATAATAAAAATTTTTATATAAATTATTAAGTTATCTATTTGTCAAATATATCCATTTTTATTCACTAACCCTATTTAAAGCATTTGTGATAACTATATATATTCTAGGTTTATTAATACAATATTACCGCGCTGATCTTCTGCCAAAGCGCCATTTACTTTTAGGGCAATGGTTGAAACCTGAAAAACGTTGGGAATTTAAGGTAATAATGTTGTGTCAGTCTCCCTCGTCGATCCTTGTATCAATACAGTTTTATCCTGTTTAAAATATACATGAGAACTCATCATTACCCCGACAATTATTAAAAAAAAGTTAATTATTAGTTATAATTTATATTTATTTTTTATGTTTTGCTAATCGAAGTTGAGATTCTTCAAATTTGTTGTATTAAAGAAGCCGAAAAAATTGTGGACAATAAATCTCTTATTGTAGTCAAGAATAAAGCTTACAGGGAAATTAACATGAAATATTATAGTGACTGTGCTGAGCAAGTTAGCTACCTCATCACTATTTAATAAGGTAGCTATTTTTGCAGCAAAACCTATTATTAATATGTCTTAGTCAATAATTCCGCTTCCCAAGATAGAGTTATTAAGTAGAATCTCTATCTAACGTAACTCCAGTAGTCATAGCCGATGCAGTAGTTAGCGTCGTATTAGTTCCAGTAGTAAGAGTTGTATTCGATCCAGTTGTTAGTACTGTATAGTTAGCGTTGTCACTGGCTCAGTTGTGTGCCAACCGGTGTTGTCGGTTGAGTTGTCACTGGCCCTGTGGTTAGCGTAGTAACCGGTTTAGTAGGTGGGCTGGTAACAGGTTCCGTGAGTTGCATAGTGCTCGGTTTAATAGGCTCTGTCTTAGCTGCTAAGTTAACATCTACCACTTGATAAAAACTATTTCGTGTATCAGCAATCTTCCAAACATCATAAATCACATGATAGCCGGTACGATCTTCAGGCACTTTACAAGTTATGCTAACTTCTGCTTTTGGCATTGCTCCGTAATCAAATTGCGAACAGAAAGGTTTTAATTCAAATGCTGTACGGCTCAATGGTACATTAGGATCCCAATTTTTTTATTGATATACATAATGCCAACTAGCGGTATTGTGTCGAGCTGTTAAATGCCATAAAAAATTATTATCTCCAACTTGCATTTGATTTTTTATCCCATCTATTTTCACCAGTTTGATCCAACGAGCTAAATCTTACAATTCCCCTCACTCGCTAATTTACCATCCTTAAAGAAAATTTCCTTCAGGAACTCGTGAGAATTGTTCCACACTTTGAGGTTCATATTTTATATCACCACAATCTTTATTTTTTTCAGTTGGCATTTATATGCTTGACTTTCAGGTAATTTTATATATCCATGCGCCCATATACTGGGAGACACAGTTAATATAAAACACATTATAAGTATTTTTTTAATTTTATAGGTTTTCCTATTAAAACATTAAATTAGTTTAATATATCAATTAATAAACTTTTATTAACAAAAATATTATTTCTAACTTTTTATTTTAAAGTTTTTAAAGAAAACCACTATAAAAGGTAAAAAATTACCAGCGTCAATTGATAATGAAATTACTACTATCCTAAAGTTTTATCTAGTTAATAAAATAAAAAATTTCTTCATTTAACTATAGTATAGACTAATTATTTTATGTTAGCTGATTAATATCGTTTTCTACCTAATTTATTATTAACGTAATAATGAATAAAACTATTCACCATATTAATTGGAAGATAATTATTAGTTAATACAATGAGTCACAGTTATAAATAAAATGGAATTTTAATTTATGAATTTTATTATTTATAAACGGAGGATTAAAACCTGACCATTATAATAATATGTTTTATGATCAGGGTTAATTATTATACTGAATGTTGCTTTATATTATGATATATAATTGAATATATTTTTATTTTTTGACTATTAAATTATTTGTCTTAGCACGCTGTTAAGATCATTAAAAAATCCCAGTTAGGATTTTCATCACGCCCTTCAAACAAAGGTGATAAATAAACTTTAAGCCCACTATTGATATTGTATTTGAAATCGATAATTGCCATCATGAATGGTAAACATTTTAAGAATGATTGGACCTGTATCTTTTTTGGGATGGGCAATAAAATTGTGTTTCTGGGTATCATATCTATCTCTATTTATCTTTACCCTAAGATCTTGCCATATATTTAATGCATAATCATAAACAGCTATACTTACATTATAGTGTTTAAAACTATTATTGTTATATTCTTTTGCTGGTATATATATTTTTTCCATAGTGAAATATTCTATTATTAATTTTTATTAATAATTTAATAAACAAAGTTACAAAATAATTTAAACTGTTTATATGAGTTTTATTTTATTATGAAACTTATAGTCTAATTATATTATAACTAAATGGTTATAAAACATATTATTGCTTACATTCGTGTAATATACACAAAAAGTTATTAATAGTATTTGTAAAAGAATTTTAAAGCAAAAATAAATATTATATATAATAAATGTATTATTATTTATTATAAATATTGAAATATAATCTAGCAATTTATCATTTAAAAAATAATACTAAACACACCATAAATAACTTATTGAAGTATTAGTAATTTCTGTAACAAGCTAGCTTAGCATTAACAAAGATGATTTTTGATAAATAAGCAAAAATAAGAAATGATTAAATTTCATATCCATTTAAGTACAGAGATAAAAATATTTAATTAAAATTTTAATAAAAACTAAAATCTAATAAATTAGTAAATAATTGAAGTTGTGGCAATGCAATTAAAATCTACAGCATTGAGAACAGTTTATTAAATCAGCGCAAATAATCGGCTTGCTATCATTAACTATCACAAGTTCAATCAATAAGCAGCTACATACCATGCACCACCAACATAAATAACATCACAGCCGACATTTTTACTATTTAAAACTGTGTTTTTCTAGCTGTTTCAAATAACAAAATAGGTCAATTAGCAATCTTAAATAAAAGCAAAGCGCATTACTCTATCCATGCTTAGATATTAATTGTGGTGTAATATTCATTAGCCATAAAACGATGGTTCGATTTATTTCTAGGTCAGCTAACAGGACAGCCCACAATTAAACTGCAACCATGAATTTTGCTACTTTAATATTAAAACAATATAAATAACCCCTCTAATGAGGAGTTATTTATCGTAAAATGGGAAATGGACATAGAGCCACCAATAAAAATAAATCCTTTATTTCATTAGTTAACAATTACAGAAAACTGTGCGGTAGCAGCATCTTAAATCCAGTTATGACAGTTTGATAGCAACCATTCCGGTTATTAATAAAATAATGCCACACCAACCTTTATAATTTAGTCGTTGATCAAATAATATCCAGCCGGCAGCAACAGTGGCCACCACACCAAAAGCCTCACACACAGTGCATAAGCAATGGAAAGTTCAATCCATTTTACCGCAATAGCTAATGCGCTAAAGGCACCTAAAACGGTAATTAAAGATAAAATGCCTATCCATAAACGTTTAAAGCCATTTGATAACTTTAAAAAAATATTGGCCACTATTTCTAAAATAACCACCAGAAATAGAAGGGCACCATGCCACCATTGATATTCTGCTAACATATTATGTCTTAATTACTTTAATCATTTTATTTAATCGCGTTTTTGGAGTAATTTTTTTTATCTGTTTTATCGAGCCTAGAGAACTAATTTTTTTAGTCCCAGATTTTATTAACACTATACCAACAATTAGTAATGCTAATCCAGTAATCTTCATTGGGGATAATGATTCATTAAATAAGTATGACACTGAATGTTGTTATAAAAATTACTCCAATCTCCTCCCAAAGAGCGTAAGCTACTCCAAGAGCAACTTTTTTACCGTCATTGCCAGTAATATATAAGATGAAGCAATCATAAAATACATCACCAATAAACCAGTGATATCACCGCTAACGCTGGAATACTTCATGGACAACGTACCAATGACCTCGGTAACAATATATAATTCTAAAATAAATAAATCATAATATTATTCTGTTATTATCAATCATCAATATCATAGATACCTACCTAAATTGGTAAAACTAAGTGATGATTTAAATTAAAAATCCAATTAAACGTTAAAACCGATTAACAACAGGAGACGCTATAACGCACCGCACCAATGATGTTCACTAGAAATAATGGATATATTTGATAAGAAAAGATGATAACTACTAGGTTGATTTTTGACGCTAAACACGACATTTTATTCATGCATGACACGGCCTATCAGTATTCTATACTATGAATCCTCACTATTGAAGAAATAATTACTATAATATTTATATCATAACTATTGTAGTTACTCAATTAATTGTAATAAATCCCAACTAAAATGCAAAAATAATACTGCAGATAGGGTAATAAAACTTAGCAGATTACCCTACTAAAACAGCAAAAATTATTGGAACTCATTCCATAAGCGACCATCTTTGCTGATCATCACATTTGATGCCGCTGGCCCCCATGTGCCTGCCTGATAAGGTTCCGGTGGTTCATTATCCATTGCCCAAGCATCCATAATAGAATCTACCCATTCCCAAGCTTCTTCGACTTCATCTCGACGTACAAACAGTGCTTGAATACCACGCACAGCTTCAAGCAATAAACGCTCATAAGCATCAGCTAAATGCATTTGATTAAATGTTTCAGAAAAACTCAGATCTAATTTTGTTGTCTGTAAATGATGTTTATGTTCAAGACCTGGTGCTTTGTTTAAAATTTCAATATCGATCCCTTCATCTGGCTGTAATCGAATGGTTAATTTATTTTGCGGCAGATCGTGAAAAGAGTCAGAAAAAATATTTAAGGCCGGTTTTTTAAAGTAAACCACCACCTCAGAACATTTTGCTGGTAATCGTTTACCAGTTCTTAAATAAAATGGTACTCCTGCCCAACGCCAGTCATCAATGTCAACTCTGATTGCCACAAAGGTTTCTATTTTACTTGCTTTATTTGCCCCTTCCTCTTCAAGATAACCAGCCACTTTTTTGCCTTGAATAGAGCCTGAAGTATATTGACCGCGCACGGTTTTTTCACGCACATTACTATGATCAATACGACGTAATAAACGTAATACTTTAACTTTCTCATCACGTATGCGGTCTGCACTCAAATCCGCAGGTGGTGACATGGCAATCATGGTCAGGATCTGTAATAAATGATTTTGGATCATATCACGCATTTGACCTGCCTGGTCAAAATAATCCCACCGTCCTTCGATCCCAACTTGTTCAGCAATCGTGATCTGTACATGATCAATCGCTCGATAATCCCAATTATTAATAAATAGCGAGTTAGCAAACCGCAGCGCTAATAAATTGAGCACGGTTTCTTTACCTAAATAGTGATCGATACGATAAATTTGGCTTTCTTTAAAGTACTTAGCGACCTCATTATTTATTTGTTGTGAAGAAACCAGATCACTACCTAATGGTTTTTCCATCACAACGCGATTGGGCTTCTTATTGAGGACGGCATGGCCTAACCCATGGCAGACAGCGCCAAAAGTGGTTGGTGGCATGGCAAAATAATATATGGCTGGTTTGCTATCACCCGTAAGATGTTCAGCCAGTGAGTTAAATTTGTTAAGATCATTAACATCTAAATTAAAGAAATCAAGACGTTTACTTAACTTTTGCCATAAAATTGGCTCAATTTGCTCATTTAAAAACGTTTCTAATGCTTCTCTAACTTCCTTTATATAAGCGGCAGCATCCCATTCAGCTCGGCCAATCCCTATAATACGTGTATCAAGATGGATATAACTGTTTTTTTCCAATTGATAAAGGGAAGGCAATAATTTGCGGCGAGCTAAATCTCCTTTTGCACCGAAAATGATTAAATTACATGCCTGAACAGCTTTATTAATCGCCATGGTATAGGATTCTCCTTAAATGTAAATTCTGTAATGCTATGATAGCTTGAATCGAGAAAGCAAATGTACCTTTTTGCCCCGATTAGGTAAACAAAGTAACCATATTTTATTTTGCTTAAAAAATAATTAGCAACAAATTTGATTACTTATTATGTAATTTTTACTTCTTCATATTTGGTAAACTAAAACGTAAATTAAATTAAACTCTCGTCATATTTTTAATAAAAATTCAGTCAATAAGTTTCTTTTTTTCATTACTGATCAGACAACGCGTAGTATATTTTGACTTAAGTAAGAAGACTTCACCTCCAGCAAAATCAGTAAAACAGGTAGCTTTTCAGTATGAACATATTAGAACAAATAAATAATAGCTTTGAATACTCAGTAAATCAGAAAAGAAAGTTGCCGATTCAATACTTGAAAGCCCACAAAAAACTATTCATCTTAGTATTGCAACCTTAGCTAAACTGGCCAATTTGAGTGAACCCACTGTAAACCGTTTCTGCCGTAGAATGGATACCAAAGGTTTCCCTGATTTTAAATTACGATTAGCTCAAAGCTTGGTCAACGGAACATCCTATGTTAGTCGTTTCGTTGATCAAGATGATACTGTTACTTCCTATACGCAAAAGATTTTTGAATCAGCTATAGCTGAATTAGATATTGTAAAAGATAATCTAAATACGACGAACGTTAATCGTGCTGTCGATCTATTAACACAAGCTAACAAGATCACTTTCTTTGCTTTAGGCTCTTCAGCAGTAGTGGCACATGATGCCGCGAATAAATTTTTCCGTTTTAATATTCCGGTTGTCTATTTTGATGATGTCATAATGCAACGAATATATTGTATCAATTGTCGGGATAGTGACGTTGTTGTTTTAATTTCTCACACTGGACGCACTAAAAACCTAATTGAACAAGCTAAGCTTGCCAGGGACAATGATGCTGTCGTCATCACTATTACCGCCTCTAATTCCCCACTGGCACAAATCGCAACCTTAGCTATCACGATTGACGTACCTGAATATACCAATATTTATATGCCGATGGTATCTCGGTTAGCCCAATTGACATTAATAGATGTGTTAGCGACTGGCTTTATTTTACGTCGAGGTGAAAAATTTAGAGATAACTTGAAGCACGTAAAAGATATATTACATGATCATATCCTGATAAACTCTAATATTAGCCACATTTAGCAAGACAGATCAACATAAACAAAATGTCACTCTGCTCGCTTTATTGCATATTATTCCAAAAAATATTTTTCATATCTAAGGCAGTTAAATGATGCAACAGTATACTTTAATAAAAAGATTAATTTTATTTCTATGTAATAACCTATCAATCAACACCAATTTTAATAAGTCAACGGAGTCATAAATGTCGAGACGACTTAGAAGAACTAAAATTGTTGCTACTCTCGGTCCCGTGACTGATCGTGATAATAACTTGAAAAAAGTGATTAAAGCAGGCGCCAACGTTGTTCGGCTTAGCTTTTCTCATGGGTTACCAGAAGATCACTTACAACGCGCAAAAAAAGTGCGTACAATTGCGAAATCATTAGCGCAACATATAGCTATTCTTGGTGAGTTACAAGGACCTAAAATTCCCGTTTCAACATTTAAAAATGGAAAAATTTTTCTTCAAATTGGTGATAAATTTATCTTAGATGCCAATTTAGGCAAAGGCGAAGGCAACCAACAGAAAGTAGACATTGACTATCAAGTCCTACCCAATGATGTTGTATCAGGCGATATTCTGTTACTCGATGATGGACGAGTTCAATTAAAAGTCCTTAAGGTCAAGGATCATCAAATTCTGACTGAAGTAACTGTTGGTGAACAACTATCAAATAATAAGGGGATTAATAAACTTGGTGATGGCTTATCAGCACAAGACAAAGCCGATATCATCACCACAGCCCAAATCGGTGTTGATTACTTAGCGGTTTCATTCCCACGCTCTGCCGAAGATCTAAATTATGCCCGTCGGCTGACTTGTGAAGCCGGTTATAACTGCCAAATTGTTGCCAAAGTAGAACGAGCCGAAACGGTTACCAATGACAAAATTATCGATGAAATTATTTTAGCTTCAGATGTGGTAATGGTCGCTCGTGGAGATCTTGGCGTTGAAATCATTGATCCTGAATTAGTTGGTGTACAAAAAACTGATACGTCGTGCACGGCAACTAAATCGTGTCGCCATAACCGCTACACAAATGATGGAATCAATGATCACCAATCCGATGCCAACTCGTGCTGAGGTTATGGATGTTGCTTGCTGTACTGGATGGCACCGACGCTGTGATGTTGTCTGCTGAGACAGCCGCTGGCCAATATCCGGCAGAAACTGTGAAAGCCATGGCTCTGGTTTTGCCTTGGGGCAGAAAAAATGCCGGGAATTAATATAGCCAAACATCACTTCGATGATCTATTTGACAGTATCGAAGAAGCTATCGCCATGTCAGTATATATGCCACCAATCATTTAAGAGGGGTAAAAGCAATCATTGCGATGACAGAATCAGGTCGTACTGCTTGTATGATGTCCCAGATCAGCTCAGGTTTACCGATATTTTCTATCTCTTATTTATGAAAAAACATTGAACCAATGCGCACTTTTATAGTGGGGTAACACCCATTTATTGTAATAATGACACTAACAGTATTAATGCCGTTAAAAATGCCATTCAATGCCTGCGTAGTAAAAATTATATTGAATCAGGTGATTTAGTATTAGTTACTCAAGGTGATAAAATGGGGCAAATTGGTAGCACCAATACCTGCCGAATATTAAAAGTCGAATAATTTCTTATTGTTAATATATTTAACCCCGTTATCTATGCTGGTTTTTTTAATTGCCAAAATTACTATAATTTTTTATGATTTAGCCATTATTTTTTACCAATGAATTATAAAAAATAGTATAAAATAATTAAACTAATAAAAATTATATTCTAATTGACAAAATAAGCTACTTTTTTTAATTTTCTTGCTACTAAAGAAAAAGACTTTCTTTAGCATTTATTAAAAGGATTTAACTATGCTTAAGAAAATAGTTTTAGCTACTCTTTACTGGCTATTAGTCTATTATCAGTACCAGCATTAGCAGCAAATGAAAAAATAAGCTATAATGGAATAATAATTGACTCTCCGAAAGGAAAAAATAAATCAAATAAACTAAAAATATCTGATCAAGGAGAAGTTAATATCAATATTAAGGCACCAGACAATAATGGTGTATCACACAATCAATATCTACGATTTAGTACTAGCAAAGGCGTAACAGTACAGTTTAATAACGATGCAAAGCAAAATAAAAATATGCTTGCTCAAGGCACAGAATCAGAAAAATTAATTATCAATCAAGTTAATTCTACTAAAAAAACAAAATTAAATGGTTTGCTACAGGTAAAAGGATCGCCGGTAAAAGTTGTTATTGTTAATCCTAATGGCATTAGCTGCAATGATTGCCAATTTAGCAATACAACCAGAGTTGATTTAGTTGCAGGTAAAATGAATTATGCAAATAATACGATAAATTACCAAATAAATCAGGGAAAAATAATTTTTACCGGTCATGGAATACGAGGAAATGGAAGCTCACCAATAGATGGAACAGGCAAAATTTTATCTAATCTTGCAGTATACACAAGAAATATTCATTTAAATAATGGTGCGAAAGTTAATGTCACTAAACAATATTATGTTGTTGGTAATTTTAAAATTGATCTCAGTACTGGTACAAATTATGGGAATAGAAGAACTTTAGGTTTAGCCGGAGAAAAAACAAAATTTACACTTGAAAAAAACAGCCAAATTCATGCTAATAAACTAAGGACTATTACTAGTAATAGTTCATATTTAAATAATAAAGGCCAATTGTCGTTACCGCCAATGACAAATATGAAGGTAATATGTATATTAAAACAGGATCGAATCTCTAATAAACATATAATTACAGCTTATGAAACTATTAAGCATAATGAATACAGCATGCCATCTTTAATAAACCTTACTGCTAAACATTTAATTAATAACCAAGATGCCGGCATTGAAGCTTCTGAAGGTATCGTCACTTTTGAGACTTATCAAGGAGAATAATATATTAATAAAAAAATAAAACAACATTCTATTAAACTCAATTAGTTAGTTACTGCTCCATAATTTAATTTTTAAATAAAATATCAAATCTTTTTTATCAGTGAGCCTTATTTCACCCATAAGGCTATTTTTTCTTTAAATAGTTGTGAAATTAAAAAGCAAGTAGTGACAGTAGATTATAAATAATTTGTTATTACTATATTAAACTCCTTGATAAAATATCAAATGCTATTATTTATTTAAAAGGATTTAATATGATAATATAAAAAATATATTCGCTTATCACAATTAGTTTATTATCAACAATATCATTTGCAAATAATGGAGTGATGAGCCACAGATAGTTCTGTAATAACAACCAAAAATAAATTAAATAAACTCAAGATACATAACCCACATGAAATTATTGTTGATATCAAAGCACCTGATAATAATGGTGTATCCCATAATCAATATTCCATATTCCTAAAAATAGCACAATACATCTTAATAATGATGCAAGCCAAAATCAAAATATGCTAAATTAGGAAACTGGCCCGGCAAAAATAATTATTAACGAAGTCGTTTCTAACATCGCAACAAGATTAAATGATGTATTAAGTATAAAGGGTACACCAGCTAAAGTTATTATTTTCAATCCTAATGGTATTACCTGCAATGGCTGCCAATTCACTAACACAACTGAAGTCGATCTCATTACCGGTCGTATCTATTACATCGATAACACCCTAAGCTATCACACAAATAAAGGAAAAGTAATTTTTTGCAGGTAAAGGTATGCAGAGCAACGAAAATTTTCTTAATCAAAAAGACAATTTTTTAGCCAAACTATCTGTATATGCCGGCCAGCTACAATTAAAAATGATACCAATATTTATGTCGCTGAACAATATTATGCCATTGGTAATTATAATAATTTTACCTATCTTGAGTTTGCTGTCAAAGGAATTATGGCGGTCGAAAAAAATAAAAACAAAATTTACTATCGGTAAAGGCAGTCAAATCTATGCTAACCAACTGACTATTTTTAATGGTCAGGGGTTATATTTGAACAATCAAGGTTCAATTATCACCCATAATATTATGAATATTAACGCCGATCTTATCTCCAATATAAGGTAACATTATGGCATATACAAACAGCGATACCTCACTAATTTCTGGTATATATATTACTACTAAACATTTAGTTAATCATCAATAAGGGAAATATTGGCGCAACTAAAGGAGAAATTGGTTTTAAACAGACATTCTTACCATACGGTTATATAGACAAAAAAATAAAGAAAACTAAACTAACTTGCTAAACAGGCAACAATTTAACCGCTTGGTAAAATATCAAGCGGTATCTTTATCGATAAAGATCGTTGCGGCAATAAGGTTCTATCTCACCCGCTTTGCGGGTTTTTAATAATTTTAATATCCAAGTATATTGTTCCAGATAAGGTTTAACTAAATACTCCAATTCTTCGTTCATACGTCTGGCAATATAGTGATTATCCTGCCCAGCAATATCTGCCATTGGTTCACGGATATAAATATGTAATTGATGAGTTTTATAGTTATAAACCGGAAATAATGGTACAATCTCTGCCTTGCAAACCTTCATTAACCGCCCTACTGCAGGTATAGTTGCTTTATAGGTTGCAAAAAAATTAACGAATTCACTATGTTCTTCACCATGATCTTGATCCGGTAAATAAAATCCCCAGAAACCTTGCCTAACACTGGTAATAAAGGGCTTTATACCGGCTTCACGAGAATGTAAACGACCACCAAAATTATAACGTGCTTTATTCCATAAATAATCGGCAACTGGATCCTTTTGATGATGAAACATGGCCGCCATTTTTTGGCCCCGAGCCGCCAATAACATTGCAGGAATATCAACCATCCAACCATGAGGTACCATAAAAATAATATTACGTTTTTGTTGTTTCAACCGTTCAATAACTTGCTCATTATGCCACTGAGTTCGCGCTAAAGTTTTGTCTGCACCACGTAACACCAACTCTGCCAAGATAGCAAAAGATTGAGGTGCCACTGCAAACATTTCATCAACATATTTTTCTCTTTGCTGCTCAGTCAATTCAGGAAAACAATAAAGTAAATTAATTTTTGCCCGCCTACGAGCGCCTTTAGTTATTTTACCAATTAATTTACCTATTTTGGCTAACAATGGATCACGTAATTTAATGGGTAAATATGCCGCACCAGCTAATAATAATGCTCCACCCCATATTCCCCAATATTTGGGATGTAGATAAAGGTGATGAAAGGTAGGAATATAACCAAGTTTACTATCTGTATCCTGTTCTTTATTCATTAATACACTCAAATACAACGTATAAAAAGCTAAAATCTAAGATACATTATAATATTAACCTTATGATTTACAAAAAATTTGGTTAGTAAATAAAATATATTTTTTACTAACAAATTAAAACTATATCAATCAATTTTCAGTTTCGATTTATTATCTTTAACTGAAGCAAGATAGAGCTGACGATATTTACCTGTCAATCCACCAGAGTGAGGTAAATTAGCTGTTAATGGATTAACTACTCGCTGATTAAACCATAGTTCATAATGCAAATGTGGGCCGGTAGTACGTCCAGTATTGCCTGACAGTGCAATACGTTCACCTCTTTTTACTTTCTGACCAGGTTTAACCAATAACTTTCGTAAGTGCATATAACGAGTGGTATACTGGCGACCATGGCGAATAGCAATAAAATTACCAGCCGCACTACTATATTTAGCAACAATAACTTCACCATCACCAACTGCTAATATCGGTGTCCCTACCGGCATTGAAAAATCAACGCCTTGATGTGGAGCTGGCCTTCCTGTTACTGGATTTACCCGACGCAGACTGAAAGGGGAAGAGACTCTGAAAGTTTTCGCGGTAGGATAACGTAAGAAACCTCGTTCTAAACTATTTGCTTCACTATCATAATAGCGTCCATTTTCGGCTCGAAAAGCATAGTAATCTTTACTATTTGTTATTAAATGAACACCTAATAATCGACTTTGTTCACTGTGCCCATCAAGCATTTCACGACTTAGCAATACTGAAAATTTATCACCTGGCTTTAATTTCCGCAAATCAATCTGCCACTGTAGTGCTTTAGAAACTTCGCGTGCTTCGTTATAAGTTAATCCTGCATTAACAGCGCTACTGGTAAAATTACCGGTTATTTTACCTTGTATAACCTTATCAGCCCAAACGCCTTGACGAATTTGTTTCTCTTCATTAAAAGTACTAGAGGTTCCTTGACGAGTATAGATGCGGGTTTCACGCTGAGAAATAATCCATGTCAGTGTCTGTAATTCACCCTCTTTATTCAATTCCCAGCTTAACGTTTGGCCAATTTGCAAATTACGTAATGCTCGGTGTTGATTAGAAAGTGCGGCAACATCACCGGCATCTAAACCATACTGAGTTAAAATACTGGTTAGATTATCACCGTTTGAGACAATATACTCATCGGGTGTATCAGCCCCCTTTTCATCAGTTACCCCCTCATCGGGTAACTGTTCGCTACTATCAGTAATATCATCAGTACCTGAGTTATCTATTTGGCTACTATCGGTTTCAGTATTATTTTTGCTATCAATAATAATACCCGGTTTTATTGGCGATTCTTGAAGGGTATTTTCATCTTTATCATCAGACTGAATGACAACAGGCCTCAAAATTCCAACTGCCAATGTTGCTACAGTTAGTGTGCCTAGCATAATTTTATGCGGTTTAGGCAGACTGCCATATACCTGAACGATAGTCTTCGCCATCTGCTGCACGTATTAAATTCCTTCTAGTTTTTATCCAGGCAGCTCTTAAATTGATTAGATAACGCTGTTAAAAATTCTACATAGCTATCCGTACTTAACCCGACGCCTCTCCCTAATGGATCTAATATCCCCATTCGTACACCGGTATCTTTTATAACAACTTGAATCACAGCTGGCCTGAATTGTGGTTCAGCAAAAACACAAACTGCTTTTTTCTGAGCTAACATTGTTCTTATTTGATATAGTCTTTGGGCGCCCGGCTGAATGATAGGATTAATAGTAAAATAACCTAATGAGGCTAAATGATAGCGTTTTTCAAAGTAACCATAAGCATCATGAAAAACAAAATATCGCTTATTTCCAACCGACTGTAACATCTTAGCAATATTTTTGTCAGTTTGCGTCAATTTCTCATCGAATTTACGAAGGTTTACGTCCAACTGTTTTTTATGGTTAGGATATAAAACGATTAATCGATCGTGGATAATTTTAGCGGCAATACGCACAATGTCTGGTGACAACCAAATGTGCATATTATACTCACCATGTGAATGATGCTTATGGTGGTGCTCATCACGATGGCTAGCAGACTTTTGATTATTTGTTATCAGATTATCAGTACTTTTGATTAAAAGCGCTTTTATAGCAGGATCTTCTGCTAATGCGATCTGTTTCTGGGTTGGTAATTGCGCTAAAGGTTTTTCTAGAAAAGTTTCCATATCTGAACCAATCCAAATGAAAAGATCAGCTGTTTTGATCTTTTCTAGATCAGAGGGTTTTAATGAATAATCATGTGGAGAAGCGCCATCGGGTAATAATATTTGTACATCAGTTACACCATTAGCAATCGCAGTCGAAATAAAAGCTAACGGGCGGATTGAGGTAACAACATCAGCCTGTCCAGTAGATAAAAAACTGAGTAAGAGTCCAGCAAAAATGAGTTTTTTCCCTATAATTTTTTGAAAAATTTTTTTTGTTTTGTGTAACATAAGATAATTTCCACAGACTAATTTCCATAATGTAATGTTATTACATTTTAAATATCCTGCAAGAATTATTTATCATGCAAACGCTATTAAGCTTAAAAAATATTGCTGTTAGTTTTGGTTCTCACCAAATTGTCGAAAATATCTCTTTTGATTTACATTCAGGAGAAATATTAACACTCTTAGGTCCAAATGGTGCCGGAAAATCAACACTTGCTAAAATAGTCCTAGGCCTGGTTGCTCCAAGTCAAGGAGAAATAATTTGCCAAACTAACTTACATATTGGTTATGTACCGCAAAAATTGTCTTTGGATGTTACAATGCCTTTGACTGTTAAACGTTTTATGACATTAAAACCCGCAGTAAAGACCACCAATGTAATGCCTGCTTTAAGGCGTGTTGGTGCTGATCATCTTATCGAACAACAAATGCAGAAACTATCCGGCGGTGAAACACAACGGGTTCTTCTTGCCCGAGCACTACTTAATCAACCACAATTACTCGTTTTAGATGAACCTACCCAAGGTGTAGATATCAACGGTCAAGTTGCTCTATATAATCTAATTGACGATATTCGTTGCGAATTAAATTGTGCTGTTTTTATGATCTCACATGATCTTCATCTAGTGATGGCTAAAACCGATAAAGTACTCTGTATTAATAAACAAATTTGCTGTTCTGGTCGACCTGAAGATGTAGCTTTAGATCCCGAATTCATTGCCATGTTCGGCCATCGTGGGGCAGAACAAATAGGTATTTATCGCCATCACCACCATAATCATCAATGTGACTTACATGATGATATTAATGATAATCCTACAGGGAACTTGTCATCATGATTGAACTATTACTACCTGGCTGGTTAGCCGGCATGCTATTAGCCATAGCCGCAGGACCGCTAGGCTCTTTCGTTGTCTGGCGGCACATGTCTTATTTCGGTGATACTCTTGCTCATGCTTCATTACTTGGCATTGCTTTTGGTTTATTACTTGATATTAATCTGTTTTACGCTGTCATTGTTGTCTCGCTTATTTTAGCCATTTTATTAGCCTGGCTAGAAAAGCGGCCACAACTCGCTATTGATACCCTATTAGGCATCATGGCACATAGTGCTATTTCGTTGGGACTAGTAGTCGTTAGTTTAATGGACAATATTCGCATGGATTTGATGACTTATTTATTTGGTGATTTGTTGGCGGTAACAAGCCAAGATATCTTTGCGATTGCCATAGGTGTGGCTATTGTTTGCGCAATTATTGTTTGGCAATGGCGTAATTTACTGTCAATAACTGTTAATCAAGATTTAGCTTTTGTTGATGGTATAAAAATACAGCAACTTAAAGTATTACTAATGCTAGTTACTGCTCTTACCATAGGAATTGCCATGAAATTCGTAGGCGCTTTAATTATTACTTCATTATTAATTATTCCTGCTGCTACCGGCAGACGATTTGCCAAAACGCCAGAACAAATGGCAGTAGCTGCTATTATTATCGGTATGTTTTCCGTCACTGGAGGACTGGCATTGTCTGCCCATTACGATACCCCTGCCGGGCCTTCGGTAGTACTTGGAGCTAGTATTTTATTTGTATTAAGTTTATTTATTAAAATAAAAAATTAATCAATTAATCTATTAATAAATTTCGAATGATAACTTGGTATATTCATAAGAAACATCAATGCTCATATTTTTTTTAATGAATTAACTTGTAAACCTACACCATAAACTAATTCCGTTTCAGTATCTCCAAAAGCAGAAATTAGTGGTGATTTTACCTCAATTCTTTTACGAGCAGCACAAATTAAGCCATAGATAATAATATTTTTATTAAAACAATAGCTCGGACCAAAGCTCAAGGAAGAATATATCATCGCTATATCGGTAAATTTAGCATGATAAAATTTTAAACTATTTTCTTGGTGAGTATAAGTAAATGAACTAATAATTCCCCACTGATGATCAATTTTATAACGGTATTTAACATTAATACCCCGTTGATTTATGCCTAAATCCTTGGTTTTTAAATTGTAAATGACTTTGCGCATAATCCAGTGATATACTATTTTTACCTGCTGCATAAACATTAACAGAAATACTAACAAAAATAGTGGTAATGACAGATGTTATTAATATTTTTTCATTTATTTTCTTTCCTAATAGAATAATATTTAAATCTATAGTCCTTAAAAAATACAAAATAAATCTATTACGCTATATATAAAATCAAATAATTTTTTGTTAAATTTTATTTAAACAAAAAAATAAAATGGTTATTTAATATTTATTTTTAATATAAATTAACTAATATTATTTAATTTATTAGTGAGAAAAAATAAGCAGCAATAAAAATAAATAGATATTCTTTGACAATAGAAACTAAAAGTAATATAGAGGTAATCTTTAGCTTGCCTATAGCAGAATTGTCGATATTATTAAATATTATGATAATTAACCATTAAGTGAAAATAAAAACAGTTAAGGTTTCATATTAGCATCTATTACTTGATAAAATGCATTTCCCGTATCATAAATTGTCCATACTCCTAATATCACCTGATAACCGGTACGATACGGCACATTGCAATCAATAGGATACTTCAAATGAAGACATTTCACCACCATCTGTTCGGCTACAAAATGGTTACAGATCAAATGAACTACACGCTAATGGTGCATTAGGATTCCAATCTTGCTTAGTAATAAAATACTTCCAGCCAGTTGTCCTACTGAGGTGCGGTTAACGTCCAATGGAAAGTATTCTTACCAGGTAAAACATCAACCTTAGTCCAACAAATGTCACTCTGCTCATCTAACTCACCAAACCAACGGTGTCCGGCACTGGTGATTTTTCCATCAGGTGGTCCCTTGTGGGGAAAACCTTTACGATCTTCAACCGATTGTGGTTCAACACTAACCGCACCACAATTGCCATCTTTACCTAATGAACAAAGATAAGCTCGGATAGCAGGAAAATCGATATAACCATGCATCAGCTTGAGAGTGGTATCAGCACAAGCAAAACTTATAACACTAATTAATGCTAATATTACTAATGCTAACATTGTTAATAATAATTTTATTTTCATTTTAGCTTATTCCACAATTGACTAATTTTATTTATTAAAAAAAATTAATAGAGATAATGAAAACTACCGCAAAATTATTATTTAACTAGCAACATAACATCAATAAAAAATAATATAATAAATTAATAAAATAATGAATTATAAATTATCTTTATATTAAATTTCTTATTATATAATAAGAAAATATTACTAATTTATATTTAACAATATTTTAATTTAATAAATTATTCAGGAAATATAAAAGTGATTCAACTAAATAAAATATTCTTATAAATAAATTATTATTTATTCACCTATCATTATTAATGATAGGTAAACATACCTACAAACTATTTTAAAAATAATTATGCTAATTATTATAACATCTACTGGTCAATATATTTAAACTAATCGATAAGATTAATTAATATCATCATCTTTATTGAGACCAAAATGGCGATAAGCATAATCAGTTGCTATTCGACCTCGAGGCGTACGCTGAATAAAGCCTTGTTGAATAAGAAAAGGTTCAAGAACATCTTCGATTGTTTCTCTTTCTTCACCAATTGCAGCGGCAACATTGTCTAATCCTACCGGCCCACCCATAAATTTATCAATAATAGCTATCAATAATTTACGATCAAGATAATCAAAACCGGCTGAATCAACATTAAGCATATCCAATGCCTGTGAAGCAATAGTATCATCGATAATACCATCGCCTTTTACTTGAGCAAAATCTCTCACACGCCGCAATAAACGATTAGTTATTCGCGGAGTTCCTCGTGAGCGCATTGCAATTTGTCTGGCACCAGCATCAGAGATTTCTAACTCCATGAAGCGCGCACTACGTAATACAATCGTTTGTAAATCATCGTCATTATAAAATTCAAGCCGCTGTACAATACCAAAACGATCCCTAAGTGGAGATGTCAGCGAGCCAGCTCTAGTGGTTGCACCAACCAAAGTAAAAGGAGGTAGATCGATTTTAATTGATCGCGCGGCAGGTCCTTCACCAATCATGATATCTAATTGATAATCTTCCATTGCTGGGTAAAGGATCTCTTCTACAACTGGCGATAAACGGTGTATTTCATCAATAAATAGCACATCATGCGGCTCTAAATTAGTGAGTATGGCCGCTAAATCCCCCGCCTTTTCCAATACCGGACCAGAAGTTGTGCGTAAATTTGATCCCAATTCATTAGCCACAATCCCGGCTAAAGTGGTTTTACCGAGCCCTGGGGGCCCAAAAATTAGCAAGTGGTCAAGCGCTTCAGCTCGTAATTTAGCGGCCTGGATAAAGATTTCCATCTGTTGGCAAACCTGAGGTTGCCCAACATATTCAGTAAGTAGTTTTGGACGAATAGCCCGATCAATCACTTCTTCATCAGCTAAATTTTCAGCAGAAACTAAACGATCAGCCTCAATCATATATTTGTCCCTTACTTAACAATTTACAACGTAGCTCGCAATGCTTCACGGATCAATGCTTCACAATTAGTGGCAATATGGGCAACTCTACCAATCATACGACTTGCTTCTTGTGGTTTATAGCCCAAAGAAACTAACGCAGAAACTGCCTCTGCTTCAATATCATTACTATTTTGTTTTTTTGCTGCTAAGCCAGGTAAATTTACTTCACTGTTATTAAATATATCACCGTTTAGTCCTTTAAAACGGTCTTTCATTTCTACCACCAGCCGTTCTGCCGTTTTTCTGCCAACGCCAGGTAATTTTACTAAAGTTGTAATCGCTTCTTGCTCAATAGCAGTAACAAATTGGTGAGCCGACATTCCCGATAAAATTGCCAGTGCTAATTTAGGGCCAACACCATTAACTTTAATTAATTCACGAAATAATGCTCTTTCTTGCTGGTCATTAAAGCCGTAAAGTAGCTGAGCGTCTTCCCGCACGATAAATTGAGTCAACAAGCTCACTTCTTGACCAACATCAGGTAATTCATAGAAACAAGTCATTGGCATATGAACTTCATAACCTACGCCATTTAGCTCGAGTAAAACAATAGGTGGCTGTTTTTCTAAAATAGTGCCTCGCAAGTGACCAATCACATTGATTCCCTCTTTTGGGTTATTCTGTTAATGTTTATATCACAAAAAACACTGGATTTATATCCAGCAATTAACGTAAACGTCCTTTGGCCAATAATAGCTTAGGATCACCCATCCGAACTAAATTTTGATTAAAATGGCAATGGGTGATCGCAATCGCCAAAGCATCAGCCGCATCAGCTTGCGGATGCGATGACAGTTTTAATACTGAACATACCATATGCTGAACCTGTTTTTTTTCAGCCACGCCCGTTCCAACAACGGATTGTTTGACTTGTCTCGCCGCATATTCAAAAACCGGCAAATCATTATTAACCGCAGCTAAAATCGCCACCCCTCTTGCTTGACCTAATTTTAGAGCAGAATCGGCATTTTTTGCCATAAACACTTGCTCAACAGCAAAACTGTCCGGTTTGTACTGGGTAATAATTTCATTAACACCAGAATAAATACGTTGTAAGCGGGTTGGCAGATCTTCAACCTGAGTACGTATACAACCACTACCTAAATAGATCAACTGGCGACCTTGTTGACAAACAACACCATAACCGGTAATACGAGAACCAGGATCGATCCCAAGAATAATTGCCATATTCTTGACTCACTGAGTAGGTTAAACATGCAAAGAAAAGAAAAAGCATACTGATAATCAGCATGCTATCTCTTAATATAAGAAAATTGATTTAATTATAGCTGAGCTGCAACTTCATCTGAAATTTCCCCATTATGATACACTTCTTGTACATCATCAGAATCTTCCAGCATATCGATTAAACGCAGAAGTTTAGGTGCAGTTTCAGCATCTAAGTATGCTTTCGTTGAAGGGATCATTGTCACTTCCGCTGCTTCGGCTTTAAAACCAGCCGCGTCTAAAGCATCTTTTACGTCACCAAAATTTTCCAGCGTGGTATAAACATCTATTGCGTCATCACCATAAGATTCAACATCGTCTGCACCAGCTTCTAATGCCGCTTTCATCAAGCTATCTTCATCAATGCCTGGCGCATATGAGATCACGCCACACTTAGTAAATAAATAAGCGACCGAGCCATCGGTACCTAAATTACCACCACATTTAGTAAAGGCATGACGTACATCAGAAACCGTACGATTACGATTATCACTTAAACATTCAACCATAATAGCTGTTCCACCTGGGCCGTAACCTTCATAAATGATCGTTGCCATATTATCATTTTCATCACTGCCCACACCACGTGCTATCGCTCGATTTAAAGTATCTCGTGTCATATTATTAGATAATGCTTTATCTATGGCCACACGCAATCGTGGATTTGATGCAGCATCACCACCACCTAAACGAGCTGCGGTCACAAGTTCACGAATAATTTTAGTAAAAATTTTACCACGTTTAGCATCTTGTGCCGCTTTACGGTGTTTGGTATTGGCCCATTTACTATGACCTGCCATGAAATATCTCCCAAAATACGTCAATAAAAATCATTTTAGAACAAATTCTTCAATCGCCTGACGGTTACTCCATGACTTGGTCAATGCAGCCGCCTGAGCAGCAGGTAACCAACGAAAAGCCAAATGTTCTATCAACAAAAAATCTTGCTCTTGTGACAATGCCAAAGAAAACCAATGCTCTTTACATTGGGTTATACCTGGCGCATAGCGATGGCGAAATTTTAAAAAAATATCGAAATAGAGACTACGTTGTAGATCAACTAATTCCAAATGCTGTTTGATAATATCAATGCCGATCTCTTCTTGCACTTCTCGCAATACTGCTTCTCGCGGTGTTTCATTATCCTCAAGACTGCCGGTCACTGATTGCCAAAAATCAGGATCATCACGCCGCTGTAGCATGAGTACTTGGCGACTCGATGGCACATAAACAACAACTAATACTGATTCCGGCCGTTTATATTGCATAGTAATTATTTAGCTTTCTCAACAACAGTTATCGCCAACTCTGCTAATGCGGCGGGATTAGCCACATTGGGGGCATCGGTCATTAAACAGGCAGAGGCTGTTGTTTTTGGAAACGCAATAACATCGCGAATATTTTCTGTTGCCGTTAATAACATCACTAACCGATCTAAACCAAATGCTAAACCGGCATGTGGTGGCGTACCATATTGTAATGCTTCTAGAAAGAAACCAAATTTATCTTGTTGATCTTGTTTGCTAATATTAAGAATTTCAAAAACAGCTTGTTGCATCTTATTCTGGTGAATTCGCACCGAGCCACCACCAACTTCATAACCATTAATTACCATATCATATGCATTGGCAGCCGCGGCCAGAGGATTTGCTTGTAATTGTTCAGGGGTAAAGTCTTTCGGTGCAGTAAATGGATGATGCATAGCATTAAGTTCACCATTTTCATCTTCTTCAAACATCGGAAAATCAATAACCCATAACGGTTTCCAGCTGTTATTTTGCGTGATTGCTAAATCACGCCCGACTTTTAACCGTAACGCTCCCATCGCATCATTAACGACATTTTGTTTACCAGCACCAAATAGCAAAATATCACCGGCTTTAGCTTGGGTACGAGCTAACAAATTATCGATGACCTGTTGTGGCAAAAATTTAGCTAGTGGGCTTTGAATATCTGTCTGATCTTCAGCAACAGAATTTACTTTCATCCAGGCTAAGCCTTTTGCACCATAAATAGCGACATAGTCACCATAACCATTCAGTTGTTTACGCGTTAATTTAGTGCCCTCTGGAACGCAAAGCGCAACAACTCGCCCTTTGGGATCATTGGCCGCCTCAGCAAATACCTTAAATTCAACGGAGTTAACCAAATCCGCAATATCAACTAATTCCAAAGGATTACGTAAGTCTGGTTTATCTGAACCATAACGTTGCATAGCCTCAGAAAATGTCATTACCGGAAAGGTACCTAACTCAATTCCTTTATTTTCCTGCCATAACTGGCGGATCAAACGCTCCATGACTTCACGAACTTGTTCCCCAGTCATAAAAGAGGTTTCTACATCGATCTGAGTAAATTCAGGTTGACGATCAGCACGTAAATCTTCATCACGAAAACATTTGACTATCTGATAATAGCGATCAAAACCCGACATCATCAATAATTGCTTAAAAAGTTGTGGTGATTGCGGCAAAGCATAAAATTCGCCTTTATGCACACGGCTTGGAACCAGATAATCACGCGCACCTTCAGGGGTTGCTTTCGTCAGAATTGGTGTTTCAATATCGATAAAACCTTCAGCATCCATAAAACGACGCACAAAACTAGTAATTTTGGCTCGTTCTCTTAAGCGAGTTGCCATTACTGGACGACGTAAATCAAGATAACGATATTTTAATCTCATTTCTTCTGAATTCTGTTGATTGCTATCTATTGGCAACGGTTCAGCCCGATTAATAACCGTCAATGCTTCTGCAACAATTTCAATATCACCGGTTGCTATTTCTTGATTAATTTGTTCACGCTTTCGCACTAAGCCTGTGATCTGGATACAAAATTCTTTGCGTAACTGTGCCGCTTGGGTAAAAAGTTCTGCGTGATTTTCCTGCACAAATACCACCTGAACTATACCTTCGCGATCTCTCATATCGACAAAAATTAATTTACCTAAATTGCGCTGACGATTCACCCAGCCACAGAGACTCACTTTTTGTCCGACGTGAGCAACGCCTAATTGCCCACAATAATTTGTCCGCATACGATATCCTTTTACTCGTCATACTCAACTTGCAGAGTCGCTTGCACTCATAGTTTTAGTATATTTAAACGCAATCAAAAATATTGCTATTATACAGAAATTTCTATTGAGAAATAAGTATGCCAAACCATATTGGAAAGATAACTTTTACCATTTTTGCACTAGTAAAGCTTTTTTTTAATTTAAATACTATAATTTATGGTAACAGTTGCAGCAGCTTTGAGACGTATCATTATTTCGCTGTTTTGCTTAGAAAAATTGGGGAAAAAAATGGTTAGTTCTCTGTACATCGTATTTAACGCTTTAATATTGCTTAAAATATCTGTGGAAGTGATTAAACTTAGAACTCAATACCAATATGGTGATAGTAGTTTTTATGAATTACAAACAACAATCCGCGTCCAGGGTAATGCGATGGAATATATCCCTATCTCTATGTTGTTATTATTAATGATGGAGATGAATGGCGCACCGGTTTGGGCTATTCATCTTTGCGGGCTAATTTTTATCACCGCCAGAATTCTGCATTACTTTGGCCTAAAACATAGAGAATATACCTGGCGCCATTTTAGCCGAATAACAACCTTTAATTCTATGATTTTGATGATCCTGGTTAACATTTATTATTTACCCTGTATACAAATTTTCTCGTTTGATCTTTGATACAATGCTATTGCATTAACATGGTCATAGCTAGTGGTTTGCCATGTTAATGATATTTAATTTATTTTATGTACTAACATAAAATCTGTTAGAATAAATCACCGTTTGCTATTTAATTGATCTACAGGTTATGTCCAACCAAATTTCAAATAAACAGAAAGACACTTTGTTTGCTACTGCTATTACAAACTTAGGTGATTGGCAATTTGATGAAAAAGTTGCCGAAGTTTTTCCTGATATGATCAAACGTTCAGTTCCTGGTTATGCAAATATTATTACCATGATTGGCATGCTCGCGTCACGTTTTGTCACCCCCAATAGTATTATTTACGATCTCGGCTGTTCTTTAGGTGCAGCGACATCATCAATCCGGAGTAATATCAACACTGAAAATTGTAAAATAATTGCTGTTGATAATTCAGCCGCAATGATTGAGTGTTGTCGGCGATATGTTTATGATTATAAAATGGATACACCTGTTGAAATCATCAAAGATGATATTCTCAATATCGAGATCCAAAATGCCTCAATGGTGGTATTAAATTTTACCCTACAATTTATCGACCCTGCCGTTCGTCAAAAATTAATTAACCGTATCTACCAAGGACTTAATCCAGGTGGTGTCTTAGTGCTATCAGAAAAATTTAATTTTAGCGACAAAAAAATTGATCATTTACTGTTTAATATGCATTACGATTTCAAACGCGCCAATGGCTATAGTGAACTGGAGATAAGTCAAAAACGAAATATGTTGGAAAATGTAATGTTAACTGATTCGATTAACAAACATAAATCCCGTTTACTAACAGCAGGTTTTAATCATTGTGATTTATGGTTTCAGTGTTTCAATTTCGGTTCATTGCTAGCTATCAAGGATTTAGATTGATGATAGACTTTGCACATTTTTATCAACAAATCGCTGTCGGGCCACTTAATCACTGGTTAAAAACACTACCAGGCCAAATTGAACAATGGAAAAAAAACAGCCAACATGGGCAATTCAAAGGTTGGCAAAAAATAGTACAAAATTTACCTACAATGACACCTAGCCAACTAGATCTAAAAACCGCTGTGATCGCTAAGAATAAGCATCCTCTTTGTTCAAAAGACAAGCAACGGATCAAACAGCTGTTAACTAGTTTAATGCCCTGGCGGAAAGGTCCGTTTTCCCTATACGATATTAACATTGATAGCGAATGGCGTTCGGATTGGAAATGGCAACGTATACTACCTTATCTTTCACTACTAACAGATAAACTGATACTCGATGTCGGATGCGGTAATGGTTATCACATGTGGCGAATGGTTGGTGAAGGGGCAAAATCTGTAATCGGTATTGATCCTACTCAGCTATTTCTATGTCAATTTGAAGCAGTACGCAAATTAATCGGTAATGATCAACGAGCACATCTATTACCATTAGGCATTGAGCAACTTCCTACCCTAGCCGCCTTTGATATGGTATTCTCAATGGGGGTACTTTATCATCGCCGCTCACCATTAGAGCATCTTTATCAACTAAAAAATCAATTAGTTTCCGGTGGTGAACTGGTATTAGAGAGTTTAGTCATCGAGGGTGATGAAAAGCAATGCTTAATACCTAATAAACGTTACGCTCAGATGCGTAATGTCTACTTTATTCCATCAGCTAAAATGCTCAAAATCTGGCTGCAAAAATGTGGTTTCTGTGATGTGCATATTGTTAATCAAACAGCAACAACCACCCAAGAACAACGGAAAACTGCCTGGATGGCAACTAAATCATTAGCAGATTTTCTTGATCCAAATAACAATCAATTGACCGTTGAAGGTTATCCAGCTCCTTTACGCGCTACTTTGGTTGCCAAAAAAAAGTAAATATGACGGTATCCAATACCGTCATTTGCTAGACTTATTATCAATCATAATTAACAATAGTTAATAAATTCCTCATTGCTTCCACCATATCACTATCGATACAGTAATGGGTAAATTCATCCATCTCCATATTAGAACTCATCGTCACTCCTGCTTTACGGTAGTTCATTGTCGATGACATCACTTTTCCGGCAGAAGTATGTATCTCTGGTAAACCCGCATCGATGAATTTCTGTAAATTTGATAATTTCACTCCAGAGCCGGCCATGATAATGGGTCCATTTGCAGTTTGACGAGATAATGCATTTAATTTTTTCAATAGGGGTAAACCTAATTCAGCATTCTGCTGCTGACCTGAGGTTAATATGCGCGCAACACCAAGCTCAGTAAGTTGTAAATAAGCCTGCTCTGGACTAATGCACATATCAAAAGCACGATGAAAAGTGACCGCCATACCACCAGATAGTGCTTTCAAAATCCGCATGCGCGGCATATCAATATGTCCCTCTCTGTTTAATACCCCATAAACTACCCCTGGAAATCCTAATTCTCTGATAAATTCAATATCATATTTGATAGTGTTAAAATCACTATCACTGTAACAAAAATCCCCTCCTCTAGGGCGTACAATTGGATGAACCGGAATTGTTACTGTATTTATGGTCTGTTTTAAACAACCATAACTAGGCGTTAATCCGCCTTCAGCAGGACTGGAACAGAGTTCAATACGATCAGCGCCAAATTTTTGCGCAATTAGGGCACATTTAGCCCCATAGCAGCAAATTTCAAGAGTTATCATAATACTGCCACCTCTGATTAATTATTGTTATTTCTATTTTTTAATTATCAATTAATAAGCTTACTATTCTGCAAATAAAATCCCGTTTTTTCAAACAGTAATTACTACAAGTAATTAATTTTAATGAAAAAGGATAATATTTTATTATAAAACATTACCAATTTTTAATAACAAAAATTCAATATATTTTGAACTTTTCATGAAGATAATTTTTAATCTATAAAATAAAGAGACTTAACATAGCCTATTTTTTAAATTAATATTTCTAATCAAAATTGCAATTTTAAACAGAACGCACTTTTTAAAGTTAGATAAATAAAAAACTTCTGTTGTCATGTAGTGAGATAATATAAAAGTGAACATATCTAATATTGATTATTAACAATAAAGTTATCGATCAAATAGTTGATTAGTAGCATGTGAATAGTTAATTATGGTATAAACTCGGCTATTTTTATCACGACCCTCATAGCTGTATATTATTCGTCGGACACAACAGCTATCTTCATCATATAAGGTAATCAGGTGAATATTCAGGCTCTTCTTTCAGAAAAAATTAGTAATGCATTAATCGCCGCAGGGGCTCCTACAGATAGTGAAGCGCACATACGTCCTTCGACCAAAGCCCAATTTGGCGATTACCAAGCGAATGGTGTTATGTCAGTGGCTAAGAAAATAGGTATTCCTCCCCGTCAATTGGCTGAAAAAATGCTGCCTCTGCTCAAGTTGGAAGATATTGCCAGTAAAGTAGAAATAGCAGGACCTGGCTTTATTAATATTTTTCTCGATAAGCAATGGCTAGCCAAACATATTGAACTTAGTCTGCAACATGAAAAATTAGCGATCACCGCCGTTACACCACAAACAGTTGTTATTGACTATTCTGCACCCAATGTCGCAAAACAGATGCATGTTGGTCACCTACGTTCCACCATCATTGGCGATGCCATCGCTCGCACATTAGAATTTTTAGGTCACAAAGTGATACGAGCCAATCATATCGGCGATTGGGGTACCCAGTTTGGTATGTTAATTGCGTACCTGGAAAAAGTTCAGCAAGAAAACGCTACCGATATGGCTTTAGCCGATCTGGAAACTTTTTATTGTGAAGCTAAAAAACATTATGATGAAGATGAAAACTTTGCTCAACTTGCGCGTAATTATGTAGTTAAACTGCAATCTGGTGATGAATATTGTCGTAAAATGTGGTGCAAATTAGTTGATATTACTATGGCACAAAATCAACAAACCTATAATCGTTTAAATGTCACCCTGACGGAAAATGATGTGATGGGTGAAAGCTTATATAATAATATGTTACCTGCTATCGTTGCTGATTTAATAGCTAAAGGATTAGCCGTTGAAAGTGATGGTGCTATCGTTGTCTATCTTGACGAATTTAAAAATAAAGATGGTGATCCAATGGGGGTGATCATCCAGAAAAAAGATGGTGGCTATCTCTATACAACGACCGATATTGCTTGCGCAAAATATCGCCATGAAATACTACATGCTGATCGCATATTATATTATATAGATTCACGCCAACATCAACACCTGATGCAAGCATGGGCGATTGTACGTAAAGCCGGCTATATTCCCGACTCAATGACCCTAGAACATCATATGTTTGGCATGATGCTAGGCAAAGATGGCAAACCTTTTAAAACCCGTGCCGGAGGAACGATCCGACTAGCGGATTTGCTTGATGAAGCGATTGAACGGGCTGCTCATCTTATTCGCCAGAAAAATCCAGCTATACCCGAAAATGAATTACCATCGATTATTCATGCAGTCGGTATCGGTGCGGTAAAATATGCGGATCTATCTAAAAATCGTACCACTAATTACATCTTTGACTGGTGCAATATGTTAGCTTTTGAGGGTAATACCGCACCTTATATGCAATATGCCTATACCCGCGTAGCCTCCATTTTTAAACGCGCCAACATTAATCCAACCGAACTATCCCTGCCGGTAATTTTAACAAATCAGTATGAACAAGCATTGGCTACGCGTTTATTACAATTTGAAGAAACAATATTAACCGTTGCTTGCGAAGGTTTACCGCATATTATGTGCGCTTATTTATATGACCTGGCTGGTTTATTTTCTAGTTTTTATGAACATTGTCCGATTTTAAATGCAGAAAATAACGCCGTTAAAGAGAGCCGACTAAAACTGGCGTTGTTAACCCAAAAAACCTTAAAAATTGGTTTAGATACACTAGGAATTGAAACGGTAGAAAGGATGTAACTGCCGCCGCTTATCCGCAAGGCTGCCAATTTAGGCAGCTTGCAGGTTACGCTATAATTATTAGGCAAAATAGCATCGTCTCAATGATAAAAAACGCCTAAGTCAAAATAACGATCAAAAAATAAAAGAAACAAAAGATACGATCATTAACAATGCAACCACTGCGGTACATAAACCATATTTAAAATCGGTATCCATAATTTCACCTTACCCTTGTCATTGGCTATTGTTAAATTCGGTAATAAAAAATAATTCAATGTCATGATATCATACAACAATAAAAGCTATTTTCTATTATATCATCTAGCAAATATTGATTAACATTTTTGTTTTTATCACAAATCAGACAAAATGATTTGTTTACCGGTAACTTAATTGTCAGTTATCAATCAATGACAATAATTTTTAAAGAATACCAATGGAATTGAGAATAGGTCAGGAGTCTTTCTAATCATGGCAACAATTAAGGATGTGGCAAAACTGGCAGGTGTTTCAACTACTACCGTATCTCATGTAATTAATAAAACCCGTTTTGTCGCCGAAGAGACCAAAACCATCGTTTTGGCGGCTATTAAAACACTTAATTATTCTCCCAGTGCAGTCGCTCGTAGTTTGAAAGTTAACCATACTAAATCCATTGGTTTACTGGCCACATCTAATGAAGCCCCTTACTTTGCGGAAGTGATTGAATCAATAGAAAACAACTGTTTTAGTCAAGGATATACCCTGATCCTTTGCAATTCGCATAAAAATTTAAATAAACAACAAGCCTATTTACAAATGTTAGCGCAAAAACGGATCGATGGTTTACTGGTTATGTGCTCAGAATATCCAAAACAACTACTGCAGATGTTAGAAAAATACCGTAATATTCCAATGGTTGTTATGGATTGGCGGCAAGCTCATGGTGATTTTACCGATGTCATCATCGATAATGCGGTTTATGGTGGCTATCTGGCCGGACGTTATCTTATCGAACGAGGACATCGTGATTTAGGGATTATCTGTGGGCCATTAAAACACAATACTGGTAGCGGCCGACTACAAGGTTTTCTTAATGCTATGACTGAAGCTAACATTAAGCTAAATAACGAATGGATTGTCGAAGCTGATTTTGAACCTGGCTCCGGCTATGACGCTATGAAACAAATTTTAAATCACCAACAAAGACCTAGCGCCATTTTTTGTGGTGGTGATATTATGGCAATGGGTGCTATCTGTGCAGCAAATGAGTTGGGAATTAGGGTACCTCAAGATATATCTATTATTGGCTATGACAATGTGCGTAATGCACGTTTTCTTACACCGGCCTTAACCACTATTCACCAACCGAAAGAACACTTAGGTCAGATGGCTTTTTCCATGCTACTTGATCGCATTATTAACAAACGAAAAGATACGCAAGCCATAGAAATACATCCAGAACTTATCGAACGGCGCTCAGTTGCCGATGGTCCGTTTATTGACTATCGCAGATGAAGTATTAATTTAAGCGCTATCAATCAGTTAGCCACTCGGTATTAAGAGTTTGACTATCGCCTAAATAATCCAGTAGCCAATTCAAAGTTAGGGAACACTTTTCTTCATTCCATATAACACAACAAGGACATCAGGTAGCAGTTGCTTAATTATTTGCAAAATTTTTAATTCATTTTTTTAGCAAAGTTGCCCTACCCGATGTTTTGGCGCAAATCCTAAACATAATCCATTTTTCAAGCAGGCTAAACCACTTTCCCAATTAGGTACGATAAGTCGTTTTTGGTTATCTAATGCCTAAGTGACTCGCTTGAGCAAGTAACGAAAGGTATCTTCTAAACATAAACTTGGATAATTACGTAATTGTTGATCGCTAATTAGCACGCTAATCTGGGCTAAAGGATGATCGATACTGGCAACACAAGACCAGGGCATAAATCCCATACCACGAAAACTATATCGATCCCCAATAGGTGACGCGTGAGTTGCCCCGATCGCAATATCTACTCGACCATCAACCAGCGCCTCCCATACACCATTATACACTTACTGGTGAATAAAGAGTTCAATATCAGTAAAATGACGATAAAAATCTAATATTAATTGCAATACTCTTTGTGGCTTAACAATACTATCGATAGCAATGCTAAATTGTCCATGCCAGTCATTGGCGATTTGTTGACACTGATGGCGTGTTTCACGCATTGTTTTAATAATATTGCGCGCATTTTTAACAAAAAACCTGCCTGCATGAGTAAGCACAACATCACTATAACGTCGTTCAAATAAGGGAACAGCCAGCCACTCTTCCAGTTATTTTACAGTATAACTTACCACTGAAGGAACTCTATGTCATTCAGTAGCAGCAGCACTAAAGCTGCCTGTTCTCTCAACGGCATCAATCACTTCAAGAGAATACTCAGACCACATAGCCATTCACCTTTCAAAATATTTGATATTAATATACAAATATTAACGCTTCACAACAAAAAATCATCTCTTATACAATAAATAATGATGTTAAATCTTTTTTAATTTATTGATGTTACTGTGAATAAAAACAATGCTAAACAAAGCAATTTTGCATTTATGTTTTATCTTGCTGGCTTAAGTATGCTGGGCTTTTTGGCCATCGATATGTATTTACCTGCTTTTTGTAATGCAGCAACAACTTAACACCTCAGCAAATATTATCAGTGCAAGTCTTAGCCTTTTTTTATGTGGGTTTGCCTTCGCTCAACTTTGTTGAGGACCACCTTCTGATCATATTGGCAGAAAACCAGTTTTATTAATTGGACTTGCGCTGTTCATTAATTAGCTGTTTGGCGACATTGTGCACTAACGGCACGCAATTACTTATTTTACGATTTATACAAGGTTTTGGTGTTTGTTCAACTGTGGTAATTTGGCAAGCTCTGGTGATCGATCGTTTTAGCGGTCAATACGCTAAACGAGTATTTGCCACCATCATGCCTTTAGTTGCACTTTCTCCCGCCTTAGCACCGCTTTAGGTGCTTGGCTATTTACCGGTGATAACTGGCAAATTATATTTTTTGCTGTAGCTGTTATCAGAATATTACTTTTTTGCTACCCTTTTGTTACAGGAAAAAAATCGCTTTGCAAAAACGGACAAAATAAAATCGACCATCACAGTTATCACATTGCTACGTTCTACTATTTTTAGCGGCAATGTATTAATTTATGCCGCCTGTAGTGCCGGTTTTTTTGCCTGGCTAACTGGTTCTCCCTTTATTTTAACTAAAATGGGTTATGATCCTCAGGATATAGGGATCAGTTATGTACCACAAACTATCGCTTTTATGTTCGGTGGTTATGGTGGGTGTTATTTGATAACAAAAATAAAAAACCACATCCTGTGGCCAATTATTCTTATCGGTTATGCACTAAGTATATTAGTTATCTATCTCTTTGCCCTGTACTCGCAAACTAACTTATTGGCTCTCTTGCTGCCATTCTGTTGTATTACAGTGATGAATGGCGCTTGCTATCCTATTGTTGTGTCAAAAGCATTAAGTGTCTTTCCTAAAGACAGTGGTAAAGCCGCAGCTTTACAAAATACTCTCCAACTGGGTTTATGTTTTACCGTAAGCCTGGTAGGCTCTAGCTTAGTTGCCAACCCTTTGCTAGCTACTAGCACTGCTATGATTGCTACCGATTGTTCCCATGCTAATAGGTTACTGGACGCAAAAAAGAAATAACTCAGCCAATGCCATAACACCATCCATCGAACAGTAAGAAAAATTTTTAAACAATCGTTTGTCAGATCTCTGACTTCGACTAACAGAACATTTTAAGTGCTGCTTTTTCAGTCAAAGTTTCATTGGAATTTTATTGTTCAAGTGGCTATATGAGCGATGATAGGTGTAAAACGCGCCATTAGATTAATTTTTAAAAACATTATGTTAAGGTATTATTTTAAACGGATATAAAATTAATCGAGTGAGCAATTTCCCTACAACTCAATAGAAAAGAGATAGATGTAGCTGCAGGTCCAAATCCAAAAAGAATAATCAAATCACTAGTAACAAGATCTAAACCCTCATTCAATTCTATCAAGGCGAAAAAATTTTGCGATGGCCCCAAACTGCCATATTTATCAAATATTATTAAGATCTTATCTTTACTTACTTGAAGAACTTTTGTGCTGATTTCTCTAACCCACGATATCGGATCATAAATGTGAAAATAGCGAATACCATTAATATCTTTACCAGAATCGCGACACAATTAATAACAGCTACTAAAAATTGTTTTAGGAAGTTTAGCAAATATAGAGCGGGTCAATTTGTTTGCGGATGCCACATGATCATCCATAAATATTAATGGAGTATAATCATAGGCTTGAATCGTCTTACTATGGATAAGGGAAATACCTGAGTGGTTAATAAGTATAACACAGACAGCACCGTCTCTTAGTAAAGAACCGATGGGATCTTCAGCAGCAAACCAGTGAGCATAATTGCAAGCAGCTAAGACAGCTACCTGCCTGCACTCTGGGTTAAAAAACTGCTATTAACAAAATGAGAGCTTAAAATGGGCTGTCAGTCGAGAGCAGGCTATGCTATTTAAGATGATTACCGCACTCAATACTGGCAACTCATTTTTACTAGTTATTTTTGCAGTTAGATAGATCTTATTTACAAATATAGCTCCGCCAGCAACAACTAGGTCAGACACAGTTAACTAGCTTTGACGTTAACCTATTACCTAATAAGAAAAAACTATAGCTAAGCCAACTGCTTATAGGATGCTGTTTCTGCTGTTAGCAACAGCTAAACTCAGCTAAAATATAATTCTACTATTTTGCAAGCACTCTTTGTCACAATATCTTCTGAGACATTACCCGTTCAACAGTATCAACAACTGCTTGAGTATGAGTATCAATTTCAATATTAACCTTATCACCGAGACGCTTTTCGGCAATGGTGGTACACGCAATAGTTTCCGAGATCAGATGCACACAAAAACGATTATTGACTACATCACCTACCGTTAAACTAATGCCATCAACACCAATAAAGCCCTTATACAGAACATATTTCATTAATTGTTTATTATGCACATAAAACCAAATTTGGATATTATTTTCGGCTTTAAAAATCTTGGCTATTTCTGCCGTGGTAATAATATGACCCGACATAATATGGCCCCCAATTTCATCACCATATTTTGCCGATCTTTCTAGATTTACCCTATCACCTGGTTTTAAACTGCCTAAGTTTGTCAGTCGCAAAGTCTCCTTCATTAAATCAAAACTCACTTTATTACCATCAATATGAGTAACAGATAAACAACATCCATTATTGGCAACAGAAGCGCCTTTTTCTAAACCAGCTAGTAATTTGCTAGGGAATTGGACGGTATAAGTACGGAAATTAACACTATCTTCCACAGCAACTATTGTTCCTTTTCCTTTTACTATGCCTGTAAACATATTTTGTGTTCCAACTTAAATAAAAGATTAAGCCTTATTCTACGCCAGTTATGACAGATAAGCACTCTAGAAACAATAAATATGGCGGCTTTCTATCTATATTATAGCTATAGCTTTGTCAAATCGATACAATAAGCAAATTTTAGGGGATGGATTACTTTTCCGGTTTATATTCATTTTTTAATAAGGTATCGTGCGTGAATAAATATTTTAAAGAGGCACAGAGCCTATTATCATTAGGCATTCCAATTATTCTTGCCCAATTCTCTCAAACTGCTATGGGATTTGTTGATACCGTAATGGCGGGCAAAGTCAGTGAAACCGACATGTCCGCCGTTGCAGTGGGAACGTCAATCTGGTTACCGGCTATTTTGTTTGGTCACGGTTTATTACTGGCCTTAACACCCGTTGTAGCGCAATTAAATGGTTCAGGCCGCCGTCAAGTTATCGGTAATCATATACAACAAGGATTATGGTTGGCTTTCTTTTTATCACTTTTGGTTATAGGTATACTTTATAATAGCAACCATATTATTAATAATATGCCTAATATTAATCATGAACTGGCAAATAAAGCCGTACGTTTTCTGCATGCAATTATGTGGGGAACACCAGGCTATCTTTTTTATCAAGTATTGCGCAGTCAGTGTGATGGGTTATCCAAAACAAAACCAGGGATGTTTATTGGTTTTCTCGGCTTATTTATCAACATCCCAGTCAACTATATTTTTATCTATGGTCATTTCGGCGTGCCAGCACTTGGTGGTGTAGGTTGTGGTGTAGCCACTGCGTCAGTATATTGGGCTATGTTCCTTGTTATGTGCTGGTATGTCCGCCATACACCGTCACAACGCGATATACGTGCTAATCAACAATTTGCTTTACCTGACTTCGTATTACTTAAACGTCTTTTTGTGTTAGGTTTACCTATTGGTCTAGCCTATTTCTTCGAAGTAACACTTTTTGCTATTGTTGCCCTACTGGTCGCGCCATTAGGCATTATTGCTGTCACAGGACATCAAGTAGCTTTAAATTTTAGTTCGTTAATGTTTATGTTTCCGATTTCTCTTGGGATGGCAGCAACTATTCGTGTTGGTTATAATTTAGGTAGTGCCTCAACGGCAAATGCCAAAGTATCAGCCTACACTAGCATTATGGTAGGTCTAACGATTGCTTGTTGCACTGCAATTGTGACAGTGTCACTTAAAGAGCAGATCGCATTAATGTATAATCGAAATCCAGAAGTGGTACTATTGGCTTCACAGTTAATGTTATTTGCCGCTATCTATCAAATTTCCGATGCCATTCAAGTGATCGGCGCTGGTATATTACGAGGTTATAAAGATACGCGGTCTATCTTCTTTATCACTTTCATCGCATACTGGTTACTAGGCCTACCAAGTGGGTATCTACTAGGTTTAACTGACTTGATCGTACCACATCTAGGACCGAAAGGTTTTTGGATCGGTTTTATTATTGGCTTAAACGCATCAGCTATTATGATATTCAGCCGCATATTATGGTTTCAACGTCAGCCTGATGAGTTTGTCTTACGAAATTCAGCTCTATAACCATCTGCTTACAAGAGTAAGAGTAGAAGGAATAAAAATGAAAACAGCGTTTTTATTCTAAATAGCATTAAATACGAGCAGTTAGACATCAATTTGTATTTTTTCCCTTGCCAGAATTAAAACTGCCCGTTAATATTCGTTTCCACATTGTCACTATAATAATTTTTATTGCGTCCGTAGCTCAGTTGGTTAGAGCACCACCTTGACATGGTGGGGGTCGGTGGTTCAAGTCCACTCGGACGCACCAATTCATGTAGCTTTCAATCCCATTTGCCCTCATAAAATAAGCATGAGACTGAAGTTATCGGGGTGATCAATTTTAGCAAATATTATCATAGGGGGCTTTTCAAGCTTGCTATCTAGGTTACTCAATGAGTGAAATGTGGCAGGGGAAAGGGTTAATGTATGAAGCATTAATCCCGACTATTCATTTTATGCAATACCAGCAGCAGATGTATAGAATTATGACAAATTATGTGCCCCATAACCATCGTAGCGGTAATTTTTTGAAAAAATAGGTTTTAAACCAGAGGGATACGCTAAAACTTATTTGCAAATTAATGGTGAGTGGCAAGATCATATTTTGATTTCATTGATCACAAAAAATAATCGAGGTTAATTTTTTAAATTATAAATGAAATATCTAGTTCTAGTGTGCTACGATCAAAAGATTTAAACTTTTTTAATATATTAAATTTTGCTGGTTAATAACCAGCTGTTCATTTTTTTATTTGAGACATTATTATGACAAAACAATTAACGAATCAACAACCTATGTTAGCTAAAATTAGTAATAATAAAGGTTTGTTTTTTCGGCGTTTAGACATTAATAACGGTAATATTCTGGCAGAAATGTTAAACAGTAAGGTAAAGACTCACTTAAATGATATTATCATAAAAAATAATGAAATGTTTGTACCAGCAAAATCCATATGAAAAAAAAGTGCTGTTTGAAAGCAGAAAAGGCGAATGTTGGGATGAAATATTAAAACATGTAGATAATTGCTATTATGCAAAAGTCAACCCAACTAAAGAACATTTTTTTGTTTTAAGTAAGGATCAAGTTGATATTATTGAGGCCATCTTACTAAGCAAATGTTTTTTAAGGCAAATGCATCAGAAATAGAGTTTGATAAAACCAGTGAAATGCTAAAAGGATTTCCTGATGTGTTTGTTGGTAGTAAAAATGATTTTGATAATATGATTATAATTTGTGATATTTTGGGCTTTAGTAAACCTCATACCCTTAAATACTGGCATATATCCGATTCAATGTGCAAAGCGGATGATAAATACAGGTTGTCAAGGGATTTAGTCGAAAACCTGAGTGCGTAATTTACCAGACTAACTTCGCCTAAAGGATAATTAAAATATGACGGGAAGATGTGTGTAATAGCGCTTATACTTTGCCTTGGTAAAAAAGTTATTCTAATTCATGGTCATGCCTACAAGTCGCTGATACACTTTATCAATCTATTATGGACACCATTAATAAAGATATTGAATGAATCTACTAAAATCGTTAGCAGCGATAAGCTTTATGACTATGTTTTCCCGCGTATTGGGGTTTATTCGTGACGCCATTATCGCGCGTTTTTTTGGGGCTGGTGCGGCGACAGACGCTTTTTTTGTTGCTTTTCGCTTGCCGAATCTTTTACGCCGCATCTTTGCTGAAGGCGCCTTTTCCCAAGCCTTTGTGCCTATATTAGCCGAATATAAAAATCAGCAAGGTGATGAGGCCAATCACACTTTTATTGCTTATGTTGCCGGTTTATTGACATTAATTTTGGCGATTGTTACATTGGCGGGGATATTAGCCGCGCCTTGGATTATTTATATTACCGCCCCCGGTTTTACTGATATAGCGGATAAATTTGATTTAACCGTTCGCTTATTAAGAATAACTTTTCCTTATATTTTGTTGATCTCTTTAGTCTCGTTAGCTGGTGCTATTCTAAATACCTGGAACTGTTTCTCTGTTCCAGCCTTTGCTCCCACTTTATTTAATATCAGTATGATTATGTCAGTACTGTTATTAGCGCCTTATTGTCAACCACCTATCATAGCATTAGCCTGGGGGGTTTTAGCGGGCGGCATTTTACAATTGCTATATCAATTACCTTATTTGCACAAAATTGGCATGTTAGTTTTGCCGCGTATTTCTTTTCGTGATAGTGGAGTATGGCGAGTAATAAAGTTAATGGGGCCAGCGATTATTGGTGTTTCAGTGAGTCAAATTTCGTTAATTATTAATACTATTTTTGCTTCGTTTTTACAATCAGGCTCTGTTTCATGGATGTATTATGCCGATCGATTAATGGAGCTTCCTACCGGCGTGTTAGGTGTGGCATTGGGCACTATCTTATTACCTTCTCTGGCAAAAAGTTTTTCAACGGGTGATCATAAAGAATACCAGCGGTTAATGGACTGGGGGTTACGACTTTGCTTTTTATTAGCACTACCTTGCGCCAGCGCGTTAGCTATTTTAGCTCAACCGTTGACAGTTTCACTTTTTCAGTATGGCAACTTTACCGCTTATGATGCAGTAATGACCCAGCGTGCTTTAATTGCCTATTGTGTTGGCTTAATGGGGTTAATTGTCGTTAAGGTATTAGCGTCTGGCTTCTATTCGCGACAAGATATTAAAACGCCGGTCAAAATCGCAATTATTACTTTAATTTTGACACAATTAATGAATCTTGCCTTTATTGGCCCGCTAAAACATGTCGGATTGGCTTTATCTATTGGCTTAGCGGCATGTTTTAATGCCTTGATGCTTTATTGGCAGTTACGCCGTCAGGCGATTTTTATTCCGTTAGCTGGCTGGGGAAAATTTCTGGTCAAATTAAACGCGGCGTTAATTTTTATGATAGCGGTATTATTACTGTTATTAAATATTATGCCAGCGTGGGAGCAAGGCAATATGTTGATGCGCATCATGCGCTTATTATTGGTCGTTTTTGCTGGTGCAATCAGTTATTTTACCGCGTTATTTGTTTTTGGTTTTCGTGTGCGCGATTTCTCTCAACGGGCTATTTAGTCAACCAAACAGCAAATAAGTTGATTGCAAAACTAGTGTGTCATTGTGAAAAAGTGTTAAAGCGCTTTTTCAACGCAAAATTGATTTGGCAAGCTAACTTTTAGCTAACAAAAGAATAATGAAAAGCACTTTTGCGACGATGCATTTCTACCATAATATGCAAACATTTACTCCAGGCCACAGGCTGATAATAACTGCTATCACGAACAGGTTCCCAAGGCTTTAAAAAATCTTTGTGGTGACAATAGTAATCAGCCAAACGGTAAGCATCAGTTTCACAGTCTAACCGTGGCTTCAACCGATCAGTCATAAAGTAACATGCAGGCTCTCTGGTTCGATATCCAAACATCGCGGCTAACTCCATGATATTTTTGCTGAATATAAAAAGATATTTTATTTTTAAAATATAAGTATATCTAATCTACTAGTATTATATTTACATAATATCACTATACGATACAAATGGTGCTTAATGTCGCCCTGTAACACAAACCCGTAACCTCGGTAAATATTTTCTATTATTCGATAATATATTAGTCGTATTAGGCTTTTTTGTCGTATTTCCGCTGATATCCATTCATTTTGTGGAACAACTAGATTGGCCAGGACTGGTGGTTGGTTTTGCCCTTGGCCTTAGACAAATATTTCAACAAGGTTTAGGTATTTTCGGCGGTGCAATAGCTGATCGTTTTGGCACTAAGCCAATGATAATACTAAGTATGTTGTTACGTGATAGCGGTTTTGTCTTAATGGCAATGGCTAGTGTAGCCTGGGTTTTATGGTTATCCTGCATACTATCAGCCTTAGGTGGTATTTTATTTGATCCACCTCGTACGGCTTTAGTCATTAAACTGACCAAACCTCACGAACGAGGTCGTTTTTATTCATTATTATTGATGAAAGATAGTGCCGGCGCTGTTATTGGTGCCCTACTCGGCGGCTGGCTTTTAATATATGATTTTCAGTTTTTTTGTTGGGCGGGTACAATAATTTTCACGCAGCAATTTCAAATGCCTGGTTTTTACCCGCATATCGAATTTCAACTAGCCGGACATCAATTCGTGCCGGCATGGGCAAAGTTTTTCGCGATCAGCATTTTTTAAAATACGTTCTTACTCTTACTGGTTATTTTATTTTGTATGTGCAAGTTATGTTACTGTTCCCTATCGTGGTTAATGAAATAGCTGGTTCACCTACCGCCATCAAATGGATGTATGCTATTGAAGCGATTATCTTTTTAACCTTACTTTACCCAATCGCCCATTGGAGTGAAAAACGTTTTCGCCTCGAGCAACGGCTAATGGCTGGTTTACTTCTTATGAGCCTGGATATATTTCGGATTGGCTTTACCCATTCACTAGCACTACTTTTCGCCCTGATAAGCCTATTTTATTTAAGTACCATTACCGCTGAACCGGCACGTGAAATATTAAGCACTTCACTGGCAGCTCCTCATGCTCACGGTAATTATATGGGGTTTAGCCGATTAGGCCACGCTTTAGGGGTACAATAGGTTGTATAGGTGATGGCTGACTATATGATATCGGGCACCAGTGGAATTTACCGGCGCTACCTTAGTAGCTTTTAGTCATAATTGATTTATTAACCGTGTGGGCTTTATATCAGCAATTTAATCAGCCGAAAAAAACTATCATCTATAGTGACAAATAGTTGAAAAATAAAGTACTTATTTATCAAATGATTAAAAAAATATAGTTCATTTTATATACGCATTTACACGACAAAACACGAACTTACACTCACTATAGATCAGTGAGTTACATTGAATAGTGAGTGTGTTTTTTTGCAAAACAGTCACTGAATGAAGGTGTACCGTACCACCACCAACAGCCAGCTAACCCTAAACCTGATCAAGGCTATGAAAAAGTTTATTACTATTATACAAGTATGTAAAGTTTTTAACGAGGTGAAAGCATGAAAGCTCTCACCGATCACAATTAGAAATTTATAAGAAGGTTTTCCCAGAATTAACAAAATGTCAAATTGAAATAGCAGTTTTATTGGCTCTAGCTATTCCTGAAAAAACATTGCAGAGCTTAGAAATGTGACATAACACTCAATTAAGAACACAATTTCACTCATAAAAGAAAAGTATAATGTTGAGTCAAAATCGTCGTTAATATCTGTTTTACAAGTAAAAATATTTCATTCACTCTTAATCTAAGACCATAGTTTAGCTAATCAAGCAATACCACAAATTAGGTAATTAACAGTATTTAACTTATGATAAATAATGTATTCGTTAAGACCACTATTAACTATTGTTATCTATTTTTACTATTTATTATCTACATGCAGCTTTGGCCCACACCAGGGAAAACAAAACCAGTCATATGACTAGTTTTTTAATGCACAAACATGTTAACCAGAGCTGATGACAAAATTAGAAAATATCTTTATTTTTCAATAGTAAATGCCCAAAAATATGAGGCTTTTGTTTTATATCCCACTCATTACCAAATCTCTAATCAAACCTCTCCATTCGTTTAACTACGGAGATATTTCTATGTCTAAATTAATCACAATTCAAAATACTCAATTACCTGTCATCGAACACAAATCTCAGCGAGTAATTACGACTGATATGCTCGCTCAGGGATGAAATAAAAAACACCTTTATCGATTTAGCGCCTGACTGGATGTTATTGGATAAAAATAAAGCCCTGCGAGCGAAAAACAGTCTGACTGTATTAAATGGATTGAAATCTGCCGGTATGTTTGATAACGGCGGAAGCATCCCGGGTGGCTATTTTGGTGTGGTTGGCGAAAACGGGCCGGAAATTATCAGCGGCCCCGAAGATGTTATTAGCCTCACTTGTTGAGGTAATTTATGCTAGCCCATCATCACCTCAGAACGTCAGCATTACCATTAATGCGGCACCCCATCATTCACCACAGGATATCGTGCGTGAAGTCGCCCATCAACTGAACCATAAACAGCGACAACAACAAACCCAGCAACGCAGTCGTTATTTGGATAGTGAGGATTTTTAATATGGCATTAGCAGCATTAGGCTTGTTCGTTTTTCAGCTAAAAAACACCCCTTATCAAACTATGCAAATTAACAAGCGCTGGCGATACGGTGTTAACTCACGTAATTGGTACACGACCAGTTTGTCAATTTATTGGACTGGATAATGACGATATCACTTTATTCGGTTCCCTTTACTCCAAACTGACTGGTGGTAAAACCTCACTGGTTACTTTAGAGCTAATGGCCGAAAGTGGTAAAGCCTGGAGCTTTTTAGATGGTGATGGCAATATCTACGGCATGGTTATTATTGAAGAAATCAGCCAAAGCAAAAGTTATTTTTTTGCCAATGGTGCAGCACGAAAAATTGAATTTACTCTGAAATTAAAACCCGCCGACAGTTCATTATCGGCGGTATTTGGTGACTTAAGTCAGCAGCTAGCAAGGATATTGTTATGATAAGTGAAGAAAACACCCCCCACTTATGCACTGGTGGCTGCCAATCGAAATATTAATACCCTGATACAAGGCCGATTAATATCCTTAACCCTAACGGACAATCGGGGATTTGAAGCCGACCAGCTGGATATTGAACTGGATGACAGCGACAGACAACTGACCTTACCTCGTCGCGGAGAAACGCTGTCATTACATCTGGGCTGGGAAAACAAAACCTTTATTCATAAGGCACCTTTACCGTTGTGAAATTGCATATAGCGGTACGCCACATAAATTAACCATTCACAGCCGTAGTGCCAACTTTCGTTCAACCTTAAATGTGAGACGGGAATTATCTTATCATCAAAAAAATTAGGTGAAATTGTCCACACCATTGCTAAACTAATAAGTTGATCCTGATTGTCGATAACACATTAGATAGCATAAAGATTACGCATATTGACAGACCAATGAGTCAGATGGGGCCTTTTAACCCGCCTGGCACAACAGAGAAGGAGCCATTTCGACGGTCTAAAGAATGGCAATCTGTTATTGGACAGGCAAAAGGCAAAAACCACCAGTGGCAAATCCTTGCCACAAATTATCATTACCTGATAAATTGGCGATAATTATCAATTCTTATTGGCCGACCGCAGTAGTGTTTATACCGGCATTATTGCACAATGGTTAAATACCCGTCAACCACAGCAGAAAACCCATATCAAATTAAAACACCAGTTAAAAAATAATAACAAACAAGGCAATTATTTAGTCGGCTAAGAAGGCAATATCCTGACCTTGGGCCATACCTATGCTAATAAAAGCAATGCCGCTCGTGCAGCAAAATCGGTATGGTAAAAGATCCAATGTGGCATGGCCCAGCTTCTCGATTCAGCTAGCCAAAGGTCGTGCCGATCTCTATCCTGAAATGCTAGTAAAAACTTTTGGCTTTAAAGAGATTGATTTAGCCGATTGGATCATTAACCGCGTCACTCATACCTTGAATGACAGTGGATTTACTAGCGCACTGGAATTAGAAGTAAAATTGCCAAATTAGAAATGCAAGACTAATCTTGCGTCATTATACTAAAATACAGGTAATATCAACATGATGATAAAAGGTCAATCAATCATGATGAGATGCCTACTTTGTTGCCATGCCCGCAGTTCATTACAAATCTCAAACGAAACCAAAGAGCGTTATAATCAATGTCAAGATATTAATTGTGGCGCGACATTTGTCAGTCATGAAACCGTTGCCAGATTTATTTCCCAACCGGGAAAAATAGAACCGGTAAATCCTCACCTTGATAAATTTCAACAGACAGTTTTAGCGATCTAAAAAGCTGTGCCACTACCCCGTCGCCATTTATCATTTTTGCTATAAAATATCAAATACAAAAAAGCCATCTATTTAGATGGCTTTTATTGCTTAACTTGCTGATAATAAACGAATTTAAATATGGTGCCCAGGGCGGGACTTGAACCCGCACAGCCTTAAGGCCGAGGGATTTTAAATATTTTAACAAGATATGAATAATCAATAACTTATTGATAAATAAACATATTTAATTATTAAATATATAATAAAAAATAAATAAATATGTCTTGTTGCTGCCACTTTATTTTATACAAATTATCAAAAGGATTTAGTGTAACAGCTGCACCTAGATGATCTGGCGAAAAATGCGAATTATCGTATTGTCATCATAATAGTACTATAGCCTAAAATTTGTTGTAGAACGAGAATATTTCCTCCATTCATCATAAAATGACTAGCAAAAGTATGCCTTAACACATTTGTTCGTTGTCCTTTTGGTAAATCAATATTGGATTTTTTCAACGCTCCTTCAAAAGCATCATAACAGTTTGAAAATAAATCCCCACGTCGTTTTGGTAATAAATCATAAGCGCTTTAGAAATTGTACCGTCCTGTTTTTACTTGATTTTGTTTAAATAAAAGTTATTTTATAAGGCATAACTTGAGATTGAGTTAAATTTTGTGCTCCACCCCACCTTGTCCCCGTAGCAAGGCAAACCCTAACAACAGAACCTAATTAATTATCACAAGCAATAAGTAGCCACTTAATATCGTCTTGATATAAAAATGCAAGCTTCTGATCACCTTCTTTGAATTGTCTAACATTATCAAGCGGATTTTCTCCGTTCCATTCTCCAAGTCTTTTCAATTCAGCAAAAACAGCATGAAGATATGATTGTTCTCGATTTACCGTAGCTTGTTTTGGCTCTGCTTTTCCTTTTGCATTCCATTTACCTTTTAATCTGTACTCTTGATACTGAGTAAACATATTTCTATCAAAATCAAAGACAAAAGGATCTCCAAGCCTATAACAAATAGAATCCAGCTTACTTTTTCGGCCATTACCTGAATTCAACGTTTTTCCATGCATGTCATACCAACGATTAATTAAATCACTTAACTGAGTATCATTGGAATCATCAACCCCAAACTCATTCTATTCAGATTTAAGCATCTGTTGTCTTTCATAGGCTAATGCTTCACCTTTAGTTGCAAAACGTGTTCTTATACGAACACCATTACGCCCATCAGGGAAACACTGACATAACCATTTACCATTTGGTAGTTTACTAACCGCCACAATTTACAATCCTTAATTAATAATAATTAATTATTTTCTCAAACTCATGTTTGTATTAGCATCGAACTACTACAACCCTTAAGATTTAACTAATTATCAACCAGCGAAAAAATAATCATTCCAATAAAGAAACCTACTAAAAAAACAGCAGTAAATTCTTTTGAATGTTTAGGTAATAGGCCAAACAAATTCTTAATATACGATGTACTTTTCTCTTCCTGGATTTTTTCATATAACTATCCAAGAGCTTGCCTAAGTTGTGAGCAATTTAATTCGGAAAATAGCAATTTCATGGCAAATTTAAACTGACAATAAACCATGAGATCATATCTTAATTCTTTGTTATATCTAGTTTTTTTAGTAGGAGGTGAATTAACGATTTCTTATCTCTTTCTTCCTTGAAGTCGTCTAACAAACCTTCAAGATAGTCATCTATCGTATTATACTGATTGATAGTGATTTCATTGATGTTGTTTACACCGCTTTCAGCATGGACTTTTTGCCATATGATAAATTTCTCTTCCCCACAGTTTTCAGCAACTTCTTTAACTAATTCATTAAGCTTTTTGCGCTGAGCTGAAACTAATACCTCACATCTTTTTGCTCAACAGTAGTACCAATATTTACTATTTTGCTATCTTCATATTGTTCAATATGAATGGTACTTTCTTTAAAATCTCTGCCTGCAATTTTACTATCATTTCCTTTAGTATTAATATTCATCTATGGCCTCACGTTAATTATTCACTGAAGACTATCATTTCCTTTCATTATAATCTCAACCAACTATACGCTGACCTGAACCAGTAACGCTAATTGACGTGTTACCCGAGGGTGCTGTAGTGGATGTTAATGCACCATAAACAGCTGTCTTAACAGAGAGTGGGGCTGAACGGTAAAGCTGTATGATTTCAGCTTCATCATTTGTTATGCCATTAAGATTAGATGCTCTCTGACCAGTAATAATGTAAAGAACATCAACACCTGTGATCGCTACTTTTTCCAGATATGCTGCATCAGGAACTCTAATTCCTTTTTCATAGTTAACTTGCGTGGTAGGTTGTACTCCAGCAACTTTCGCAAATTGGACTTGGGTTAAACCAATACGTTTCCTTTCTTCTCTTATTTTTTCAGCTAAACTCAATATTTATTAATATTCAAATTGAAAATATCATCAAATGATTAGAATCTAATTACACATTAGAACGTAGTAGATCACAATATAACATTATGACACAAGAAAAAAACGGAATGCGCTCGCGTTTACCACTCTCTCAATCAGGGAAAAAGCTGGTTCACATGAGTTTAAATGAAAATGAGAACTTAAAGCTAGAGCTATTAGCAGAAAAAGAAAATCGGTCAAAATCAGCAATGGTGAGATTGATATTTCTTACTGGCCTGAAATATTTTTCGGATCAAAAGAAATAATGAAAGACATCACTATTAATTTTTAGTGTCAGTTCACCATATTTGTCAGTTGAAGAGTATTCACGGTTGTCAGGTATACCCGTTAACATTATAAGGGCAATGGTGAACAAAGGTGAAATCATTATCAGGCCGAAAAAATATGCTAAGGAAAAAATCCAAATCAACATGATTGCCATGTTAAAAGACGCAATAAGAGATAGCTAAAGGGGCGGAAATATGGTTAAGCTGTTATCAACCCACAGTTTTTGTTATCGGGATTTTGACATTATAATTACCCAGAAAAACAATGAATCCCATGACACGTTATCACGTTTAGTGTGGCAAAAACTCTTTAAGCAAGTTTGATGCTATGACCCAAGCCATTCACTATATCGATAAATTATACAAGGGGATAAATAATGAGAAATCCTAACTTAAGTGTCAAAGTGACAAGACTGGCTTATGTGATGGGTATTGATAAACTCTCCGTTGTTCCTTCATGCGATGGAAAGTTATTACATTTATATCTTCATGAGCATTTACTAATACTAATTCAATTAGCACCAGAAATTAAACATTGGCGATTTAACAAAAACAAAAAAGTTAAAACAATAAATGATTAACAATACGCATTTGCTTTTTGTTTAACACCAGGGAATTTTTTTTCATACAAAAAAGTAGCGTAATAAATAATACGCAGCATCTATTTTGGTTAGTGTAGAGCAAAAATTAGATAATTTAATGAGGATATCTAATATGAATAAATTTAATCAGCAATGCAAATATCGTTTAATTGGTGAGTCTGTTAAAGGATATCATCACGATAATAAAAAAAGAAATTATTATTGATTGATAAATTAATCCTTTTATTTGGTGTGCTATTTGTTTTTTATTTTCTCACGATTTTTATTAAATCATGATGATGACAAATAAAGGGTAATTAACATCTCACTTAATTCATTCTATTAGAGCAATAAGAAATAATATGAGTGATATCAATAAAAAAAAGAAAATAAAAGAAAAATGAGAGCTTATCGGAATGAAGGATTATCAATAAATCAACAATTTGATGGTTTAATTAGATAATATTGATAATAAAAAACATCATTTAAAATTTGATGAATTTAATAAGAAAGAAAAACAGGCAATTATTTATGCGATATTTCAATTGCGGGTACTGGTTGCATTAATACCTAAAAATATCTTCATCCCTCTTTAAATAATAATTGGTTTACTTAATGACGCCAAAATCAGGGAATTCTTTTACCTAAAAAATCACATAAAAAAGTGCACGATAAAAGTGCACTTTTGGAGTTAACCTAATGATAAATAATATGCGGTTAAATTTAATTATCTCAAAATTAATTCAGGAATTCCAATTTAAAGAACAAAATGGGTATTTACGGCAAGGTATCTGTCCCGATCCCCAAAAAAAGAATTATTTACTGTAATTAAAAAGCCCTTTGTACTCAAATGTGGCAGTGGTGGTGGCGAAATTATTGTTAAAGAACTCTATCTTGAACTATTTAATGACTGGTCAACTCATTACCTAAAAACTGAACAAGCCCCTTATGCATGCTGCTGATGCGTATTTACAACAGGCTAGAGGATTAGATATTCCGCTGTTAATAATGGTTATATATTGAATCCAGCTATCACGCTAAAGGGTTGGGTTCTGCAACAGTAAAATTTACCCTGCCTAATGGCGCCTACTGGGAGCGCATTATTGATAACCCTCAACGCTTTGACCGAAAGGCTAATTTCTTTGGCAGTTATAAGGGGTATTTGGTGGAGTCTGCCGCAAAAGGATTTGACAAAGGCAACCGAAATTTGGCTGACTGAAGGGATTTTTGATGCGATTAGTCTTGCTCAAAATGAGCCTATACACTGTTTCCCTAATGAGTTGCCACAAATTATCTAGAGCACGCCTTAGCGGCGCTTAAAACGGCATTGGGTAAGGATAAAAAGCCCCTGTTAGTCTCGGCGCTTGATAATGGCAATACCGATGAAAAAGCGATAAGAAAACACGTTGCCAGTAGTCAGCAGGAAGGTTGGAAATCAAGTGCTGCCTTGCCTTCACGATTAAAAAATGAAGACTGGAATGATTTACACCTGAAAGGCAGGCTCGAATGGTATGATTTATTGCGTTATCGTTATTATGGTGATTTATTGCTGGCAAAAAGTGCGACCGATAAAGCGATGATGATATTCAATTATATCCACCGTAATGATTTTTATTTTGAATTTGATAGCCGTTTTTACTAGTTTAAACTGGATATTGAAAGGCATTTAAAGACGGTTGAAAGAATTTTAGACTCCAAAATGCTCACTAAAGAGGAAGCCGCCACAAAAGCGCTGAAGGAATCCGGTGCCGTTACTGAGATTGCTAACTGTTACCCAATCCCCCTTTATTTCCAGAAATAAGAAGAAACTGATGAATCCTGGTATTATTTAAAACTGGGTTTTCCTCAACAGAGACCTAACGTTAAAGCCACCTTTACACCAGTCAGTTGACCAGTGCCTCTGAATTCAAAAACTGCCTTTTACATGTGGCTAAAGGGGCGGTTTACACAGGGGACAAGCATCAGCTTGACCGCTTTTGCAAAAACGAATTACCGCCTTATTAAAGAAGTGAAAACCCAAAATTTTATCGGTTACAACAAAGCGTTGGGCGTGTATGTCTTTAATAATATTGCCGTGCAAAACGGTAAATTATATACCCTGAATGAAGAGAATTATTTTTCACTGGATCATCTCGATATCAAAACATTAAGTACCAGTCCCCAACTGGAAATTAATCATGAACTAGTGACTTTGATGTTCGCTGGCTAGATGATTTGTGGCTTGCTTTTGGGGTTAAAGGTTATACCGTACTTTCGTTCTGGCTGGGATCACTCTTTGCCGAATAGATACGAACGAAAATTAAGCAAAAGTTACCCTTTTCTGGAAATTATGGGTAAACCCGGCTCAGGAAAAAGTACTCTGATAGAGTTTTTTGGTGCTTAACAGGACGAGCTGATTATGAAGGCTTTGCCCTTCAAAATCAACATTGGTAGGACGGGCCAGAAATTTCGCCCAGGTGAGTAATCTTCCCGTCTGTCTGATAGAAAGTGACCGAATGCAGGATAATGTAAAACGGGCTTTCGATTGGGAAGAAATGAAATCGCTATACAATGGTCGTGCAATACGCTCAACAGGCATAAAAACCAATCAAAACGAAACATATGACCTCCCCTGTTTAAAGGCAGTATTATTATCGCCCAAAGTAGCAGAGTCGAAGCCTCAAGAGCGGTGTTAGAGCGGATTATTCATCTCCATACCGATAAGTCGGGACAAAGCGAACAAACCCGCCAGGCAGCCATTCGCCTGGAACGCTATCCGATTGAACAATTGTCTGGTTTTTTGCCCAAAGCGCTATTAAGTGAAAATGCCATTGTGACGGCTTACGAAAAATCGCTTGATACGGTTCAAAGACAGCTCTTTGATGATGAAGCCATTGGGCATGAATGCATCGTTAAAAACCATGCACAACTCATTGTCCTGTTACGCACGTTATCGTGTTTTCTTCCCATTATTAAAGAAAAGCGGATGGCAGAAATATAAGCCTTTATTGTTGAACTAGCAAAAGAACGTGTCCAGGCATTAGAAGCCGATAATACCCTGGTGACTGAGTTTTGGGATATGTTTGATTACCTCAATCAAAATGCCCCACATGGAGTCAATCACAGTAATGAAGATAATATTTTTGCGGTAAACTTCAACCATCTGGCACAAGTGGCCAGTGAATATCGCCAGAATATGCCCAATCTGTTAGAAATCAAATCCCTGCTTAAAATGGGGAAAATGCGACGTTTTATCGGGATTTAAACCATGATAAGTCATGTTAGCAGTCAGCATAATCAGGCGTTACCGACGATGAGTTCATTTAAAAAACTGGATGCCATAAGATGTTGGGTATTTGAAGTCAATGATTATTAGAGGATAAATTTTATCCCCTCTATATTTTTTATTTCTTTAAAGTCATTTAATAATCATGGTAACAATAGTCGCTGCAACACTGATAATACCGAGCATCACAGCACTAAGCTTGATAAGGAGACTGTTAGTTAAGGCTTCAACATCTTTACGCAATAATGCAATCTGTGCTTCTGTCTTGGCCTCGTTTTTTTTCGAAGCGCGCATCGACTTTATCGAATCTGGCATCGATTTCTTTACGGAGGTTCGTTATCTCAGTGGATAAATCCTTGCGAACATCAGCAATCTCAGCAGATAAGTCTTTACGGACATCGGCAATATTACGATTTACTTCAACAATATCAGCTTTAGTTGCTACATCAACCACTTTGTGTGATTCGCGGACAGCAGAGAAATCGCTTTAGCCTGATTTTTTGGCAAACCTTCTTTTTCTAATGTTTCAACAAATTTTAATGTATCAAAAGCAACCTGACCCATATCACAATCCCTCTTCAATTCCTCTTTTCTTAGTCAGCATAACGGTTTTGGTATTCAATCTACAAAAATTTCCTCGTTAGAATACAAATTTAGTGATTGCGCTTAGAGATAACTTTTGACCAAAATATCATTTTACAAAAAAATAAGTGCATGGATTTGCAAAAAAATGCACAAATCCCCCCCTAAAATGGCAGTAAAGCCAAGACGGGGTTTGCTTTGAGTTGACTTATGCAGGTGTACAAAAAACGCCACCTCGAGCTGGTAGGCGCGGCGGGGCCACAACTGTGATTTTTCATGTTTTTTTATAAAATCACAAAAAATAAAACATAAAATAGTTGTAAAATAGTTGTTTTTCTAAGTGAGAAATTCTTATCCTATAAGATTAAAATAAATTAGATATTTGTTAATAAAAAAAACAAGGGAATCAAAATGTCTTATATCAATACGAATATAGATCATTACACCAAATTTATGGAAAGTAGCTTAGGTATCAATGACATGGATGTTAAAAAAGCCACATCGCCTACTACAATACTGGAACATATTATTGATTTCATTACATTAGGGGGAGTCAAAAAAGAACTCACTAAACAATATAACGAGTTCTTTTCAACAATCGTTGATACTCTCGAACAATCTAACGGTTTAGGCCAATACGAAATTCCAAAAGAGTTGAAATTTAATTTTTTAGGTAAAGACGTAACTTTTTTAAACAATTATGGTGACGTGTCCATCAACGTTCAAGGTAAAGTAGGTGATCGAAAAATCAGTGAAAAATGCTTTAGAAATTTTTATACGATTCAGTTATTAATAAAACGTGAAGGTTTATCTGAAAATCAAGTTAGGTTAACAAATGACGGAAATATTAGTTTAACAAACGCTGATCTTTCTAACAGAGATTTGTCAGGCATTGATTTAAGGGATGCGGAATTGCATAGCGTAAATTTGTCTAACTCAGATTTAAGTTTTTCAAATCTAAATGGTGCAAAGTTACAATTTACTAATCTCGATTCCGTATGTTATGAAAAACAAGCAGAACGAAATACGTATATGAGCAATCTCTGTGATTATCTAAAAACTACCTATCAAATAGATAGTGACGGTAATAGAAATCCTAAAAGTGACGGTTTATTTAGGGTTCCGCCTGACGAAACCGAATTTCGTGATGTCAAAAAAGCCTTTAATGAGGGAAAAATTAACTTTGAAGATTATTCTGTACATTCGATAAGAAAAATTCTTTCAGAGGAATGTAAAAGATTAACCCCTATTGATGATGCGATGTTAGTAGAAATGGAAGACGGACAAGAAGAATTTCTATATACATTTAATAAAAAAGTTCAATCAATGATACCTGAAGAAAGAAAAGAATTTGAAATGATTCTTGGTTTATATGCTAATGCTTACCATTCGGCTGAAGATGATTCTAGAAGTAGTTTTAACAAACATGCGGTATTAACAGGATCTCTTTCTCCATCCTTATTTTTTGGTACTGAACAAACTCAAAATCTTCAAGTTATAACAAGAAAAGAAGAATTATCGAAAAAAATAATAACTTCATACAAGCATTCTAATGATGTTGAATTACCTGTTCAAGACGATAATCGTAATATTAATACTGAATCAATAAAAGAACAGAAAATAGTCAAAGAGGCTGATCCAACACATGCAACGACAAGAGATCAGTTAGTTAAAGCCAGAAAAGCATTTTTCGAAATGCTTATATTAAAAGAAACAACAAATGTAAATAATTTTAATCAACCAATTTCAACTGGTGTGTTAAGGGATGTAATAAATTTAAGAAAATTTTTTGAAAAAAACACGTCAAACTAACGATTTTTAAAAAATTTAGTTAAGAAGAAACAAACTTGAGGTTATTCAAGAAGCCAAACACGAAATAGCCCGTCAACTGCTGAAAAATGGAGTCGATAAAAAGATTATTCAGCAATCAACGGGGCTTCTGAGGAACAGCTAAAAGCCCTACTCAAGGATTAGCCACTCATTTTCTACGTGTTTCAAGGCGTAAGGGGCAAACTGAATAACCTCTTCGTCCAGCCATTCGTTAAGCTGCTGCATTTTTCGTTGTAACGGGTGGAGTTCGTTGCAAATAAACACGTTAGCGGCTTTTTCCATATCCCCCCCCCCGGGTGTTTTTGGCGGCGCGATGATGATACAGCCCGCACTGGCGCCCTTCTGTGAGCCTTTGGCTGGGTTATACCCTATCCAGACAAGTTGTGCGCCATACGGGCGCAGCATTAACAGACTGACATCTTCCCAGGCTTCCCAGCTATCGACCTGGCAGGCCTGCATAAGCGAAAATGAGAACAACGAGGCGATATCGTCAACAAATTTACACATCAATAAATTTTGATATTCATCCGGACTGTAACGTTTTTTTAATAATTCACGGTCAAACAGGTTACAGCCACCGTTAATGGCATCGTCTAACGTGACAACTTGTCGCCAATGGCCATCATCACAATAGCGCCCGTTTGTTGCTAATGCCTTATGGCTGATATCTATCTCAATCTGTTCTTTTTTAGGCCGCCCCCGGTTAAACAGTTGCCCGATCAGAAAGGAAAAGCGCTGTGAGTCAGACTGGAGGGGGATTGAAAAATAGGTTTGCAGCCATTTTTTCTGCATCACTATGCCGGAGGCCACTTTGCACAATTCCTGAAATTTTGGGATCCAGAAATATTCATCCAGGTAAAGATTACAGTGATAACTCTGGGCGGTTCGGGCATTGGTGCCGAGAAAGTAAAGGGTTGCTCGTTAGCTAACATGATGAGATCGCCTTTTAAGGCGACATCGACCTCCTGGCCATTTTAATAATGTAATCTTTAAAGACATGCGCCTACGCTTTACTGGCCGATAAAAACACCTGATTGTAGCCGGTGGTTAACGCATAAATGAACGCCTTGCGGGCAAAGAACCAGGTCGCCCCTATCTGGCGCGATTTTAAGATATTGCGTATCGTACAATCCAACCCGGCATTGTACCACTGTTTCTGATAATCAAACAGGTTGTCGTGAAAAAACTGCTTAAGTGCGGCAATTTGGCTGTCACTAAACGTATTCTTTTCTGCCTTTACCCCCTTGTTTTGCTGACGGCAGGCGAGTTTGGGGTTAAGGTCGCTTTCCGTGCTGCCTTGTTGATATTTCTCTATCCGACACTAGCGCTCCATTTGCCGATATAACAGGTCAATTTCCTTAAAGTCTTTGCCGGTTTTGTGCTCTTTGGCGATTAATTGGCAGAGTCTGGCTTCCAGGCTCAATTTCACCGGATGCGTGGCACTTTGCGTGGCCCACTGGTCTCGTCGCTTCCAGCTATACACCGTCGAAACATTTTTCTCCAGCATGCGGGCAATCAGACTCAGGCTGTAGCCTTCTAAGGCCAGTTGTCTGGCGCGCTTGCGTAAAAAAGGATTTTCGTTTTTCATGAAAGTAGCATAACGTTTATTTTCTTCTCCCGGCTTGGATGAAAATTTGTTTGAGGGTTCAGACAATCTCCCCGTCTTGTATCAGTCGCTTATTCCTTTGATGGTATGCCAATTGAACAAACCAGCGATGTAATAGCGGGAGCCTGTGTAATGAAAAAAACGAAGCCCATTCGTATCTGTGTTGAGGGGGCCACCACCGACGGGCGTAAAGTCCAGCGGGAATGGCTGACGGATATTGAAAAACTATGACCCCTCGAATTTCGGGCACGGATTAACCTTGAGCATTTAAAATCCCCCTGGATACCCTGTTTTGGTGCTGTGCTTTCGGTCTATACGGAAGAAATCAAAGACGGTTTGTTAGCCGGTAAACTGGGACTCTACGGGGTCATCTCACCGACCGATGAGTTGATTGCTTTAAACAAACAACAGCAAAAAGTCTATACCTCGGTGGAAATTGATACCGATTTTTCTGATACTGGCGAGGCTTATTTAGTAGGGCTTGCCGTGACCGATAATCCGGCCAGTCTTGGCACCAGTATGTTGCTGTTGCGTCAGGGTGTTTGTGCACTGTCTGACCGTAAACTGTCCCCTAACAGTGTCTTTACCGCCGCTGAAGAAACATGCCTCGAATTTATTAACGAAGGGGATATATCTTCGCCTAATCCGTCACTGAGTCTGCTTGAAAAAGTCAAAGCCTTGTTTGGCCGAGAGCGTTATTCGCAAGCCCAGACGTTTGGCGATATTCAGCAGGCGATTGAGTATTGCACCACCCAACAGGTGTGCAGCGAACAGTAAATTGCCGCTCTCAGTGCCTAGTTAACCGCCCTTAAAAACGGCAGTGACGAACAACACCAGTAACTTAAGGCAGAACTGACGGCGCTGACCACGACCTTAGCCAGCGAGGAAACACCTGACCGACCCTTGTCGTTGGGTCAAATACGGGACACGGACACACTGACCAACTGCTAACGAGAAACCGATGAGAAAAGAAACCCGTTTAAAATATAATCAGTATTTAACCCGTCTGGGCGAGGTTTATCACGTCCCACCTCAGGATTTTGCCGGGAAAGTGAATATTGAGCCTTCAAAAGCGCAGGTACTGGAAAATCAAATTCAGCAAAGCGCCGGTTTTTTGCAAAAAATTAACCTGGTACCAGTGGTTGAACAACAAGGTCAGATGATTGAACTGGGCATTGGCTCTACCGTAGCCAGCACCACGGACACAACCCGTCAAACCCATCAACCAATTGATTCGACGGCGATGGAAGCGGTTGACTATTACTGCTATCAGACCAATTTCGATACCGTCATTAGCTATGCCAAACTGGACATGTGGGCAAAATTTAGTGACTTTCGCACCGTATCCGGGATGCTATTGTTCGCCGACAAGCCCTTGACCGCATTATGATAGGCTTTAACGGCATTAAACGCGCAAAAACCTCTGACCGCACCATTCATCCTAAATTACAGGATGTGAATATTGGCTGGTTGCAAAAAATTCGCCAGGATGCACCCACTCATATGATGGATAAAATCACCGATAACTAGGGCAGGGTCACCTCAAGTACCATTCGGATTGGTGAAAAAGGCGACTACAAAAACCTGGATGCACTGGTGATGGATGAAGTTTATCAGGATGATACTGATTTGGTCATCATTTGTGGCCGTTCGCTTTTGGCGGATAAATATTTCCCGATTGTCAACAAAGAACAGGTCAACAGTGAAATGCTGGCTGCCGATATGATTATCAGTCAAAAACGCCTGGGGGGGTGGATTACCGGTGGTACGCGCTCCCTTCTTCCCCGATAAAGCCCTGTTAATTACCCGTTTAGACAATTTATCGATTTACTATCAGCAGGACAACCACCGCCGGCAAATCAAAGATACGCCCGAGCGTGACCGGATTGAAAATTACGAGTCGGTCAATGAAACCTATGTGATGGAGGATTATCACGGGGTCGCATTGATGGAAACATTGACATCTTGCCGGAAGAAAAACACCAAGAAGGGTCTCAGGGTGTCAATGACCCGAATCTAGGCGGCAGCGGCTAGGGTAATCAAGGGGGAGGCTAATGTTATCCCTCTGGCAATGTCACCAGCTGCGATTAGTCGGCGAAAATACGCAGGCACCGCATCCGTTATGGGATGCGGTCACACAGCAAATTCAGCGGATGTTTCAGTAGGATAAACGCCAGTTAAAACGCATTCGTCAACCGAACGCAAAACCGAATACAAGAAAACCGTGTTACCCCGTTATGTTCCCTGGGTCAGCGGGATACTGGGGAAAGGCGAAAACCATCAGGATGACATCTTGATGATGTTGATTCTCTGGCGCATTGATGCCGGTGACATTGAAGGCGCCCTGGCTATTGCACAATATGCTTTACACCACGGTCTTTCGATGCCAGCAGGGCATACCCGCAGTACGGGTTACGCCATTGCTGAAAAAATTGCCGCCTCGGCGAAAATCGCTTATCAGCAGAACACCACTGTGGGACTGTCGATTTTACAGCAAACCGTGGCATTAATCGACGACGAAGATATGCCGGATGTGGTCAGAGCCGAACTGTATAAATGGTGCGGGGTTTACCAGCGCGATAATAGCTTGCCAGAGGCAGCCCTTGGGACATTAAGACACGCCCTGGTGCTCTATTCAGAGAGTCGGCGTGAAAGGAGAGATTAAAAAGCTGGGAAAAGCCTTAAATCTCGCCCCACCGAAAACATGAATTGTGCCTACGCACCCGGGCGGCACAGTGAAAAAAAGCGTTATCTTTACTGTTCACCGCCCGACCTATTGAGATGACGATATGGATTTTATTTCGCCAGAACAGCAACCCAAAGAAGAAAAGTCCCTTGTTGCGGATGACCCCTTCTGGCCTGCGGTATCACCCAAACAGTATCGCGCGGTGATGCGCGAAAATGATGGCACAATTACTCCTTTGCGCCTGCAGGACGTACTGACTCACGCCATGATTGAAGTGGCCTGCGAATTGCGTGACTAGCAGCAGCAGAAAAAGCGTAACGGCTTTGACCAATTAACCCATATTCCGGCGATGCACATCAATGGAGTCAGTGAGCTTTGTCTGCTGTATGAGCTTACAGTATTTAGTCTGGCAAAAGCCAATTTATCCGAACGTTATCGTGATATCGACACCCAGTCGCTCGGGCAAAAAAAAGCCGATAGCCTGTTACCCACGATTGATTATTACCGGCGCGATGCGATAGGGCCATTACCCGTATCAAAGGTCAAAGCGATAACGTGGTGACGTTGATATGAAGGTATTGAGTCAGCAAAACTAGAGCGTAGACGAGATTTGTTTTCGTTACTATGGCACCTGCATCGGTACTCTCGAGCGCGTCCTTGCGGTTAATCCCGGACTTTGCGACAACGCCGACCGACACTCCCGATGGGCGTTGAAATTCAGTTACCGGAAATTCCACACCTTCGTCAAATCGTTTGCAGGTCGCTCCGTGGGACTAGACAGGATAAGGATACCCTGAGAAGGGGGAGTTATGCCTATGTCTGAAAAATACGTAACGTCCAATGCTTACCTTTCCAATATTGTGACCACC
>JBGDCZ010000014.1:0-64653 GCA_048493715.1 Arsenophonus endosymbiont of Dermacentor nuttalli | reverse complement strand
GTTTTTTAAACCAAAAAAGTGAAATTTAAGGTTGACTTTAAAGACGCTTACTAATTCACCGATCCGCAAGTGACTCCAGCCATTGCTGCTACCAACTACAATGCCTAATAATTCACGAACGCGGGTAAAATCATCAAAACCTTCATCATCAATCTGGGCCAATAACAGTAAATAATCTTCTTTTTGCCAGTGACTATCAGGCAGTGACATAATGGTATCGTGTAAATGGATTGCCATTGCGTTATTGGCAATATGTAGATCTTCCACGGGGTAAATATCTGATATACTAGGAACAAGAATACGACAGACATAGACATCTAAGTGCTGATAATCGGCATCTTGTTTAAAGAGATCCCAACTTATTAAACCGCTTGAATCGATAAAATGGGTTTCCAAATTAGTCTGTTCTGCAACCTCATCATCACCATCAAATGTTGGCGTAAATGTTGGCGTATATTAAATACATCGAGATCTTGCAAACTACGGCCTTGCAGTAATTCGGTAACCGTACGTTCAAGTGCAACCCCAAAATCAGGGTGAGTGCCGAAAGAAGCAAAGCAAGTGCCATTGTTCGGATTAAATAGTACCACACAGAGAACCGGGTATTTGCCGCCTAGAGAAGCATCAAAACAGAAAATGGCAAAACCTTCCTCTACTAATAATTTAGCGACTGCTTCAGCTACGCCAGGATAGCGTTTCATGCCCTATTCAGGAATAACAGGCAAACTGATCCGTTCGGCATTTGATATGGCACACAAAGATCTCTGATAATGCCTGAACTCGCGCTTCATTTTGGCTATTACCGGCTGACATACCATTAGAGACATATAGATTACCGATAATATTCATCGGAATATAAACAGTCTGTTGATCGGATTGACGGGTAAACGGTAATTCGCAAATCCCACGTTGTTTATTACTTGATTGTAAATCAATCAGCATGTTAGCGGACAATTATTATCAGGGTAGTAGAAAGCGCGTAATTTGCTATCCAAAATCCCTTCAGGTAAACGATCGTCGGATGTTAGTGCAAACCACTTTTCATTGGGATAGTGCACAAAATTGCCATCAGCAAATTTTAGCGCCCAGATAAAAATCAGAAAAAAATAATTGGTGGCTAAACGTTCAAAATATTCGCCTAGGGCAGAGGCTAAAGCAGCTTTTTTACTAGCTCCTTTGCCGTTAGTAAAACATAAAGGACAGTCTCGAAAGGATATGGACTGACCAAATATTAGGCACTGGGTTTAACCAAGACTCTTCCTCAATATGAAAACCGAGTTTTTTAAGCTTCTGTTGAAAAGTGGTAATAGAGTCTTCTAGTGCAGCATCCTTTTACCAGGAATAAAAGTTTGGCTCATAAATTAGGTTACTTATAATGGCTAAAAGATAATAATACGGGATTTTCGCGCTGTTCTCTATGCCATCGCATCGGCCATAGCAGCCAAATTCAATATTGAAGTTAATTGCTGTTTTTGTTTAGCATCACAGAAATAAGTTTTGCTATTTATATAATTTCCCGAAATTTTTAAATAGAACTTCATTATTGGTAAGTTAAATATTTCTTTGTTTATTGCTGCTATGTTATTAACAAGCCATGCTGTTTTGGCTTTACCGACGATTACTTTACTGGCAACCGGGTGGACTATGGCTGGGGGTGGTGATTCTGGCACTCGATCCCAATATACAGCAGGTAAAGTGAGTATTGATGCATTAATAATGCGTTACCTGAAATAAACAAAATTGCACATCTTAAATGGTGAACAAATTGTTAATATTGGTTCGCAAGATTATAATGATCAGGTGTGGTTAACTTTAGCTAAAAAAATTAATGCCGATTGTGACAAAACAGCCGGTTTTATTATTACCTATGGTACTGACACACTAGAGGAAACAGAAACAGCTTATTTTTTAGATTTGACCACCGATTGTCATAAACCTATTGTGATAGTTGGCGCGATGAAGCCTGCAACCGCATTGGGCGCAGACGGGCTGTTAAATCTTAATAATGCCGTTATCGTTGCTACTGATCAAGAAGCAGGCAAACGAGTTGTCTTATTAGCCATGGACGATAAAGTTTTTAGCGGACTCAATGTTGTTAAAATGAATACTAATTATGTGGGAGCGTTTGAGGCGGTTAATGCTGGTCAGGAGGGCTTTATTTATAATGGTAAGGTGCATTATTTCACTGTGGCTCAACCCAGAACAGATAAAGCAATTTTTGATATTATTAAACAAATAAATTACCTAAAGTTGGAATTGTTTATAATTATTCAAACGTATCGGCACTACCTGCTAAGTCATTTATCTGTCATGGCTATCAAGGCATTGTTAGTGCAGGGACGAGATGAACACATCCCCACATTTGATTTTGAGCATAAAGCTCGTTGGAGGAATAAGGCGTGAGTCAGCGAATCTCATCGAGGCCAGCAGCATCGGCTGCAACAAGGCCGGATATAGAGCTGCAACCTATCGTCAATGTCAAAATAACGGAAGCCTTGCAAACGGGATACGTTCATATAGTGGGTAATGGAAATAAATATGTATAATAAAATTTTTATAGTACTGGCTGATGCAGTAAAACAAGGAATTGGCGTCGTTCGTTCTAGTCGGGTTCCAATCGGTTTTATCACTCGTGATGCGGAAATTGATAATAGTAAATATGGCTTTATTATGGCTGAACGTTTGAATCCATAGAAGGCTCGGGTTTTACTACAATTAGCATTGACCAAAACCCATGATCCAATAAAAATTCAAGCGATGTTTGATAAATATTAGTAACTTACGATGCCTACACCCAGCATTTTATTGATTTCAAATATACTATTAAAAATTTATTGTTAATCTTTCAGTTAAATTAACTATCACGTTTTTTTGTTTATACAGCAATTAATCTTCTTTAAATAGCAACGGGATATTATTTCGATCAAAGATTAATTATTGCAGCCGGTCAGCGATAATGTTAAAACCTCATCAGACATTGAATAATATAAAAAGTTAATTAGGTAAAAAAGGGTGAGTGATGAGTCAGGTATATAATTTTAGCGCTGGTCCGGCCATGTTACCGGTAGAAGTTTTGCGTCGTGCACAGCAAGAACTGTGTGATTGGCATGGTATGGGTGTTTCGGTAATGGAAATAAGCTATCGCAGTGAAGCATTTATGGAGATAGCCAGAGAGGCTGAACACAATCTGCGCGAATTGCTTAAAATACCTGAAAACTATAAAGTCCTTTTTTGTCACGGTGGAGCCAGAGGCCAATTTGCTGCATTGCCATTAAATTTATTTCAGGACGATGAAACAGTAGACTACATTGTTGGTGGATATTGGGCCCAGTCTGCTGCACATGAGGCGGCAAAATATTGTGCTGTCAATGAGGTTGATATCCGGCTAGAAAAATCAGCTGGTTTAAGCGTGCAGCCGATGGATCAATGGTCATTAACGACCAGGGCAAAATACCTTCATTATTGTCCGAATGAAACGATTGATGGTATTACGATCCACTCACTACCTGATTTTTTGCCAAATAAAATCGTTATTGCTGATTACTCTTCAGCGATCTTGTCGCGGCCGCTTGATGTCAGTCGTTTTGGTGTTATCTATGCTGGCGCGCAAAAAAATATTGGTCCAGCCGGCATCACATTAGTTATCATTCGCGAAGATTTGTTAGGCCGAGCGAGAAAAGCAACACCCGCTATCCTTGATTACACTTTACTAGCTAAAAATGACTCAATGTATAATACGCCACCAACTTTTGCTTGGTATCTATCGGGAATGGTTTTTAAATGGCTAAAACAGCAGGGCGGGTTACAAGAGATCGAACGACGCAATCAAGAAAAAGCCAGATTACTGTATGATGCGATTGATAATAGCCAATTTTATATTAATCGAATCGATCCAGCTAATCGTTCGTTAATGAATATTCCATTCCAAATGGTAAAACCTGATTTGGCTAGTGAATTTATCAAAGCGGCTGAACAACAAGGGCTTCTTTTTTTAAAAGGGCATAAAGCTGCGGGAGGTATGCGAGCTTCAATTTATAATGCCATGCCGTTGGCTGGTGTACAGAAACTAGTTAATTTTATGCTTGATTTTGAACATCGTAATAAATAAATCGAATAATTCTTTATGGTTAGATTGATGACTAGATTGTTCAATCATCTGAAATGAATATAAATGTGTTTTAAATAAAATATCCCAATTTGTTATTAGAGAGTCTACTGTTAATGCAAGTCCTAACAATACAACCGATTTCTTACGTTGCAGGTACTATCAATCTTCCTGGCTCAAAAAGTGTTTCTAATCGGGTGCTATTGTTAGCTGCATTAGCTAAGGGCCAGACAGTATTAACTAATCTTATTGATAGCTATGATATTCGTCACATGCTCAATGCACTGACAACTTTGGGCATTGAATATCAATTATCCAATGATCGTAGCTCATGTATGGTAAATGGTTACGGGCATTATTTTAGCCATAAAAAAGGCTTAGAGATTTTTCTGGGTAATGCGGGTACCGCTATGCGTCCATTAAGTGCTGTTTTAGCGTTAGCGGATAATGATATTGTCTTAACTGGAGAGCCCAGGATGAAAGAACGCCCTATTGGTCATCTTATTGATGCGCTACAGCAAGGTGGGGCAAATATTGACTATCTGGAGCAACATGGTTATCCGCCCATAAGGATAAAAGGCGGCTTTGCGGGTGGTAATATTACGATAGATGGCCGCGTCTCTAGCCAATTTTTGACGGCTGTTTTAATGGCAGCACCTTTGGCCTCTACTGATATAACGATTCAAATAAAAGGTGATCTTGTTTCTAAACCTTATATTGATATGACGCTTGTACTGATGCATAATTTTGGAATTGAAGTAGAAAATCAACATTATTGTCAATTTAGTATTAAAGCTGGGCAACAATATATTTCACCAGGTAATTATCTTATTGAAGGAGATGCCTCTTCTGCTTCTTATTTTTTAGCTGCCGCAGCAATCAAAGGTGGCACCGTTAGGGTGACCGGTATCGGCAAAGATAGCTTGCAAGGTGATGCCCAATTTGCGGCTATACTTGAAAAAATGGGCGCTCGCATCCGTTGGGGTAAAGATTTTATCGAATGTCAACGAGGTCAATTATTCGGTATTGATATGGATATGAATGCGATCCCGGATGCTGCGATGACGATTGCTACGTTGGCGCTTTTTGCTCGAGGTGAAACGGTTATTCGCAATATTTACAACTGGCGGGTAAAAGAAACTGACAGATTAGCAGCAATGGCGACAGAATTAGTCAAGGTTGGCGCTAAAGTGGAAGAAGGGCATGACTATATTCGTATTTTACCGCCTAACTCATTAAAGCATGCAGAAATAGAAACTTATAATGATCATCGCATGGCGATGTGTTTTTCACTTGTCGCTTTGTCTGATACCTCGGTTACCATTTTGGATCCGAATTGTACTGCCAAAACTTTTCCAGACTATTTTAATCAGCTAGAAAAATTGAGTTATCGATACTAGCCAGCAAGGTTAGCATAAATATGAACGACCAGGTAGGATGCTTATTCAGCTAACTTTTGCTAAATATCTCTTTGTTTTCCTTAATAGAATGAATTTAGTATAATAGGGTACTTATTAGCCTGATAGAAAGTATTTGCTAAAAATGCAATTCTATCATAGAGGAGGAGTATAATGGCGGTTTTACCCCCCGTTATCACGGTTGATGGTCCTAGTGGCGCAGGTAAAGGTACATTATGTCAGGCATTGGCGAATAAATTGGGTTGGCAGTTGCTTGATTCCGGTGCCATATACCGTGTTCTAGCTTTAGCAGCATTACATCATCATGTTGATATTAAGTCAGAAGAAGCATTAGTTCCTTTAGCTGCTAATCTTGACGTCCGTTTTGAACCTAGAGAAAAAGAATTAGCTGTTATGCTTGAGGGGGAAGATGTTAGTAATGAAATTCGGACAGAAGTTGTTGGTAATACGGCATCTCTGGCAGCAACTTTTCCTCGTGTTAGAGAAGCGCTATTACGTCGACAAAGGGCATTTCGCACTAAACCTGGTTTGATTGCTGATGGCCGCGATATGGGAACAGTGGTTTTTCCCGATGCACCGGTAAAGATTTTTCTTGATGCTAGCGCTGAAGAGCGAGCTCGTAGACGCATGCAACAGTTGCAAGAAAAAGGCTTTGATGTTAAATTCAGAGATCTTTTAGTTGATATTAAAGAGCGTGATTATCGTGATAGTAATAGGATAATTGCGCCATTGGTGCCTGCAAAAGATGTGTTGATCCTTGATTCCACAAAGTTATCTATTGAAGGAGTCATTGAGCAGGTGCTTGCTTATGTGAAAAAAAACAAATATTATCTATTATAATTATAATACTCAATACTGACATATAATGAGTTGATATACATATTTTGGTGAAACTAAATTTGTGTTATGTTAAATTAAATAAAGCTTTGTAACAAGGAATGTTGCGCGGTATGTAAAATAAACCCATTTGGCAGGATGTTGGATGGAAGTTAAAATTAAAATTTTTGAAGATCTTACTATGACAGAATCTTTTGCTCAACTCTTTGAAGAATCTTTACAGAGTATTGAAACCCGTCCGGGAGCTATTGTTCGTGGGGTTGTTGTTGCTATCGACAAAGATATAGTGTTAGTTGATGCCGGTCTGAAATCAGAATCAGCGATCCCAGTAGAACAGTTTAAAAATGTACAAGGTGAGCTAGAAATTCAGGTTGGTGATGAAATTGATGTTGCGTTAGATGCAGTAGAAGATGGTTTCGGTGAAACTATTTTATCGCGTGAAAAAGCGAAACGCCATGAAGCCTGGTTGATTTTAGAAAAAGCCTATGAAGATGCTGAAACGGTTATTGGTATTATCAATGGCAAAGTGAAAGGTGGTTTCACTGTAGAATTAAAAGGTATTCGTGCATTTTTACCGGGTTCATTGGTTGATGTTCGTCCAGTTCGTGACACAACTCACCTGGAAGGTAAAGAGCTTGAGTTCAAAGTTATCAAACTGGATCAGAAACGCAATAATGTTGTTGTTTCGCGTCGTGCTGTTATAGAGTCTGAAAGCAGTGCTGAACGTGATCAGTTACTGGAAAACTTGCAGGAAGGTATGGGAGTTAAGGGGATTGTTAAGAACTTAACTGACTACGGTGCATTTGTTGATTTGGGCGGTGTTGATGGCTTATTACACATTACTGACATGGCTTGGAAACGTGTTAAACACCCAAGTGAAATTGTTAATGTCGGTGATGAAATCAATGTTAAGGTATTGAAATTTGATCGCGATCGTACACGTGTCTCTTTAGGCCTGAAACAGCTTGGAGAAGATCCATGGGTAGCAATTGCTAAGCGTTATCCAGAAGGCACTAAGCTGACAGGACGAGTAACTAATCTTACTGATTATGGTTGTTTTGTTGAAATCGAGGAAGGTGTTGAAGGTTTAGTACACGTTTCCGAAATGGATTGGACTAATAAAAATATCCATCCATCGAAAGTTGTTAATGTGGGTGATGTTGTTGAAGTTATGGTATTGGATATTGACGAAGAGCGTCGTCGTATCTCGTTAGGTCTAAAACAATGTAAGCCAAATCCATGGCAACAATTTGCAGAAACTCATAATAAGAATGATCGTGTAGAAGGTAAAATAAAATCTATTACTGATTTTGGGATCTTCATCGGTTTAGAAGGTGGTATTGATGGTCTAGTTCATCTGTCTGATATTTCTTGGAATGTTGCAGGTGAAGAAGCTGTTCGTGAATACAAAAAAGGCGATGAAATTGCTGCTGTTGTATTGCAAGTTGACGCTGAACGTGAACGTATTTCTTTGGGTATAAAACAGTTAGCGGAAGATCCATTTAATAACTATCTGTCTGCTCATAAGAAAGGGGTTATTGTTACTGGTAAAGTAGTTGCTGTTGATGCAAAAGGGGCAACTATTGAGTTGGCTGCTGGTGTTGAAGGCCACTTACGTGCATCGGAAGCTTCACGTGATCGTGTGGAAGATGCTACTCAAGTATTGAACGTTGGCGATACAGTTGAAGCTAAATATACTGGTGTTGATCGTAAAAACCGTATCATTACCTTGTCTGTTCGCGCAAAAGATGAAGCAGATGAAAAAGATGCAATTGCTTCTGTGAACAAGCAGGAAGATACCAATTTTGCAAATAACGCTATGGCTGAAGCGTTCAAAGCAGCTAAAGGCGAATAATTAAGTGAATCATCAGGGTAACATTTTGTTGCCCCGTAACGGTAGTTTAGGGGGAGGTACTATGACCAGGTGTGAATTAATTGAAAGACTTATTAACCAATTAGCTCATATACCAGCAAAACTTATTGAAGAAGCTGTGAAAGAAATGCTTGATCATATGGCAATAACACTTGCTAAGGGAGAGCGTATTGAAATCCGCGGATTTGGCAGTTTTTCTCTTCACTACCGTGCACCGCGTATTGGTCGTAATCCAAAAACTGGTGACAAAGTTGACTTGAAAGGAAAACATGTTCCTCACTTTAAGCCAGGAAAAGAATTACGAGATCGCGTTAATATTTATGCATAAGAATTAACAGATTTAATTTATTTATTCTATAAAAATGGCGTCTTGTAAAGACGCCATTTTTATTACTATAGTAAATCCTTTTACCACAAAATTTTCCCATGATTAAAATCCTGCCTTATCGTTACAAAACGCGTAATTATAAAATTTTATTAAATCAGATTTAGTTGGGAATAATCTCGCAAAAAATGAAAATAGTGAAAATGGAATAAATATTTTTTCGACGTCCCTTTAGCAATATGGTTTATTTTTTTGAATAATATAAATAACATTACTAATTTTCATTATATAGCACTGGTCAGGAAAGAGCTGCATGAAAAATATGTTAGCTAATATAAAACGGGTACAGATAAATATTAATTTAGCGTCAGTGGTGGTAATATTGGGATTATTACCTTTACTCTTTTTATCTCAATTACCAAACAAATCACTACAATTGTCGCTATTTATCCTATGCTGTATCTTTTGGTTTACTCCAATTTTTTGGACTAAATTTATTGCTATTTTAGGTATAAATTTTTTATGGGGATGTTGGCAGGGATATAATTTATTAGAAAAAATTAAATTATTAAGCCGGCAAGAACAACGCTATGTAGCCGTTATTGAAGATAATTTAATTAATAAAGTCGATAATATGCGAATAAAAGTAAGGTTGTTAACCAGCAATAATAAACAATTATTTCCTGCATTGTATGTACGCTTATCTTCAGTTGAAGCCTAATGGCTTAATAGCAAATGATTTTTTTGTGCCGGGCAAATACTCATTTTTTCTGGGCGGTTAAAACCTGTTCATAGTTTGTTGAACGAAGGTCGATTTGATTTATAACGTTATGCAATAAATCAACGTTTGTTAGGCAAGGCACGTTTAAAGTTCAAAACTTTGTTATATTAAATAAACATTGTTCTTTAAGGCATCAGATAATTTCAACGTCGGTTAATAATATCAGTAAATACCGTAATCAGGCGGTGATTTATGCTTTAACGTTTGGTGAACGTGGCTTATTGAAACCACTATTAAGGCAAAAATTGCAGCGGACAGGTATCGTTCATTTGATGGCTATTTCTAGTTTACATGTTGGCATGGGTTATTTTTTTGGTTTTTGGCTATATCGTTTGATTCAATTTTTATTACCAGTCTGTTTTATAGAACCTCGTATGCCGATGTTAGTGGGATGGTGCTGCGCTTTAGGTTATTTTTGCTTATATGGTTGGGTAATACCTGCAAATGCGGGCTACATTTGCCTTGTCGTTATGGCTTTATATTCGGCAGCAAAATTTTGTTTGTTTTCCCTGGCAATGGGCATTATGGAGTATCCAGTTTAATTTTAGTATTTGAACCCCTTACAATACTTGCTGATAGCTTTTGGCTTTCGAGTTTTGCTGTTGCGGCATTAATATTTTGGGTTTCATTTGTAAAATTAAGTATACAGTTTCAACCTGGTTGGCTTAATTGGATAGCTAAACTGGTTCATTTTCAACTTGGTATGCTTATTTTGTTAACTCCTATTCAATTGTTTTTATTTCAAGGCATTAATATTGCTAATTTTTTAGCTAATTTATGGGCTGGATCAATTATTTCATTTGTAACTATACCAGTAATTATGGTTTCACATATTTGTCTTTATTGGCATGGGGTACAAAGTTTATTATTTGATATAATTGATAAAAGCATTAGTTTAGCCTTATGGCCTCTGACATATCTTGAGCGTTATGGGTTTGCTACTGGTAATGTGCCAATTATGATAACCGCACTTAGTTGGTTTATTATATTATGTTGGCAATTTGGTTGGTTTGTACACTATAACTTGCTGATAAGATTGTTAATATATTGCTTAATGCTAGGCTTGAAACCAAGCGATTTTGCTGTTTGGCGATTAATTATGTTAGATGTGGGGCATGGATTAGCGATTATTATTGAGCAACAAGGAAAAGTTTTAATTTATGACACAGGCACATCATGGAAGAAAAACAGTATTGCTGACAAGACTATTTTGCCTTATTTACGATATCACCGTTTAATACCTGAAGGAGTTATACTTAGTCATAACCATGTCGATCATACTGGAGGAGTTGCTAGTTTATTATTAACCTATCCGGGATTGATGATCAGAAGTAATTTTGATAAAAACCCATTTTCCTTGCCATCGAGGTGTACGTTGGCAATGGCAGGAATTATATTTTGAAGTACTATGGCCAAGAGTGGATCAAAAAGAATCACATAATAATGAATCATGTGTAGTAAAGATTAGTGATGGTTACTATGTGGTTATTTTATCTGGTGACATTGAAAAAAGAGCTGAGAAGAAACTCGTTCGTTTAGCAAAAAAAATTTGTCGGCTAATTTATTGCAAGTTCCTCATCATGGAAGTAATACTTCGTCAACGATGGCATTTATTCAAGCCATTAAACCACAATATGCGCTTACTTCTGTTGTGCGTTATAGCCAATGGGCATTACCTTCTGCTCAAGTACGCCAAAGTTATGTAAATATGGGGGCAAACTGGATAACTACAGCGGAAGCCGGGCAAATTATAGCAAAGTTTTATTTGGATAAAATTGAAATAACGCGTTACAGACAGGAAGTTTTACCACGCTGGTATCATCAGCAGTTTGGTATTTAGATGTTTCCCGCGTAGAATAAGCAGCCTATTTTTATGGATATTTAATAAGACAATGATAATGAATGATAAAGATCTTTCCACATGGCAAACATTTCGCCGCCTATGGCCGATGATTTTGCCGTTTAAACTGGGATTAAGTGTAGCAGTGGTTGCGTTAATTATTAATGCTGCCGGCGATGCATTCATGATCTCCTTATTAAAACCTTTGCTTGATGAAGGCTTTGGTAAAGCTGATAACACCACGCTAAAATGGTTACCAATTGCTATTTTGGGACTGATGTTGGTAAGGGGGGTGTCGAGTTTTATTTCCAATTATTGTATTGCCTGGGTTTCCGGAATGGTAGTGATGAACATGCGTAGGTGTTTATTTGGTCATATGATGGGGATGCCGGTTGCTTTTTTTGATCAACAGTCGACAGGGACCTTACTTTCTCGCATCACTTATGATTCTGAACAAGTCGCCTCTTCCTCTTCTAGTGCATTAATCACTATTGTTCGAGAAAGTGCCTATATTATCGGTTTATTTGGACTTATGTTTTATTATAGTTGGCAGCTTTCACTAATATTAATTTTTATCGCTCCTATTGTTGCTTTAACTATTCGCGCTGTTTCTAAACATTTTCGAAATATTGGTAAAAGCATGCAAACTGGCATGGGGCAAGTAACGGCTAGCGCGGAACAAATGTTAAAAGGTCATAAAGAAGTTTTGATTTTTGGTGGGCAAAAGGTTGAAACAGGGCGATTTAGCAAAGTGAGCAACCATATGCGTCGTCAAACTATGAAAATGGTGACAGCATCTTCAATTTCTGATCCTATTATACAACTTATTGCCTCGCTAGCTTTAGCATTTACGCTGTATGTTGCAAGTTTTCCTGAGGTTATGCAAACTTTGACAGCAGGAACTATTGGTGTTGTTTTTTCAGCCATGTTTGCATTAATGCGCCCATTAAAATCATTAACTAATGTCAATGTACAATTTCAACGAGGGATGGCTGCATGCCAGACATTATTTACCATTTTAGATATGGAACAAGAAAAAGATGAGGGGAAAATAACATTAAAAAAAGCTAAGGGTAAAATTGAATTTAAACATGTTACCTTCAAATATCCAACCAAGGAGTATCCTGCCTTATATGACATCTCTTTTAAAATTCCGGCTGGAAAATCTATTGCTTTAGTTGGACGATCTGGCTCAGGAAAATCGACTATTGCTAATCTAATTACCCGCTTTTATGCGGTCAATGAAGGTCAAATACTGCTAGATGATCGTGATTTACGTGAATACACTTTGACTTCGTTGCGTAACCAAGTCGCATTAGTTTCTCAACATGTCTATCTTTTTAACGACACTATTGCCAATAATATAGCTTATGCGACCGATGGTCGTTACAGTCGAAAAGCGATTGAAAAAGTAGCAAAAATGGCTTATGCCATGGACTTTATTCAAAAACTGGATAATGGACTAGATACCGTTATTGGTGAAAATGGGGTAATGCTTTCCGGCGGGCAACGTCAGCGAATTGCTATTGCGCGTGCTTTATTACATAACTCATCTATATTAATTCTTGATGAAGCTACATCTGCCCTCGATACTGAGTCAGAAAGAGCTATCCAGGCAGCATTGGATGAATTACAGAAAAATCGAACTTCTATTATTATTGCTCATCGTCTTTCGACCATAGAAAATGCAGATGAAATTTTGGTTATTCAGGAAGGTAAAATTATTGAACGCGGCAACCATCGAGCTTTACTTAAACATGATGGCGCATATGCTCAACTTTATAGTATGCAATTTAAACAATGATTGAAAAAATATGGTTAGGTCGCTCGTGGCTAGCTGTTTTGCTTCTGCCGTTGGCGTTATTCTATGGCGTGATTATTGGATTTCGGCTTCTTAGCTATCATTTGGGGATTTTGCCTAGTTGGAAAGCTCCAATACCTATTATAGTTGTAGGTAATTTGATCGTTGGTGGTAATGGCAAAACACCGGTTGTTATTTGGTTAGTTGAACAGCTTTTATCACGAGGCTTTCGTGTTGGTGTTGTCTCCCGTGGATATGGTGGTAAAGCAACATCTTATCCGCTATTAGTCAATAACAATATATCGATAAAGGAAAGCGGCGATGAGCCAGCTTTAATTTATCGGCGAACTGGGGTGCCAGTTGCAGTTGCACCAAAACGTGTAGCAGCAGTAAAAATGCTAGTAAAGCAGCAACAACTGGATGTTATTATTACTGATGATGGTCTTCAGCACTATGCACTGCACAGGGATTATGAGATAGTTGTTATCGATGGTGTCCGTCGTTTTGGTAATAGTTGGTTACTGCCGGCTGGCCCGTTACGGGAGTGTCAATATCGTTTGAATACTGTTGATGCTGTTATAACAAATGGGGGGAGGGCTAAGCATGGTGAAATTGCTATGCAGTTAACCGGTGATATCGCTATTAATATGTTGACCGGCGAAAAACGAGCTGTCGCTGAATTGCAACAAGTTGTTGCCATTGCAGGAATCGGGCATCCAGCACGCTTTTTTTCAAGTCTTGAGCAAAAAGGTGTGCAATTAATTGCGGCCCATTCTTTTTCTGATCATCAATGTTATGAATTTTCTCAATTAGCAACGTTAGTTACTGATCAACAAAATTTATTAATGACTGAAAAGGATGCAGTGAAATGTTTTCATTTTGCTCGTATAAATTGGTGGTATTTGCCAGTAAATGCCCAGCTTTTCCAATCTGGTGCAGCAAAAATTGTTTCAGCCATCAGCGAATTAGTGAAGTCTAGTAAAAATGCTTGAAATAATAGCATTATCATGTTTACCTAAAAATGGAATCTAGTTAGGAATGTAATGACTTTATTTCAAAAATACCACGCCAGTTATTATTTCATTAATATAAAATCCTTTAATTTTATTCACTATCAAATTGTTTGATAAGTTATAGTAATCAATAATTCAGCTTATTGTAATGTTGTTTAAACGTTAAAGTAATCTTAGATAGCAATAGATACTACTGTGTCGGTATTTTTAAATATAAAAATACTACTCTGGTATTAAGGGTATTTGGTGAAAGAAAAAAGGGGGTTTCTATCGAAAGCTTAATAAAAGAGTGGGGAACATAGGGGAAAATGAAGCTTTGTTACCTGGTGAACAAAAGGAGTTTTTTTATGACATTTCAATTACAAATGGGTTGCGTAAAATGGTTTGATGTAAAAGAGGGCTATGGGTTTATCTCCCCTGTGAATGGTGGTCAAGATATCTATGTTAATCGTCGAGCTATTGCGAACACCAAACATAAATGGCTGAAAGAAGGTTAGTGTGTTGAATTTTCTGTTACGCGTAACGCTTATGGTATTGCTGCCGCTGATGTTATCGCTTATGAATTTTAAACAACTGTTAGCGGCCAATTGGTCAGATAACTGACAAAAACTTATTCGAGCAGATATTAAAGTTAACGGTGATACATGCTTATGCTATTCTGGTTTCATCTTAAATTAGGTTTTTGATGAGGAATATATGGATCACCGTCTACTTGATATCATTGTTTGTCCTATTTGTCATGGCAAACTAGTCTATAATAAACAAAATTTAGAGCTTATCTGTAAATTTGATCATCTTGCTTATCCTGTGCGTAATAACATACCTGTATTATTAAGAGAACAAGCTCGTGAGTTACCTTTAGATGAAGAAAAGTAACCTGTTCACAGTAATTATTCCGGCGCGTTTTGCTTCTAATCGCTTACCAGGCAAGCCGTTAGTTGATATTCATGGCAAGCCTATGATTATTAGAGTAATGGAAAGAGCACTAATGTCAGGTGCGACGCGTGTTATTGTAGCTACTGATCATCAGGCCGTATTTGATGTGGTGAAAGCGGCTAATGGTGAAGTTTGTATGACCAGTGTTGCGCATCAATCCGGTACTCAACGATTAGCGGAAGTTATTGACAAATATAAACTTCCTGATGAAGAAATTATTATCAACGTGCAGGGTGATGAACCTTTGATACCGCCAGAAATAATTAATCAACTATCCAATAACTTAAAGGTAAATAATTTCGGTATGGCAACATTAGCTGCCCCAATAAACCATCCGCATGAAGTATTTGATCCAGCTATTGTAAAGGTAGTGATTGATAAACAGAGCAATGCTTTATATTTTTCCAGAGCTGCTATTCCCTGGGAGCGAGATCGCTTTACGGTATCCAAAATGGAAATTGGCGAGCATTTTTTACGTCATATCGGTATTTATGCTTATCGAGCCGGTTTTATTCGTCGTTATATCCAATGGCCGATAAGTCCGTTAGAGACAATCGAAATGCTTGAGCAGTTGCGTGTACTGTGGTATGGCGAAAAAATTCATGTTGCCCTAGCAGTTAAAACTCCAGAGCCAGGAGTAGATAATCAGCAGGATCTTGATGCTGTTCGACAAGCATTTTTTACTGCTTAAAATTACACAGCGATTAGCTATTTTAAAACTATTTATTCCACTACATTAGAACTAAGCATTAGAGGTTGGTTATTGTCAATTTTTATTGCTTGCCATATTGAGCCAATAAATTCATACCAAGCGCGTTCTGAATGAGAAAAAAAGTAAATAGAAGGGAAATATTTTTCCTAAGGGTGTAATGGTGAGGTAATGGAAAGTTGATTGGCTGGTGCGGTGATGGGGTGCATATTTCTAGCAAGAAAGAAGCGTTCAGCGCGTGTCATATGATTGGCTGAAGTTACCAATAGAAAAGGTTGTCTGCCAGCGATTTTTTCCACTTCTAAGGCTTCTCCTTGGGTATCTCTGGGTTTGGTTAAGGTAATTATAACTGTTTCTGGTACACCTAACGATAGCGCGATTTTTGCTGCTACTTTCGCATTACTCATTAAATTGTTACCGTGCCCACTAGTAAAAATTAATTTAGCGCCCGGATATTGAGAATAGAGGCGAATTCCTTCTGTCATTCTATAGGCTATTATTAATAAGGTTATCGCTTGGTGGCCAATCAGGGTTATAATTAAATACCCCTCCAAGTACAACGATATATTGGATGTTTTCTTCTTTAGGGTGTAAAAGTTTATAGCGTTTGTTAAAGACACCTTCTGTTGATAGTAGTAATTTATCCGCGATAGGTTGTAGATTTAGTAACAAAATAGTTAACCAACTAAAAGAGACTAAACATTTGCCGCTTTTTTGCCAGTGAGCGAACCAAAGTAGTAGTAATCCGATAAAGCTAACCAAAATAAGGAGAGGTAATGGCATTAAAGCGCACCAATATGTTTTTTCAATGTAAATATCATGTTTCAATCCTATAGATACTAGTTAATAAATTGTTAATATAAAAATTATTTTCAATATAAATGGTTATTGTTTTTTTATTAACAGAGAGCCGGTTAGATAGGTATTTTTTATCATCAATGGCTATTAGGTTTTATAATAGTTGTTATCGAGGTATTTTTTTATGGTAGATCGCAATTTTTATGACATTGCTGATAAATTTACACACCATATTTATGGTACAACCAAGTATGGTACAACCAAGGGAAAAATACGCGAAGCTGTTATTTGGCAGGATCTAAACTCTCTGCTTAATTTTTTACCCAATAAGCCGTTGAAGATATTGGATACTGGTGGTGGGGGGGGGGGGGGAGGAAAGGTTTTTTTACTCGCAAATTAACGGCAATGGAACACCAAGTCATAGTTTGCGATATTTCGACAACGATGCTTGAGCGGGCAAGGTTGTTGGCAGAAGAAAAAAAAGTAAGTCATAACATGTAATTTATTCATTCTTCGGTGCAAAATATTGCTCAATATTTAACAACGGCGGAAACCGTTGGCCTAGTGTTGTTTCATGTGGTAATTGAATGAATCAGTGAACAAAGATCTGCAATAAAAACACTAACGAATATAATTAGTCCAGGTGGCGCATTTTCTATCATGTTTTATAATGCGAATGGGTTGGTGATGAGAAATTCGGTATTAGGTAACTTCGATTTAGCGACACCCAATATTCAACGTCGCCACAAACGTTCACTAACTCCTCTAAATCCGTTATTACCAGAAACTGTATATCAATGGTTAGAAGAATTAGACTTAAGGATAGTTGGTAAAACAGGTGTATGCGTTTTTCATGATTATCTACAAAACCGTCAGTTACAAAATAAAGATTTTTCGGCGCTGCTCGCCTTGGAGCAGCGATATTGTCGACAACACCCCTATATTAATCTGGGGCGCTATATTCATGTTATGGCATGCAAGTCTATGTGAAAGGTTGAATTATGAGTGAATTTTCCCAGACTGTCCCGGAATTGGTATCTTGGGCACGGAAAAATGATTTTTCAATATCATTGTCTGTTGAGCGTTTGGCCTTTTTGTTGGCGGTAGCTGTACTTAATAGTGAACGGCTTGATGGTGAAATGAGTGAAGGTGAGTTAATTGATGCTTTTCGAGAAGTTAGTAAAGGTTTCGAGCAGACCTCCGAAACCGTGATTGTCAGAGCTAATAATGCAATTAATGATATGGTCAGGCAGAAATTATTTAATCGTTTTTCTAGTGAAGTCATTGAAGATGATGCGATTTACCGTTTAACGCCACTTGGTATAGGCATTAGTGACTATTATATTCGTCAGCGGGAATTTTCTTCGCTGCGTTTCTCTATGCAACTTTCGATTGTAGCCGGTGAATTAAGTCGAGCCGCCGATGCGGCTGAGGAAGGAGGAGATGAATTTCATTGGCATCACCATGTTTTTGCTCCGTTAAAATATTCAGTGGCAGAAATTTTTGACAGTATTGATATGTCACAGCGTGTGATGGATGAACAGCAAGACAGTGTAAAGCAAGACATCTCCGCATTACTCAGTCAGGATTGGCAGGCAGCTATAGCCAACTGTAAACAATTATTAACCGAAACTTCAGCCACACTACGTGAATTACAAGACACATTGGAAGCCGCGGGTGATAAATTACAAACCAATCTGCTACGTATCCAAGAAGCAAATATGAATAGTGGTGGTTCAGAATTGGTTGATAAGCTAGTATTTGATTTACAAAGTAAACTTGATCGAATTATTAGCTGGGGTCAACAATCTATTGATCTCTGGATTGGTTATGATCGCCATGTGCATAAATTTATCCGTACTGCCATCGATATGGATAAAAATAGGATATTTTCGCAGCGCTTATGTCTATCAGTGCAAAATTATTTTGCTGAACCTTGGGCATTAACAGTAGCCAGTGCTGAGCGGTTATTTGATGTGCGTGATGAAGATCTGGTATTAAGTAATGAAGAAGTAACAGGAGAATTACCAGCTGAATTGGAATATGAAGAGCTTAATGAGATTAATGAACAACTGATTGAGATGATGACGCAGGCATTAGTTAGTTATAAGGAAGAGCAGCATCCTCTTGATATTGGTTTAATATTACGTGACTACTTGACTAAATATCCGCAAAAACGGCACTTTGATGTTGCGCGTATTATTGTTGATCAAGCAGTTAAGTTAGGCATAGCAGAAGCGGATTTCTCTGGTATCCATCCTGAATGGTTAGCGATTAATGATTACGGAGCCAAGGTACAGGCACATGTCATCGACAAATATTGAACAATTTATGCCAGTAAAATTGGCACAAGCATTAGTAAGCTCGCTTTTCCCTGAATTGGATAGCCAGCTTCGAGCCGGGCGTCATATTGGTATTGATGATCTTGATAATCACGCCTTTCTAATGGATTTTGAACAGGAGTTAACGGCTTTTTATGCTCGCTATAATGTCGAGCTGATCCGTGCACCGGAAGGTTTTTTCTATTTACGGCCACGTTCTACTACATTAATTCCTCGCTCGGTTTTATCTGAATTGGATATGATGGTAGGTAAAATTCTTTGTTATCTTTATTTAAGTCCTGAAAGACTTGCGAATCAGGGAATTTTCACTGCACAGGAACTTTTCGAAGAACTATTATCATTAGCTGATGAAACTAAACTACTTAAATTTGTCAATCAGCGCTCGACAGGTACGGATTTGGATAAGCAAAAATTACAAGAAAAGCTGCGTACTTCGCTTAACCGTTTACGTCGCCTTGGAATGGTTCACTTTTTACAAAATGACAGTCAGCGTTTTATGATCACCGAATCAGTCTTTCGTTTTGGTGCTGAGGTGCGTAGTGGAGATGATCCACAGCAAGCTCAATTACGGATGATCCGGGATGGTGAAGCTATGTCGCTAAAAGATAATTTATCGCTACCAGCCGGTGGAGGTAATGATAGTGACAAAGATGATGCGGAGGATGAATAACTATGTTAGAACGTGGCAAGTTTCGCTCACTCACGCTCATCAATTGGAACGGCTTTTTTGCCAGAACGTTTGATTTGGATGAGCTTGTAACGACATTATCTGGCGGCAATGGCGCCGGTAAATCAACCACTATGGCGGCATTTATTACTGCCATGATCCCTGATTTAACGTTGCTGCATTTTCGTAATACCACCGAAGCTGGTGCAACCTCGGCATCGCGTGATAAAGGACTACATGGCAAATTACGCCCGGGAGTTTGTTATTCAATTTTGGATGTGATCAATTCTCGTTACCAACGTATTTTAGTGGGTGTTCGTTTACAACAAATTGCTGGTCGTGATAAAAAAGTTGATATAAAATCCTTCATCATACTAGGGTTACCAACTGCAATTTTACCAACTCATATCTTGACTGAGCAAGTGGAAGAGCGGCAAGCGCGGGTGATTAGTTTAAATGATTTAAAAGATCAAGTGGATGAGATTGCAGGTGTACAGTTTAAACAATTTAATTCAATTACCGATTATCATGTGCAACTATTTGATCTGGGTATTATTCCTAAACGATTAAGATCAGCGAGTGACAGAAGCAAATTTTATCGCTTAATTGAAGCTTCTTTATATGGTGGAATTTCCAGCACCATTACGCGTTCATTGCGTGATTATCTTTTGCCTGAGAATAGTGGGATCCGTAAAGCCTTTCAGGATATGGAAGCGGCTTTACGGGAAAATAGATTAACCCTAGAAGCGATCCGGGTCACTCAGTCTGATCGTGATTTATTTAGACGTTTAATCAATGAAGCAACGGATTACGTTTCTGCTGATTATATGCGGCATGCTAATGAACGCCGAGTGCATCTAGATAGTGCCCTTGCTTTGCGGGCTGAATTATTCGATGGCCGTAAACAACTGATTGCTGCTCAAAGCCGTCATGTCGAAATGGTACGTGAACTGGATAAACAAAATGGTTTTTCATTAGATTTAGAGGCTGATTTTCAGGCCGTGAGCGACCATTTGGGATTAGTGCAAGCAGCAGTACGCCAGCAGGAAAAAATTGATCGTTATCAGGCCGATATTGAAGAGATCACTTATCGACTTGAAGAACAAACTGAAGTTGTTGAGGAAGTATTAGTGCAGCAAACAGAACTTGAAGCCAAAGTTGAGGCAGCTGAGTTAGAAGTTGATGAAATTAAAAGTCAACTGGCTGATCACCAGCAAGCATTGGACGTTCAGCAGACGCGCGCCATCCAATATCAAAAAGCGCAACAAGCATTAGAGCGAGCAAAGAAAATTTGCAACTTGGCTAAACTTAGCCCGACTAGTGTGGAGCAATTTTTAACCAGTTTTGAAGAAAAAGAACAGCAAAACACAGAAAAATTGCTCGAACTGGCGCAAAAAATTAGTGTGATTGATACGGCAACTAATCAATTTGACGAGGCTTATAATTTAGTTAAAAACATTAGTGGTGAAATAAAACGGGATAAGGCTTATCAAAAGGCGTGTCAATTATTGCGTGATTGGGCTTCACAACAGCATCTTGCGCAGCGTATTGAGCCGTTACGGATGCAATTAGCGGAACTGGAACAAAAGCTTAATAGTCGGCAGGATGCTGAACGTATGTTGACTGAATTTTGTCAACGTGCTGAACGGCAATATGAGCCAGATGAATTGACGACACTACTGGCAGAATTAGAAGCTCAGCAAGAAGAACTGAGTATTACGGTTAATAAGAGTAGTGAACACCGCATGTTAATACGCCAAGAGCTTGAGCAGATCAAACAGCATATTCAAGTGCTAACGAAAAAAGCACCAATTTGGTTGGCTGCGCAAGATGCGCTTAATCAATTAACTACACAAGTTAATGAGAGTTTTAGTAATAGTCATGAAATTACTGAATATCTACAACAATTATTGGAACAAGAACGTGAGATAACGGTTGAACGTGATGAAATAGCAAGTCAAAAGCATCAATTAGAGAAACAGATCTCCCATCTTAGCCAACCTAGTGGCGCGGATGATAATCGTCTACTTAGTTTAGCTGAACGTCTTGGCGGTGTTTTATTATCTGAAATTTATGATGATATTACTATTGATGATGCACCTTACTTTTCAGCCCTCTATGGACCGGCAAGACATGGAATTGTTGTGCCTGAGCTAGCAAAAATTCACTCTCAACTGGCTGAATTAATCACTGAATGTCCCGATGATGTCTATTTTATTGAAGGTGATCCGCAATCTTTTGATGATAGTGTTTTTAATGCAGAAGAATTTGACCAAGCTGTATTAGTTCGCTCTTCAGAGAGTCAATGGCGTTTTTCTCGTTATCCTGAAGTACCACTATTTGGTTGGGCGGCACGTGAAAATCAGCTAGAAATATTGCATCAAGAAAGAGATACATTAGCTGAGCGCTATGCAACACTTTCTTTTGATATGCAGAAATTACAACGCACTCATCATGCATTTAGCCGTTTTATTGGCAAACATCTGGCCGTGGTTTTTGACGCTGATCCAGAAGCTGAAATTCGTTCTTTAAATCAACGTAAAAATGAACTAGAACGTCAGTTAGCACAGTTTGACGATCAGACGCAACAACAAAAGACCCAACATAGGGTGCTCAAAGAGAGTTTGTCTAGTTTGAACCGCTTATTACCTCAAGTTAATTTGCTAATGGATGAAACGCTCGATGATCGAATTGAAGAGATCCGTGAAGCACTTAGCGAGGCAGAAGAAGCTGGACATTTTTTGCAAAAATATGCAAAAGATTTGGCAAAGCTTGAACCGATAGCTAACGTATTACAGAGTGATCCTGAGCAACATGAGCAATTACGTCGTGAATATGAACAAGTAAAACAATTACAGCAACAATCAAAACAGCGGACGTTTGCTTTAATTGAAGTGGTTCAACGTCGGGCACATTTTAGTTACAGTGACTCGACGGATATGTTGACAGAAGATACTGATTTAAATAATAAACTCCGTCAGCGTCTCGAGCAGGCTGAAAAAGAGCGTACCCAGGCACGTGAACAGCTACGTCAGCAACAAACTAAGACTACGCAATTCAGTCAGGTATTAGCCTCATTGCGTAGCTCCTTTGACACTAAGCAGGACATGCTAAGGGAATTAGAGGCTGAAATAAAAGAGATTGGCGTTCAGGCAGATAGTAATGCAGAAAAACGGGCGCGTGAACGCCGTGACCAACTTTATGAGGCGGTAAATGCTAATCGCTCACGTATTAACCAATTGGAAAAGCAAATCACATTTTGTGAAGCAGAAATGGACAATTGGCAGAAAAAATTGCGTAAATTGGAGCGCGACTATTACCAACTCCGCGAACAGGTGGTATCAGGTAAATCCGGCTGGTGCGCTGTCATGCGTATGGTTATAGAAAACGGTGTCGAACGCCGTTTACATCGACGTGAATTAGCCTATATGGATGGCGATAGCTTACGTTCGATGTCTGACAAAGCCTTGGGCGCCCTTAGGCAAGCAGTAGCGGATAATGAACATTTACGCGATGTATTGCGTGCCTCTGAAGATCTTAAGCGGCCAGAGCGTAAAATAGAGTTCTTTATTGCGGTTTATCAACACTTACGTGAACGTATACGACAAGATATTATTCGTACTGATGATCCGGTTGATGCTATCGAACAGATGGAAATCGAATTAGCGCGTCTGACAGAAGAATTGACAGCACGTGAACAAAAATTAGCTATTAGTGCGAAAAGTATGGCAAATATTATCCGCAAAACTATTCATCGTGAGCGAAATCGTATTCGCCTGCTTAACCAAGGGCTACAGTCTGTTGCTTTTGGCCAGGTCAAGGGGGTTCGGCTTAATGTTAATATTCGAAAAAGTCATGAATCATTACTTGATGTATTATCAGAAGAGCATGAACATCATAAGGATCTGTTTAAAAATAAAAATCTGACTTTCTCTGAAGCGATGGCAAAACTTTATCAACGTTTAAACCCTCATCTGGATACAGGACAACGTCTGCCACAAACAATCGGTGAAGAGTTACTTGATTATCGTAATTATCTTGAACTTGGTGTTGAAGTTAATCGTGGTTCAGAAGGTTGGCTCAAAGCAGAAAGCGGTGCACTTTCGACTGGAGAAGCGATTGGTACAGGCATGTCAATTTTGGTGATGGTGGTACAAAGTTGGGAAGAAGAGTCACAACGGTTACGTGGTAAGGATATTTTACCTTGTCGGTTCTTATTCCTAGATGAAGCAGCGCGCTTGGATGCGAAATCGATTGCCACCCTTTTTGAACTTTGTGAACGATTAAAAATGCAATTAATTATTGCGGCGCCTGAGAATATCAGTCCAGAAAAAGGTACTACTTATAAGTTGGTGCGTAAGGTACTTGGTCAACAGGAGCATGTTCATGTTGTTGGTTTAAAAGGGTTTGGTCAAGAAGATGAGCAATTAAAAGTATCATCAGCTGTCACTTAAATTCAAGTGATAAAAAGTTATTCTTATATTTTAACAACCGCTATTTTATGATAGCGGTTTTTTTATAATAGGTTATGGTTGAAAAGTAAATATTGTAATTGAAAATAAAGTGATCGAAGTTTATATTTGAAATATATACAATTGGTAGTTTAATTTTTTAATAAATATTAAATCTAAAATTCATTGCACACTATTTTCAATTAAAAATTATTTTGTTAATACATGGTTATATAAATTTATAAAGATGATTATTTTTAAAATAGCAAATTATTTAATTTTTCATCAAATACACTTCAATAAACTACAACAAACTAGTTAATTTTAATCAACTAAAGATAAATTTTTACTCTGGTGTTAAGACAATAAAAATGAAGTAAAAAAGGTGACGTTATGGCGAACAAAAGTGTGAACACTCTGCGAGCTTCACTGATATGCTTTGTAATATCAGGAATAACACCAGCATGTGCTCAGTTGGAGCAAATAAAAACCATCACAAATAGTCAAGTCCCTTTAACTAATTTGGTATCTGAACAAAAAAATGTAGCTGTTGAAGAGATACAGAAAAGTCGCCAGCAACTGCAAGGTTGGTTATCGCCTGGCACTAATTTAGTATACATAGACAGGTTAGCAAAACTTTATGCTGAAAATAATATGCAGCCATTATGGGACGATGAAACTGCCGTATTAGAATTTAAGCAACAGTTAGCGGAAACAGCGCTGGCCGGTTTTCAGCCACAGTTTGGTAAATGGCTTTCTCTATTAGTGAAAAATCAAAAACTCAGTAAGATGGAGCGAGATATTATTTTGTCAGATGCCATGTTAGGTTATTTATATTTTATTTGTAATGTAAAATATAATGGCAAAGATTGGTTATATCAAAAAACGCAATATCAACTACGCGAGCCAACGGTTGGCGGTGTTTCTAAGTGGCAATCAGCGATTAATTCAAAACAATTAGCCAATTGGATCAAAACATTAGCGCCACAGCACGATCACTACTTAGCGATGAGAAAGAAGATGTTGGCTTATTTATCTGATCAACAAATATGGCCTAAAATCTATACCACGAGTTTATTAAAACCAGGCCAGTCAAGTCAAGATATTGTTTCCTTAAGTGAAATTTTACAACGAAATGGTTTATTGAAGCAGAACTCAATTACGATTGAAAATAGTAATCGTTATGATGGTTTATTAGTTGACGCTGTTAAGCAATTCCAGAAGATGTATGGATTAGAGCCAGATGGTATTATTGGTAATGCGACATTAAAATGGCTAAATACTTCGCCTAGCGATCGGGTAGGATTGCTGGCAATTAATATTCAACGTTTAAGAATTATTCCTAATGAAGGCGGTTCAGGCATCTTAGTTAATATTCCGGCTTACACGTTACATTTTTATTTAAATAATCAATTAATCATAGACTCTAGAGTGATTGTTGGTCGGCCTGATCGCAAAACCCCGATTATGAGTAGTGAACTTAGTAACGTTGTTATTAATCCGCCTTGGAATGTCCCGGTTAGTATGGTTCGTCGCGATATTTTGCCTCAAGCTAGAAGAGATCCTGGTTATTTTGCTCTCCGAGGTTTTACTGTTTTATCCGGTTGGGAAAGCGATGCCTATCCGATCGATCCTTACCGAATTAATTGGGATGCAATCTCATCTTCACACTTCCCATATCGTGTACGCCAAGCACCCGGACCCTCTAATGCTCTTGGACGTTATAAATTTAACATGCCGAGCTCTGACGCAATTTACTTACATGATACTCCAAACCATAGTTTATTTAATCGACAAAACCGGTCAATCAGTTCTGGTTGTGTGAGAGTGAATAAGGCATCAGTATTAGCATCAATTTTACTGACACGTGCTGGTTGGGATCAAAAGCGTATCGATGCAGCACTGCAGCTAGGTAATACACGTTATATTAATATCTCAGGCAGAATACCTATTTATCTTTATTATCAAACTGCTTGGGTTGATAACAAGGATATGGCTAATTTTCGGGATGATATTTATGGCTATGATAATGTTATTTATGGGGCGAAGAATTATTTGCCTGAAATAAGAACATTGCTTAACTAATCAATAAAAATTAACTAAAAGGGGCAATCACCTCTTTTAGCTTAAATTGCAACATATATTCATTGCCTAACTTATTTATTTTATGCAGCTGGCGATGCCAATGAATATAAGTGATTCGATCAGTGACAAAATGATGTGCTTTTTTAATACCAATAGCATTGACTCAAATGGGATGATAACAAATTAGTTTAATTATCAACCTAATTTAAGTTTGGAATGTATAAATATTGAGCTATTTACTTTGGTTATTGCTATAATAAAGTGTAATAACGTTACTTATATTTATAATTAATATGCATTAAAAATGATATTCTAGCGCATTATATAGCTAATTTTTATATAATTATATAAAAATAGTGAAATATATTCGTTATAATTATTGTTATTGGTTATTATTTTTTCTTTTATTTGTTAAGTTGGCTATGGACAATATTGATCAAAACCGCCGAAAATGGCTGGGATATGGTGCTATAACCTTGGGTGCTAGCTTATTACCAAGTCATGTGTTTGCGGCATTAACCACCCCACGACCCAAAATTCTTCGCTTTGAAAATCTCCATACCGGCGAGTTTCTTAAGACTGAATTTTTTGATGGTCGTCATTACAATAAGTCGGAATTGACGAGATTAAATCATTTTTTCCGTGATTTTCGTAATAATAAAATTAAAACCATTGATCCGAAATTGTTTGATCAGGTTTATTTGTTGCAAATGCTAATAGGAACAAATAAACTTGTTCAACTTGTTTCTGGCTATCGCTCAGTCGAAACTAATAATGCGCTGCGTCATAAAAGTCGCGGAGTAGCTAAAAATAGTTACCATACACATGGTCGCGCAATGGATTTTCATATCAAAGGGGTTGAACTTGGCCATATCCGTAAAGCAGCGTTAAAAATGCGCGCAGGTGGAGTAGGTTATTATCCCAATAGCAATTTTGTCCATATCGATACAGGACCGGTCAGAAAATGGTAATCTATTGACGTTAAATAAATTTTATTTAAATAATATAATGGATTTACTATTATATGAAATTTGAAATTATTCCTGTAACCGATTTTAGGCAAAATTGTACCTTAATTTGGGATGAAAAGACGTTAGATGCCGTTATTGTCGATCCTGGTGGTGAGGCCGACAAATTGATTGCTGCAGTTGAAAAGCGCTCATTAAATTTGCAATATACCTTACTTACCCATGGTCATTTTGATCATGTTGGTGCTTGTGCAGAGTTAGCAGCACAATTCTCGGTGCCAATTTACGGCCCGCAGAAAGAAGATGAGTTTTTGATCAAAGGGCTGGCAATGCAAAGCCAAATGTTTGCTGTGCCAGAATGTCCTGACTTTATACCAGATCACTGGTTGAAAGAGGGCGATGAAATTAATTTAGCCAGTATCAAACTGGCAGTGCTACATTGTCCGGGGCATACACCGGGACATGTTATCTTTGTTAATCATGCCGCTAAACTAATTTCTATGGGTGATGTTCTTTTCCAGGGGGGTGTTGGTCGGAGTGATTTTCCTAAAGGTGATCATGCTACATTAATCAATTCAATTAAAACCAAAATTTTGCCACTTGGTGATGATTATCAATTTATACCTGGTCATGGACCTATGTCTAATTTAGGTACTGAACGGCAATTTAATCTTTTCTTACAAGACTAGTATATGGCTCAGCCCTGATTTTCATGTGATTTGCCAACCATAAAAAACCGATTAGGCTTTATACCTAATCGGTAACGAGCGGAATTAAAAATTAATTCCTTTCTAATATGTCAACGATAGCTTTACATAAAGGAACCATATTTTCTAACGTTAAGCCAGCGACATTAATGCGTCCTGAACTAATCACATAGATCGCATGTTTTTCACGCAGTTGGTTCACTTGTTCTTCATTAAGACCGCTGAACGAGAACATACCGTTTTGTTTGCTAATAAAACTAAAGTCTTGCTTAGCACCTGTTTCTTGTAAAGTGTTGACAAACAATTGTCGCATGCGTTGAATCCGTTGACGCATGATTGTCAGCTCTTCGATCCACTCTTTCTTTAATAGTTCATCTGATAAAATAGTGGTTACAATGGCCGCACCGTGGGCCGGAGGATTTGAGTAGTTTGCACGGATAATCGATTTTATTTGACTAAATGCTCGCTCGGCTTGCTCGCTATTATTAGCAATAATGGTACAGGCACCGACACGTTCATTATATAAGCCAAAATTTTTCGAGGAGGAACTGGTAACGATGATTTCCGGGTTTTTATTGGCAAAAATACGTAAACCTTGCGCGTCTTCTTCCAGGCCTTTAGCAAAGCCTTGGTAAGCAAAATCGAATACGGGTAACAAGTTTTTTTCCGCAGCCAGTGTTGATAAAATTTCCCACTGCTCTGGTGTTGGATCAATACCGGTAGGGTTATGGCAGCAGCCATGCAATAATAGGATATCACCCGGTCTAACATCTTCTAAGCTGGTTAACATGCCAGCAAAATCCAGATTATGCTTTTCAGCATCATAGTAATTGTAATGGCAGATTGTCAGCCCCACCGCTTTAAAAACATTATCGTGATTTGGCCAGCTAGGTTGGCTGATCCAGACGCGCTGCGCTGAGGTCTGTTTAGCGATAAATTCAGCGGCAATACGCAATGCCCCGGTACCTCCTGGTGCCTGTGAGGTGCGAGCGCGATTTTCGGCGATAATTGGATGATTGTTGCCAAATAGTAATGCCTGGGTAACGCTGGCAAATTCCGCTATCCCACTAATAGCAAGGTAGTTTTTCGTCACCTCCTGTTCTAACAGATATTTTTCTGCTTTTTTGACGGAAGTAAGAATGGGGGTTTTCCCTGACTCATCCTTGTAAACACCAATACCTAAATTGATTTTTTGTTTACGCGGATCAGCATTAAAACCCTCTGCTAACCCTAAAATAGGATCGGCAGGAGCCGCAATAATATTTTCCAACATATTTATAATTCCAATAACTCAATTGTAACTTGGTAATCGAGGGATCTCAGGTTAACGCGATGAAAATGATTTGCCAACACTCTGCGATAAAAATAGGGTAAACTTGTGATATTAGTTACTATTAAAATTGATCTCTGCCTGGTTACAATATCTTATCAGCAAAAATAAATCGATAAAAAAGCAGCGCAAGAGCGCTGCTTTTTGATTTACGCTTTCACTTTTACCGTTAAATCACCGCTAAGCGATAATTAGAACTGGTAAACTAAGCCTAAACCAACAAGGTCGCCGTTGCCAATACCATATTTTTTGGTAAAGTCATTGCTATTGACTAGGTTGATTTTGTAATCAACAACTGCGGTCAGGTTTTTGTTGAAGTAGTAGAAAGCACCTAACGAGATATATTTCACCAGGTCTTGCTTATTAGCATTGTCTGGCAGATCTTTACCTTTAGACTGTACATAAGCAATAGATGGTTTCAGACCAATTTCGTCAAACAGATACTGACCAACCAATTCAAAGTTTTCAGTTTTGTTAGCAACGCGTGTCATATCGGTGTTGTCGACTGTTCTGCCAAACCTAGTCATATTACGGGTTTCGCCGTACATCGCCGCTAGATAGAGATTGTTGGCATCATATTTGATACCAGCGTTCCAGCCTTCAGCACTATTACCGCCAGCGCCACTTTTAGCTTTCAAAGTGTCATTCATGCCACGATTAGATTTGGTATAAGCACCACCCAGTGCACCACCCCAGCCGATATCATAGTTGGCGGCAATACCGAAGCCATCACCGTTATTTTTCAGGTAATCTTTGCTACCTGATTTGTTGCTTTTAGTATTTTTACCTTGATATTGTAGGGCGAAGTGCAAGCCATCGACCAGACCAAAGAAATCAGTACTACGGTAAGTTAACAGGTTACGGTTACGGCCAGTCATGTAGCTATCAGTCTGAGACATAGAGTCTGCACCAGAAAGTGGCAGAACGTCAGTCCATGCGTTGACATCATAAAGAACACCATAGTTGCGACCATAGTCCAATGAACCAAAGTCAGCAATTTTCGAACCGGCATAAGCTAAATGGTTTGTGTTTTCGTTCTCAGCTTCACTTTTGTTGGCTTTGACTTCCCATTCGAAACGACCAAAACCAGTTAGTTGATCAGAGATTTGAGTATCACCTTTTATACCAAGACGAACACGCGAGTCATCGCCACCACTGCTTTTTCCAAAGAAGTGATGAACGTCAACTTTACCATATAGATCGAGTTTGTTGCCGTCTTTGTTATAGATTTCAGCTGCGTTTGCTGTATTAGCTAACAACGCCGGGATAACTATTGCAAGAATATTGCGCTTCATCATTATTATTACCCTCATTGGTGTTATTCGGACACCTGCCACTGCTAAAAATAAATTCCCAACCATTGGGAACTATCTCTAAGAGTTTAGTGTCGTCTCGTTTCTGCGTCCAGTGTTCCATCGGTAAATATTTTTATCTACCCTGAAAATGATACAGAAATGCAATATTTGTAATAAATAGAAAAAATAAGTTACAAAATGTAAATATTGGGGAACCTTTTAATATTTATTATAATTAGCTAGTAAAGGCCAGCGCTATACTGGCCAGTTATCATATAAAATATTTATTGGTTTTATGAAATTAATAGTTAAAAGCTGGCGTTACGTGGGGTACGCGGGAATGGAATGGTTTCACGGATATTTTGTACACCAGTCACATAAGCCACCAGGCGCTCAAATCCGAGCCCAAAACCAGCGTGCGGCACGGTGCCATAACGGCGCAGATCACGATACCAGCTATAATCTTGTTGCTTAAGTCCCATCTCTTGTATACGAGCATCAAGTTTATTCAGCCGCTCTTCACGCTGAGATCCACCAATAATTTCGCCAATCCCCGGCGCTAATACATCCATGGCGGCAACCGTTTTATTATCATCATTCAGACGCATGTAAAAGGCTTTAATATCTTTTGGATAATTCTTAACTACCACCGGTGCTTTGAAATATTGCTCGGCTAAATAGCGTTCATGCTCAGAAGAGAGATCGATGCCCCAAGCCACCGGATTTTCAAATGTTTGACCACATTGCTCAAGCACTTTAATGGCGTCGGTATAATTGATTTGGGCAAAATCAGAGGCAACAAATTTTTCCAATCGGCTGATAACTTGTTTATCGATCCGTTCAGCAAAAAAGGTTAAGTCATCATTACGTTGCTGCAAAACCGCTTTGAAGACATATTTTAACATTTTCTCAGCGAGTGATGCGATATCGTTCAAATCGGCAAAAGCGACTTCAGGCTCAACCATCCAAAATTCGGCTAAGTGGCGGCTGGTGTTAGAGTTTTCGGCGCGAAAAGTCGGGCCAAAGGTATAAATTTTACTTAATGCACAAGCATAAGCTTCGCCATTTAATTGCCCGGATACGGTTAGAAATGCTTCACGACCAAAAAAGTCTTTATCAAAATTGACTTCGCCTTTCTCTGTGCGGGGAATATTTTGCAAATCTAAAGTAGAGACGCGAAACATTTCACCGGCGCCTTCGGTATCGGCGGCAGTGATAATTGGTGTTGACATCCAAAGATAGCCTTCCTCGTTAAAGAAACGATGAACCGCTTGGGCTAGCGTATTGCGAACACGGGCAACGGCGCCAATAAGATTGGTGCGTGGCCTAAGATGTGCCACTTCACGTAAGTATTCAACACTATGCCATTTTGCCGCCATTGGATAGCTATCAGGATTTTCTACCATACCAACTACAACAACATGAGTTGCCAATAATTCAAATTGTTGTCCCTGACCTTCCGATAGCTTGACTATTCCGGTTACTTCAACCGAGCAACCGGTGGTAAGGTGTAAAATTTCATTTTCATAATTATCTAACTTATTGTTTACAATAGCCTGTAATGGATTAAAACAGGAACCGTCATAGACGGTGAGGAATGAGAAACCGACTTTTGAATCTCTCCTTGTACGTACCCAGCCACGAACGGTTATTTCTTCGCCTACCGCTACACGGCCTCGTAGTACTTCGACTACAGGCACTATGTTCATAAAATACTCTCTTGTTGATGTTTAGTTGTTTAAAATTATTGGTTCCCGCTTGGGAAAGACTTTACGTTACTTGTCCACGCGTAGGAAACAAGTAAAAACAGCAAGTTTAAAATGGGAATAACAAGATGAAAAGACCTTTGTAATAAGAATTTAATTTATTATGAGCTTACAATCAACGAAATATGTTGTACAATAGTCTGTTATGTTTGCTATCAACGCGCTGGGTGATATTGGGGATATCAAAGGCTTTTTTTAAGCGATCAACAAATTCATTGTCATCACAGATAGTTTTTCCTGGACTATTAGACAACTTAGCAACCGGTTTACCATTACATTCCACTAATTTAATCATAATATTAAGTGGTTTTACGTGAGGAATATTGTAGGTTAACTGTGTACCGATACCAAAAATAAGATTAATACGTTTATAAAAATGTTTATAAAGGATTAATGCTTTTTGTAGATCAAGGTTATCTGAGAAAACCAGGGTTTTACTCATTGGATCAATCGCCAGTTTTTTATAGTGGCTAATGGCTTTTTCACCCCATTCTAACGGGTCACCAGAATCATGACGCAATCCCTGATAACGATTGGCAAAGGTGACATCAAAGTCATGCAGAAAAGCATCCATTGTGATACAGTCTGTTTGTAATGCCTAATTGATCGGAATATTCATCCAGCCAATTTTGTAGCGCACCGCATTGGCTGTTAGCCAGATCCGAGTTAATTTGCTGATGAGCTTGAAACCACTCGTGGGCTTGGGTACCAACAGGTCTAAGTTGTAGCTGTTGGGCCAGCTGATAATTACTTGTTCCAGTAAAATAAAGGAAATGGGTTTTGAGCTCGTTGATAATCGCATATTGCACCGCTCGAGAAAAACGCCGGCGCGGGCCAAAATCCATTAATTTGAAGTTGGTTAAATCAATATTTTGGATTTTAGTGTCTTGGTAAAAATGATTAATCAATTTATGTAACTGTTCAATGGCATCTTCGGCTGTTACATTGGGAGAGCGATCGCGGTGACCCAGTTCTCTGATTAAGGCCAATAGTGGTACTTCCCATAGAATGACTTCACGCCACGGGCCATTAATTCTTAGTGCTAACTGATTTTCTGGGGTGCTATAAATGCTAACCTGAGCAGGATTGAAGCGAAAATTCTTCAACCAATTGAGATAATCAGTCTTAAAAAAAGTAGACCGCTGAGATAGCGGTATTCATTTGGAGTTAAGGCAATATGTGCCATTAAATCTATTTGTTGGCGTACAGCTTGGGCATAGTTACCAAGACGTTCATCATTACGGCAACGAAATTTTACCACTACCGATACTTGATTATAGTTATGAAAAACGGCTTGTTGCATATGCAGCTTATAAGCATCAGTATCTAACAGCGATGTAATGATAGGTGGTGCATCTGAATTCATAACGTTAGCTATCCTTACGGAAGTATTACTCTCGGCTTAAAGATAAAATATGCCAGAGCATACCTGTTAATGCTAGTAAGAGTGAAGGCTGTTCTCAACATTTCTGGTGTAGTTATAAAAAATTCTAATCATCTATTTGATATTAGAAATTATTTTTTATTAGCAGCGTTTTTAGCAGTAATAAATAACATGCTGATAAAGAGCAGTAAGAGAGAATATTAATAACTGGTAAATTATTTATGATCAAAAGCAAGAGCTTTTAATATATCATTTATTATTGTCAAATAATTAGCCACCTACGACATAACAATATTTGATACAGGTAAAATTTACTATGACGCAACAGCGACAAGAGAAATACCGGCAGGATTACCAGGCGCCTGATTACACTATCACTGATATTGAATTGGATTTTGTGCTTGATCCGGCAACAACCATAGTTACCGCGATAAGCCGAGTAAAACGATTAAATTCACAGGCTAATACTTTGATAATCAACGGTGAAAACTTGATTTTGCACAGTATTCAGATTGATGGTGAACCATGGTTAGCCTATCGGGAAGAGGCAGGCAAACTGATTATTGAGTCAGTACCGGAGACTTTCGTTCTTAAGATCATTAATGAAATAAATCCACTAAAAAATACTGCTCTAGAGGGACTTTATGTATCAGCTGATGTACTTTGCACTCAGTGTGAGGCAGAAGGTTTCCGCCATATTACCTATTATTTAGATCGGCCGGATGTCTTAGCACGTTTTACAACTTGTATTACAGCTGACAAATCGCGTTATCCTTATTTGCTTTCCAATGGTAATCAAATTGATAAAGGGGAAAAGGAAGATGGCCGTCATTGGGTAAAATGGCAAGATCCGTTCCCTAAGCCCAGTTATCTTTTCGCCCTGGTGGCAGGTGATTTTGACGTTCTTTATGATCATTATGTTAGCCAAAGTGGCCGTAATATAACGTTAGCGCTATTTGTCGATAAGGGGAATTTAGATCGTGCTAACTGGGCAATGGTTTGTTTGAAAAATGCCATGCGTTGGGATGAGAGCCGTTTTGGTTTCGAATATGATTTAGATATTTATATGATAGTTACCGTTGACTTCTTTAATATGGGGGCGATGGAAAACAAAGGACTTAATATTTTCAATTCTAAATATGTGCTAGCGAAAACCGAAACGGCAACTGATAAGGACTATCTTAATATTGAAGCAGTAATCGGCCATGAATATTTTCATAATTGGACAGGTAATCGTATTACTTGCCGTGACTGGTTTCAATTAAGCCTTAAGGAAGGATTAACGGTTTTTCGTGATCAAGAGTTTAGTTCTGATTTAGGCTCGCGTTCGGTAAACCGGATTGAAAATGTTCGCCTGATGCGTGCACAACAATTTGCTGAAGATGCAAGTCCGATGGCGCATCCTATTCGTCCTGATAAAGTAATTGAAATGAATAACTTCTATACTTTGACCGTTTATGAAAAGGGAGCAGAAGTTATTCGCATGTTGCATACTCTGTTAGGCGAAGAGCAGTTTCAGGCGGGTATGAAACTCTATACCGCTCGCCATGATGGCAGTGCTGCTACCTGTGATGATTTCGTACAAGCCATGGAAGATGCATCTAATATTGATCTCACTTTATTTCGCCGCTGGTATAGCCAATCGGGTACTCCGGTAGTGACAGTTAGAGATGAATATATTGTGGAAAAACAGCAATATTTACTGCATATTAGTCAAATGACCCCAGCAACAGCAGATCAAGCAGAAAAATTACCACTACATATACCGCTAGATATTGAATTGTATGATAGCGAAGGTAATGTTATTCCGTTACAGCATAATGGTCGACCTGTGCATTCGGTACTTAATGTGGTCAAGTCACAGCAGACTTTTATTTTTGATAACGTTAATTCGCCGCCAATTCCTTCATTGTTACGTGAATTCTCCGCGCCGGTGAAATTGGATTATTTATACACTGATCAGCAATTAGCATTATTAATGCGCTATGTGAGTAATGACTTTGCTCGTTGGGATGCCGCTCAATCACTGCTAGCTATTTATATTAAAAATAATGTGACACGCCAACAGCAAGCGCAAGATCTCCAACTACCATCGCATATTATTGATGCATTCAGTGCTGTTTTAAGTGATAAATCCAGTGATCCGGCTTTAACAGCCCAAATATTTACTTTACCTTCGGAAAATGAAGTTGGCGAGTGGTTTGAGATCATCGATCCGATGACGATCCGTGATGTTATTAACTTTATTATACAAAAATTTGCTACTGAAATGGCGGCTGAATTTGCGGCAGTCTATCATGCCAATAAAGTGACCGAGTATCGTATCGATCATGCTGATATTGCCAAACGTTGCTTACGTAATAGGTGTTTGTTTTATCTGGCTTTTGGCGAAGATAAGCGACAGGCTGATAGATATGTAACGGAGCAGTATTATCAGGCTAATAATATGACTGATGTGATGGCGGCATTGAATGCTGCTGTGGCCGCACAATTACCCAGTTGTCAACAGCTGATGGCGCAATTTGAGCAACGTTGGCGTGATGATGGTTTGATAATGGATAAATGGTTTATGCTACAGGCCACTAGTCCGGCTAAAAATGTTCTGGCAACAGTACGTAGTTTACTTGCTCATCCAACATTTAGTATGGAGAACCCTAACCGAGTACGTTCACTAATAGGCGCTTTTGTTTCTCAAAATCCAGCTGCTTTTCATCGCGAAGATGGCGATGGTTATCAATTTTTAGTAGAAATGTTAACGTTTTTAAACCGTAGTAATCCACAAGTTGCTGCGCGTTTGATCGAGCCATTGATCCGTCTAAGGCGTTATGATGAAACGCGACAGAATCTAATGTACCAGGCGTTAAAACAGTTAAAACAATTAGAAAATCTTTCAGCGGATCTTTTCGAGAAAATTATTAAGGCGTTGGAAAACAAGTAACGTTTTATTTTTCACTGTAGCATTAGGCTTTTTCTTTCAGAAAAAGATTACAAATAAGATATCTCTTCTTTTATAAAATTATCAGGGGGGATGTCTGTCTGTCAGCTTTTTAGCTATTTTTAAAAAAAGTTGAATGACAAAAAGCAGTGTCATATTGGACGTATTTAAATTATCATGATCGCCTGTACATACCATTTAGATTTGCTGATAAATTTATCAATAGGCTGTTTTTATAGATAAAAAGCGGCAAATGGTTTCTAGCACAAATAATTTATATTATCTATCAAAAAGGTACAGCTAATGTTTTACCCCCTTATACGAAAGGTGCTATTCCGCTTAAACCCAGAGCAAGTTCATGAACTTACCTTTCGGCAGCTTAGATATATTATGCATTCGCCTTTGAGATTTATGCTTCAGCAGTCGGTCAATTTTAAACCTACGACCTGTATGGGGCTGACCTTTAAGAATCCATTGGGATTGGCGGCAGGACTAGATAAGGATGGGGAGTGTATCGATGCTTTTGGTGCCATGGGATTTGGTTTCGTTGAAATAGGTACGGTTACACCTCGTCCACAACCGGGCAATGATAAACCACGGCTATTTCGCCTGGTTGAAGCTGAGGGACTAATCAACCGTATGGGATTTAATAATCTGGGGGTTGATAATTTAGTTGAGAATATTAAAAAAGCACAGTACGACGGCATTATCGGCATTAACATTGGCAAAAATAAAACTACGCCGACTGAACAAAGTAAAGATGATTATTTAATTTGTATGGAAAAAATTTATTCTCATGCAGGTTATATTGCTGTCAATATTTCTTCACCTAATACGCCAGATTTAAGATTATTACAATATGGTGAAGTATTAGATGATTTATTGCAGGCAATTAAAAATAAACAACAGCGATTAGCAGAGCAGTATCAAAAGTATGTTCCTATCGTAGTAAAAATTGCTCCTGATTTATCGGAACAAGAGATCGTTCAAATTACTGATAGCTTAGTGCGCCACCAAATTGATGGCGTTGTAGCGACCAACACCACCTTAGATCGGAGTTTAGTTAAAGGATTAAAGTACTCAGATGAAGTTGGTGGATTAAGTGGCCGACCTGTACAATTGAAAAGTACCGAAATTGTGTGTTTATTGGCAAAAGAATTAAAAGGACAGTTGCCGATAATTGGTGTGGGTGGGATTGATTCTTTGGTTGCGGCAAGAGAAAAATTGGCTGCTGGCGCATCGTTATTACAAGTTTATTCAGGATTTATTTATCACGGACCAAAATTAATTAAAAATATTGTTAATTATATTTAATCTTGATTTAAGGTTATTAAACAAGTAACTAGTTTTCCTATTAATCAATAGTTACTTGATAATTTATTAACTTGTGGATTTTCTTTAAATATCTTTACATAAAAACTCGAAATTATTTCTATTATTTCTATTATAGAAATATTTTTTATCTTAATTTTAATTAGTATGAACTTTGAGCTAGTAAATAGAGTGAACAGATTGAGGGGTGATAAATGAAAATAAAACCCAATAATCAGTGGCGCTGGTATTACGATCAAGAACATGAAAGGATGATGCTAGATTTAGCAAATGGTATGTTATTTCGTTCATGTTTTCCGGCAAAAATGTTGGTGGCATCTGCTTATGGAGAAATGCCTTTTAACATTGATGATGCGGGGTTATATCATTGTATTGAAGAACAGGTGTACAAATTATCACTTTCTATTGAGCATAGTGCGGAATTAATTTTAAATGCATTAGTAGCTTTTCGTTTTTTAAAACCGCAGATGCCCAGAAGCTGGTATTTTTTGCCGGTAAATTGTCACGAGGATTTGGTGTTAGGGGATGTTGTTCAGGTTCATATTGAAGGTAGTGGGCAGCAGGCATTGTTTTTAGTGGCAGAAGCAGGCAAATATGCCAGTTTGTGTTTACTTATTGAGCCTCGGTTAGTATTAAAAGATCGGGTAATGAGGTTTTGTGATCCGATTAAGATTATGAATAATCGCTTAATGATTTATCAAGCACCAGTCAATAACTTAATGTACGAAAGGGCCGTTTCATAAAGATATAACCTGAATTAATCAATATTCAAGGTTTATATAATAACAAAATTGCCAAGCGTTTTCTTAATGAGTAGAACTATCCATCATTCATTGATGGCGAATGATGGATAAGAATTAGTTTAATAAAAATTTAATATTTGTTTTGGGAATACAACTACAACTAAGAATCATTCCATTTTTTTGATCGCGGTGTTTGTCAATGGTATCACTTCACCTTCTATTAATTTCATTTTACAACAGCCACAAATACCTGCTCGGTATGAATAAGGGATCTTTAATACGTGCTTTTCCAATTGTTCTAAAATAACAGTTTGATTATTAGCTACATATTCTGTGCCATTAACATTAATTGTTAATGGCATTTTGTTTGCTGGCTTAATAATGGCTGTTGGTGTGGTTTTTAGCATCTTATATGCTTCGGTACTTTTTTGGCTAGGATTTTTACCGCATCGCCAACACGCATCAAACCGCTGTTTTTGGCGATGGCATTTTGACCAAAATCAATTTCTCCATTCTCGTTAGTGCGAAATTTTTGTAGAGTTGTTAGCGGCTCCCCGCTTGGCTGTTGTGTGCCTTTATTAATGTTGTGTGCCTTTATTAATATTGACGGTTGTTAAAATGCAGCGGCTACAAGGTTTAACAAGCTCAAAAATAACATCACCGATTTGTATCGTTTGCCAGCTATCTTCCGCAAACGCTTCTGCACCTGTTATGATCAAATTGCCTTTAAGTTGTTCAATGTTGATATTCGCTGGGCATTGTTGTTGCACCGCTTTAAATGAGGCTTGATTAATAAGAAGATAAGGATAGCCGTCGGAAAAGTAAGAGAGGAATAGTAGGAAATTTTTTTATGTGTCGGCTGGGTATTTTTCCTAACCACCATAATTGCACTGCAATATTAAAATATTGCGATAGCCATTGATTAGTTTTTACTGGTGTGGCTAATGAAGTAAAATGATTTCCCCATACTTCAGTCGGTAAGGGATGATTAATAAAATCTTTATATAAAATAGTCGTTGTTTGATTATCGGGTGCACCTGTAATTGGATGCCGTTATCAAGTATTATTGGTTTAAATAACAACATGGATGGATATTGTCGCGCAGTAATAAATTTACCCTGAGCATTGGTAACCATAAAATAACGATCAAAAACCAGGCCACTATTCTCTGCATAAGCTTTGGACAAGCGAAAGTCTTTCATTGATTTAACTGGATAGATATAAAGACGAGATAACCGGATCATTTTCAACTCTTGTTTAATCGCAATAATTTTTTGTTAGTAACTTTATGATATGTGCGCAGGGTTAGCTATAATGTAGTGCAATTTTTTATTCAGGTGACAGCATATGAAAGCTCTATTTGCTAGTACGGCATTTGGACTGGAAGAATTACTTAAAAGTGAACTGCAAGCATTAGGGATAAAGAATTATCATATTGCTCAAGGTGGGGTGTATTTTCAGGTTGATGAACGTGGGATGTATGTGAGTCTGCTTTGGAGTCGATTAGCCTCAAGGATTTTATTACTTTTAAATAGCAGCCCGGTTTTTAGTAATCTTGATCTCTACCTTTCAGTACAGGCCATTGATTGGCCGGATCTATTTTCTGTCAATAATACTTTTGCCGTTTATTTTAATGGAACCAATCAGGTTATCCGTAATAGCCAGTATGGTGCTTTACGCGTCAAAGACGCGATTGTAGATAGTTTTCAATGTAAAATGAATAAACGACCTAGTATTGCCAAACAACAACCTGATATACGCATTAATGTCCATTTATATAAGGATAATGCCACTATATCGTTGGATTTAAGCGGTAATCCACTCCATGTCCGTGGATATCGTAGTTTGGCAGGTCAAGCACCTATAAAGGAAAATTTAGGGGCGGCAATTGTGTTACGTTCGGGTTGGCAGCCTGGATTGCCAATGGTCGATCCTATGTGTGGTTCTGGCACATTATTAATTGAAGCAGCAATGATGGCTTGTGATCGTGCACCAGGATTAGAGCGTCAATTTTGGGGATTTCAGGGTTGGTCAGGTTTTAATTCACAGCTTTGGGAGGCTTTAATTGCTGATGCGAACAAGCGTTTTCAAACTGGCCTGCAGCAAGCTTCTGCGCTTTTCTATGGATTAGATCTTGAGCCCTATATTTTAGAGATTGCGAAAAAGAATGCCAAACGTGCGGGTGTTCAATCTTTAATAAACTTCCAACATGGTGACACAGCTAAGTTGGTAAATCCATTTCCCTTAGCCGAAAAGGGTTTTATCACCAGTAATCCACCTTATGGTGAGCGTTTACAAAGCGAACCTGCTTTAATAGCACTTTATAGTTTATTAGGCAAGGTATTAAAGGAGCAGTTTGCCGGTTGGCAGTTGTCACTATTTAGTGGTTCGCCAGAACTATTAACTTTCTTAGGATTAAGAACTGAACGTGAATTTAAAGCTAAAAATGGGCCTTTAAATTGCATTCAGAAAAATTATCAGTTATCAGCTAAATCGGTAGGTGCTCAGCGCATAGTTGCTGAAGATTTTGCTAACAGATTGAAAAAAAATGAGAAAAAACTAAATAAATGGGCGAAGCAACAAGCCATTGACTGTTATCGTATTTATGATGCGGATTTACCTGAATATAATGTTGCGGTTGATCGTTATGGCCCACATATTGTTATTCAAGAGCATACACCACCAAAGAGTATTGATAGTCATAAAGCAAGACAACGTTTGTTTGATGTAATTAGTGCAACCATGCAGGTATTGGCGTTAACTTCTCCACAATTGGTGTTAAAAACCCGCAAACGTCGTCAATCAGGTAAGCAACAGTATGAGAAATTATCCCAACAAGGTAAATTTTTATTAGTGCATGAGTATAATGCTCAACTATGGGTGAATTTGACGGATTATCTGGATACAGGACTGTTTTTAGATCATCGTTTAGTGCGTAAAATGTTAGCTAAGATGAGCAAAGGAAAAGATTTTTTAAATTTGTTTGCTTACACGGCTTCGGCTTCGGTACACGCAGGTCTTGGCGGTGCTCGTTCAACTACCAGTGTTGATATGTCGCGTACTTATTTAGAATGGGCAGAAAAAAATTTACAGACCAATAACTTAACCGGACGACAGCATCGGCTTATCCAAGCTGATTGCTTAGGCTGGTTAGCGCAGACAACAGAAAAGTTTGATTTGATTTTCGTTGATCCGCCGACTTTTCCCAATTCAAAACGAATGACTAATACCTTTGATGTGCAGCGTGATCATATCAACTTGATGATGCACATTAAGCGCTTGTTGCGTCGTGAGGGTACCGTGCTATTTTCCAATAATAAGTGTGGCTTCAAAATGGATATGGTGGGGATCACTCAGATAGGATTAACTGCCAAGGATATCACCCAACAAACCGTTTCACTCGATTTTATCCGTAATCGCCAGATCCATAACTGCTGGTTGATTTGTCATGCCGGTGAGGAAAAATAATTTATGTCATTAATTAATATGTCAGGTGCTTATCTGGCTTTTAGTGATGCGCCATTATTAGCTAATACAGATTTGCATATTGAAGAAAATGAAAGGATCTGCTTGGTGGGACGTAATGGTGCCGGCAAATCAACGCTAATGCGAGTATTGACTAAAGAACAACCGCTCGATGATGGACAGGTGGTTTATCAACAGGATCTGCAAGTCGCTCGTTTACAACAGGATCCACCGCGCGATATTGTCGGTACTGTTTTTGATTTTGTCGCCGAAGGTGCTAAAGAGCAGGTTGATTATATTAAATCCTTTCATAAAACAGCAAAAATGGTGGAACAGGATCCCAGTGAGAAGAATCTTAATAAGTTAGCTGAATTGCAGGAGGTATTAGAACGTCATAATTTGTGGTTACTTGATAGTCAAATCAATGATGTGATCAAGCAATTGCAGCTGCCTGCCTATAATGTGTTATCCGCTTTATCCGGCGGTTGGTTACGTAAAGCCGCATTAGCGCGCGCTTTAGTGTGTGGCCCACGTGTTCTTTTTCTTGATGAACCAACCAATCATCTTGATATTGACACTATCTTATGGTTAGAAAATTTTCTAAAAGATTTCTCAGGAAGTATCGTTTTTATCTCGCATGATCGTTCTTTTATTCGCCATATGGCAACCCGCATTATTGATCTTGATCGGGGTAAATTAACTTCTTGGCCAGGTGATTATGACAATTACTTGACTAATAAGGAGGAAGCATTACGAATAGAAGAGCAACAGGATACTGAGTTTGATCGTAAGTTAGCACAGGAAGAAATTTGGATCAGACAGGGAATAAAAGCACGACGTACGCGTAATGAAGGTAGAGTTAGCGCTTTGAAATCCTTACGGTTAGAACGTTCGCAACGGCGTGAGGTAATTGGCGCGGCAAAGATGCAGGTTGAAGAGGCAAGTCGTTCTGGCAAGCTAGTGTTTGAGCTTGAAAACATCAATTATCGCATTGGCAATAAAGTATTAATTGATAACTTTAGTGTTCAAGTACAACGTGGCGGTAAAATAGCCTTAATCGGGCCTAATGGTTGTGGTAAAACAACATTGCTTAAGTTGATGTTAGGACAACTTAAAGCGGATAGTGGCAAAATTTATCGTGGGAGCAAACTTGAGATCTCTTATTTTGATCAACATAGAATAACGTTAGATCCTGATAAAACGGTAATGGATAATTTAGCTGAGGGTAAACAGGAAGTGATGGTTAACGGACAGTCGCGTCATGTTCTTGGCTATTTACAAGATTTCTTGTTTTATCCAAAACGGGCAATGACACCGGTACGAGCCCTTTCAGGAGGAGAGAAAAATCGGTTGTTATTGGCACGTTTGTTTCTAAAACCCAGTAACTTATTGATCCTTGATGAACCCACTAATGATTTAGATATTGAAACACTTGAACTATTGGAAGAGCTCGTTGATAGTTATAAAGGGACAGTATTATTGGTTAGCCATGATCGAAAATTTGTTGATAATACCGTGACCGAGTGTTGGATATTTGAAGGAAATGGTAAAGTAGGTCGTTATGTCGGTGGTTTTTATGATGCCGATCAGCAACGTAAACAACAGGTTTGTTTATTTCATTCTGCTGTTAATAACACCGATTCTATAGCAGCGGAAAAAACAAAAGGGCGGCCAAAACGCAAAAGTAATAAAATTAGTTATCACTTATTGCGAGAACTTGAACAGTTACCGGTACGACTAGAAGCGCTAGAAGCTGAAATCGTCATATTGCAATCTCAAGTTAGCGCGCCTGATTTTTTTAATCAGCCGCATGCCATTACCGAACCCGTGTTGAAAGCTTTAACCGAGAAAGAAGCAGAAATGGAGATGATATTCGAACGTTGGCAAGAATTAGAATCCTGTAAAAGATAGCCAATAATTTTGCGTTGTGACTGTATAGAGGAGATGAAAGTTGTGCTCTCATAATCATCTTAATAAAAGTTGCCATAATAAGATACTCTGTCCTCAATGTGATTTATTGGTGGCACTACCGGTTTTAGCGCAAGATATTAAAGCCAGTTGTCCACGTTGTCATACGGTTTTATCTTCTAAATGGCGCTATCAAGCTAATCAACCAACAGCGATTGCTATTAGTGCCTTAGTTATGTTGCTTCTTGCCGGCTTGTTTCCTTACGTCAAAATGAGTGTCATGGGCATTGAAAGTCAGATTTCTCTGTTGGATATAGCGCAAGCGATGTTTGAGGTAAATTATGATAGCCTGGGACTGTTTTTTATCTTTTTTGTCGTTGTGATCCCGGCTTTTTGCATGGTTGCCATTATTTTATTATGTCAACGAGTTAATATCCAGCTTTGGTTAAAAATAAATCTTGCCAGGACGTTATTTCAAATGAAAGCCTGGTGTATGGTAGAAATTTTTCTAGCAGGGGTTTTGGTTAGTTTTGTTAAATTGATGTCTTATGGTGATGCTGCTTTAGGTATTAGTTTTATTCCCTATTGCTTCTTTTGTTTGCTTCAGGTGCGGGCATTTCAATGTTTGGATCGTTATTGGTTATGGCAACAGATAGCTGAAGCGCCAAAGCTTGATATCCCTCTGCAAGAAGGCAAAAGTGGTATTAGCCAAGGTTTGAGATCCTGTCATACATGTATGGCTATTTTGCCGGCCGAACGAAAATATTGCCCTCGTTGTCATGTCAAGGGTTATGTTAGGCACCCTAATAGTTTACAATGTACTATGGCGTTATTGATCTCCTCTTTAGTTCTTTATGTTCCTGCAAATGTTTTGCCTGTTATGATCACCAATACATTAGGTAGTAGACTAGACTCTACTATTATGTCCGGTGTTATTTTACTGTGGGGTGATGGTTCTTATCCGGTCGCTATTATTATTTTCATTGCTAGCATTATGGTACCGAGTTTAAAGATACTGGCAATAGGTTGGTTATGTCTTGATGCTAAAGGTTATGGCAATCGAGATCCAGCCAAGATGCACTTTATTTATGAATTGGTAGAATATGTTGGACGTTGGTCAATGATTGATGTGTTTGTTATTGTAGTGCTATCGTCACTGGTGCAAATGGGGCGATTAATGTGCGTTTCACCAGCAATTGGGGTGATTTTGTTTGCTGCTGTTGTTATTTTAACCATGTTTGCGGCAATGACTTTTGATCCGCGGTTAACGTGGGATCGCTGTAATATGGTAGCGCAAAGTAGTATTCGGTTAGAAAAGGGGTTGCAAGGTGGCTAATCAAGATAAAACTGATGCGCAAGCAAAGACCAGTAAACTTAAAAGCTGGTCACCGATTTGGATAATTCCAATTATCACTGTATTTATCGGTGCCTGGATTTTAATTTACCATTTTAGCCATTTAGGTCCTGAAGTTACATTAATTACTTATAATGCAGAAGGTGTCGAGGCGGGTAAAACAAAACTTAAAAATCGTAGTGTGGATATAGGATCTGTTGAAAAAATTTCCCTTGATGAGAATTTTAAGCGAGTAATTATTAAAGCGCGTTTAAATGATAGTATGAGGGATCTGTTAAAAAAAGATACCGCATTCTGGATTGTTAAACCGGCTATTGGCAAAGAGGGAATAACCGGACTAGGAACCTTATTTTCCGGCGTATTTATTGAAGTACAACCTGGCAATAGTCAGGAGCATGCGGAAAAATTTGACTTATTAGATTCACCGCCCTTAGCTTCCCCTGATGCTAAAGGTATTAGAGTGATTCTAACTAGTGATCAGGCTGGTAGATTAAATACTGGCGCGCCAGTATTGTTTCATGGTTATCGCGTCGGTTCGGTAGAAGCGAGTTCGTTTGATATTAAAAGTCACAATATGCATTATCAGCTTTTTATCAACGCACCTTATGATGGCTTGGTGACGGAGAATGTTCGCTTTTGGAAGGATAGTGGTATTGCTTTTGATTTGTCAGCGCAAGGCGTTCGCTTAGAGATGGGCTCTTTAACCACATTATTTAGTGGTGAGGTTAGTTTTGATATTGTGGATGGTTAGCAACCGGGTAAGCGGGTAGAAGACAAAAGTCTATTCAAACTTTATGAAGATCAAAAAAGTATTCAGAACTCTTTATATTCTAAACATAAAGATTTTATCCTGTTTTTCACCGATTCAGTTCGCGGATTGCAACCTGGAGCACCGGTTGAATTCAGAGGAATTCGCTTAGGTACCGTGATGGAGGTACCGTTTGATTTTGATAAATTACGGCAAAAATTGGATAATGAATTCCGCGTTCCGGTTTTAATTCATATTGAGCCTGGCCGTGTCAGTACTGATATTGATCTGGAAAAAGAATTTGCTGTGGCATTGAAAAAAGGATTAAGAGCGGCTTTAAAATTGGCTAACCTAATTACTGGCGCATTATATGTCGATTTGGGTTTCTATCCAGAAAAAGGCCAATGGAAAGGGCCATTAAAAGTTGCTGATTATGATATTATCCCAACCATCAGTGCTGGCTTATCACAGATCCAGCAAAAAATGGTTGAGGCATTGGATAAGATCAACCGTATACCAATTGAACTTATGATAAGTCAAGTAAAAAATACATTAGCCGAAAGTCAGAAAACTATTCGTGAAGCGCAACGTAACTTATCTGAATTGAATAAGCTAATGACTAGCAAAGACTTTCAAAATATTCCGGCTGATTTGCAACAGACTTTGATTGAATTAAATCGAGTTATGCAAGGTTTGCAGCCAGGTTCACCAGCATATAATAAAATGATCGATAATATGCAGCACCTTGATCAGGTATTAAGAGATATTCAACCTGTGATCAAGACATTAAATAATAAGAGTAATGCGCTGGTTTTTGAAGCGAAACCTATGAAGGATCCAGAACCAAAGAAGGCGAAAAAATAATGAGATATTTGGCATGGATTTGTTGTTTATTAGTTATCGGCTGTAGTAGAGGTGTTGAAAAATCTTATTATCAATTACCAACAACGGCAGGTCTAGTGAATAAAAAAAGTGACTTATTAACACAAAAACAGCTATGGGTACAGACTGTGCAGTTGTCTGGAATATTAGCGGCTAATGGTATTACTTACCAGACGAGCGATGTCAATTATGTTAATGCAGCAAATCATTTATGGGCAAGTCCGTTAGAACAACAGTTGATGCAAAATTTAGTCAATCAGTTATCGATGGCCTTACCTGATCGATTAGTGTCCGCTCAGCCGCTGGAAAACAAACTTGATAGTCTTAATGTCATTTTGACCGCTTTTCATGGCTGTTATGATGGTAAAGTTATTATTCAAGGAAACTGGATATATAAAAGTGATAAAGGCATCATCAAACGAGATTTTAGTCTGCAACTTGATCAAGAGGAAAATGGTTATTCGGCGTTAGTTAGGACGTTAGCAAGAGGTTGGGCTCAGGTTGGACAATCAATCGCCAACCAATTAGCCAGTTCTTAAGTTTATAAGCCCCTGCAGCTTGATAACTGGAGGGGTTGGGTTGTAAAGAGCTAACTTTAAAATCCGCTCGTGTCTTGAAATAAACCAACTTTCAAATCTTGTGCTGTGTAAATAAGCTTACCATCAACCAAGACTTTGCCGTCAGCCACTCCCATAATTAGTTTTCGTTTGATAACACGTTTTAAATGGATGCGGTAGGTCACTTTTTTGGCGGTTGGTAAAACTTGCCCAGTAAATTTTACCTCGCCTACACCAAGTGCCCGACCTTTACCTTTACCGCCAAGCCATCCCAGATAGAAACCGACTAATTGCCACATTGCATCGAGACCTAAACAACCAGGCATGACGGGATCATTAGCGAAGTGACAGCTAAAAAACCATAAATCAGGTTTGATATCAAGTTCAGCTTCAATGAAACCTTTATCAAATTGGCCACCAGTTTCGCTCATTTTTATGATGCGATCCATCATTAACATATTACCAGAAGGTAATGGTGGCCCATTTTCACCAAAGAGTTCACCTCTGCCGGAGGCGTCTAAATCTTTTTTACTATAGGAGCTGTGTTTATAAACCATATTATCAATAAGCCTTATTAGGAACAATAAGGCTAGAGATTAGCGTACACTTGTAAGCCGAACAACTCCGATCAGCTATTTTTTATTTAATTTAACCACTTTAGCAGTCCCATAAATCTGGGTCTTTCTTGGTTATTTGCTTGTGTTATTCGTTCTTGTATTAAAGCTAACAGATGTAAATTATTTGTATCTTGTTGTTTATAATAAGCGTGTTTGGTTAACATTGAAATTGCTTCAGAAACGTGATCAACAGGCCAAATATGAAATACCTCTGATTTGACTGCCGCAATAAGATCGGCTTTTAAGCATAAATGACGAATATTTGCTGTAGGGATAATAACTCCCTGTTGACCAGTTAATTTACGTTGGAAACAAACATCAAAAAAGCTTTCAATTTTTTTGTTTATACTACCGATTGGCTGTACATAACCGAATTGATCTACTGCGCCGGTAACAGCAATTTGCTGATCGATAGGCTTAAGGGAGAGTGCACTGATTAAGGCACAAAGTTCAGCTAATGAAGCACTATCGCCATCAACTTCATTGTAAGACTGTTCAAACACAATTGAGGCAGAAAATGGTTGTGGTTGCTCAAGTTTTAATTCGTAATTGAGATAGGCTTGCATAATCATTATGCCTTTAGCATGAATATTGCTACCCAATTCAGCTTTACGTTCTACATCGATAAACTCACCATCACCAAAATGAGCAACACAAGTAATACGTGATGGTGCTCCAATAACTTCTGGATGACCTGGATATTGCATAACAGTTAAGCCATTGATTTGGCCAATCATTTCGCCTTCAGTTTTAATAAAAATCTGTTTTTGCAGAATATCATCAAGGTTGCGTTTAGCTAGGTAACCGTGTTGCCATTGGCGCTGCTGCATTGCGCTTTGGAAAGATAATGCAGTGAGCTGATTGTCTTGTTGAAATTGATTTGCTTCAGATAAACAACGAATTAACCATATTCTATCTAATGGTAGGGTAGATTTATCTTCCGTATATCGAATTGCTTGCGTAATGAAGGTTGGCCACGCATCAGTCGTTAACTCGGGAAATTGGCAATCGGTAATAATTTGTTTGACAAATTGCATCCAGAGAAATAATTGACCGCTGTGTTCAAAATCCAACTCAAATTCATATTCGCCATATATTGCTTCAGAATAAAGTTCTGGTTCTTTTGCTTCAAGTTCCTCTAGGCTAATATGATCGCCAATCAATATAAGTTTAATATCAAGTGGCATTGAATCAATTGGATAGGGTAAGAATTGATTATCATTGTTTGGAAGCCAATCGAAACGTTTTTGCACTACCATCTGTTTGAGTCGTTGCCACATCAATGGTTGTGCTAGTAGTGTATGAACAGAAAGGAGTAATACACCACCATTAACTTTATGTAATAGTCCAGCCTCTAAGTGAACCTTATTTTGATGTTGATGGACACTACCAAATAATTGCGGCATTTCTATCCAATTACAGAAGTAGACTGAATGAGTAGCAGTAAATGCTCCTTGTGAGCCTGCTTGCCACTGGAATCTTCCATTTGATTGTTGGTAATCACCATCGATGATAGTTGGCGGAGAAATAATATTTTTAACACATTTTGCTAACTCAGATAAGTAGTTATCGCATTCTAACGCCCTAATGACAGCAAAAGGAGAATATATTGCTTTTGATAAAAACCGTTCGAGACTATTATATAATCTCGGCTGAATGAGGGGCAGGGTGGCACCATCTAATTTATCAGCAGAAGCAAAAAGATTACGATAAGGTTCATAATCTGGTGCTAAATTTTGCCATATCAATTCGTTACTAATCACGCTATTTTTCAACTTATAATTTAGATAAAAAGTTTGTAAATTATCCTTACTATCCTGATTAAATACAGGCAAGATAGAAGATATGTTAGGAAATACGCTATTTTTTTAGAGAAATAGTGTATATTTTGCTGGAAAAAACAGAATATTCGTTTCCAGCATTATAAAATTTTTATGATTAAGCCATTATATTAACGTTTGTTTTAATTTCTACCACTATTAATTTTATATATTTTAAATGTAATTTTATTTTATTCATAAATTGTAGAAATAAGTACAATAGGAAAATGATAAAGACAAATCAATACAATTATTATGACACATAATATTTGTATCCTATGGGTAGCATCCATCTAGTTAACTAATGACTAAAGCTCGACAACCACCAGTACAATAGATGCAAACAATAATTTCGATTGATAGCATGGCAAATTGTTAACCTATAAATGTTAATAATTATATTTTATCGTATTAATTGTGCTCTTTTGTTGCTTAGCTTATATAAATAGGAAAAATTATATTTTTTGCTAAGATTTCAATATAGTGTTATTTCTTACTATGGTTTTACTAATTGACTGAGTAAACCAAGCGTTTTTATTTTGCAATGTTGTTATCATTACATAAGTTACGTTGTCACAGAGATGATTATGAAATATCAACAGCTTGAAAATCTTGAATGTGGGTGGAAATGGGATTACCTGGTTAAAAAGTATCGAAATGGTGAGAAGATCACTAAATATATCGAAAAAAGTGCCGCTCAGGATGCCATTGAGCAACTGTTGAAATTGGAAAATACCCCAACAAAAGTGATAAGCTGGATAAAAAATCATATGTCACCAGATTTATCCAATCGCATGAAGCAAACTATTAGAGCCCGTCGGAAGCGTCATTTCAATGCTGAACATCAGCACTCCTGTAAAAAATCTATCGATTTAGACTTTCTTGTATGGCAAAGGTTATCTATTTTAGCAAGAAAACAAGGTTGTACACTGTCTGAAGCTATTGTCAATCTGATAGAAGATGCAGAGCGAAAAGAGTTGTATGCTAATCAAATGTCCACATTTAAGCAGAATTTGCAAAATATTCTTGGCGACTAAAATAAAAGTTTAATTTTATATGAATTACTTGTTAGTGACTGTGGTGAATAAGTTTTTAAACCAAAAAAATAACCCTAAAAGAAGGGTTATTTTATTTAGAAATAGATAATTTCTTGTGGAGATACTATGGTTGTGGAGTTACCTCTGTAGTACCTTGGATCTCAATCTCAACACGGCGATCTGGCGCTAAGCAATTGATTAGTGCAGCGCGAGGTTTAACATTATTACAAGTACTACCGGTTACTGGATTTGCTTCCCCACGACCTTGTGAACTAATCGCATTCGCAGGTATACCTTTAGAAACCAGGTAGCTTACAACTTCATGTGCTCGTTTCTGAGATAAAGACTGGTTGTAGGCTTTTTTACCCAGACGGTCGGTATAGCCAAGCACGACAACACGACCTTGAGTTGGATCAAGATTGGTTAGCTCACTATACAACTTATCAAGTTCAGCTTTACCGGCTGGTTTTAGAGTATGCTTATCAAACTCAAATAAAACGTCAGAACGCAAAGTAAAACGTTTGTTTTCTATTGGTGCTGGTGTAGGTGCGGGTACAATAACAGGAGCTGCTTCTTGATTGAAGCGATATGCAACACCAACGCTCAACATTCCATTATCTGGACGAACGGATAATGAATCTTTATCACCAATATGGCTAACCCATTGATAATCTAAACGAGTTGCCCACTCTGGCGTAATAGCATATTCAAGACCTAGCGCATAAACTGGAGAAACACCAGTATCATGCTCTTTAAAAGAGGGTTGAAAATCTACGTTTGCTTTTGCGTCAGTACGCCATACCATACCACCAAGACGAGTATAAACATCTAATTCGTCTGTGATCGGATAGTTTAGACGAGCGGTTAATTGAACACCCATCGATTTCAGGCTACCGTTGTTTGGATGACCAGAATATCTCATTTTGCCAAACCAGTCATAACCTAATTCTAAACCAAGATATTGGTTATGTTGGTAACCAAGATAGGCACCAGCGCCTAGTTGATCACGTTTAGTTTTACCACTTCCAACGTTTTCATCATAAGGATGAAAGCCTGTATTGTCAAAGTGTGACCAACCTAATTTAGCACCGGTATACCAAGTATTGTCCTTGGGTGCTGCCTGGGCTGCAGTTGCGAAAGCTGCCACTGCTATTGCGATAGCTATCTTTTTCATTTTACGCCTCGTTATCATCCAATATAGGCATCAGCTTCTTGAGCTTTTTTATAAGCCGTATGGTTTAAAATGCTTGTTAAGTTATTACACTCTACTACCTTCGCCTCTACTTTATTTGTCTACGGTATCATTCAAATAAAAAGTAGAATTAAAGCACTATCTTTACATTGTAAAGTTTACAATGAACTTTGAAAGTTACAAGTAGAGGGAACATTAATCTCATTAACTTTTTAAAGGGTAATCGGTGAATTATATCTATAATTTATAACCAAATTACCGTGATTAAGTATTAACTAAATGATTTATATTATTTTTTTTTGTTTTTGTCTATTGTGGTTTACAATTCATCAAGCAGATTAGGAATAATCCTAATATAGACTAGTGATAATAATTAGAATGAATTTTTAGCTGATTAGAATGCCCCCGATAGCAATTTGTATTTTCAGGCCGCATTAGAAAGCCAATGGTGTTTCCCAACTGTGCCGCTTGTTCTAAATGTTGTATACATGATGCTGATATAAGGAGGTGACCATCCTAACATAATGCTACAGTTGCCGCTAGCTAATGCTTTTTTCATAGCAATGACGCTTATTTCTGGGCTTAGTGAATTTATTTGTATTGTTTTTATTTAATGGCAGCTCTGAATTGATTAACAATTGCGACTTAGCTTTCGATTAGGATTTAACCATAATAGCCAACGAGATTCGTCACTCAGGTGGTGTAATAGTGATGTAAGAAGTATTTCAACCATAGGATTTTTTTCATATATATCCATTCATTAAACTGCTCCATTTAGATAAGTTGGCGAATTACTATTATTTGTAACTAGTAATTTTTGAACATTGTTGTGTTGATTTTCTGTTTTTAGTGGATAATTCCAGGTGTTGATATTCATATTAACCTCATCAAAATACTGTGTATAAATACAGTAATTGTATATTCATATAATATCAAGCTAATTTTTACAAAGCACTCCGCAAAAAATTAACTTTTCTGCTTGATTGAACATTTAATTGTTGCAGTCTGAGTAAGATTGCGGATTTTTTTATTCTGCCTGTTGAATAGAATATTCCTATTAACTATTAATGAGTGAGGAATATGTATTATAAGTTTTAGCTATTATAGACATTAAAAATAATGGCAAACTACTAAGTTATTTTTAGGTAATTGTTAAACTATTTATTTAGCTATTATATTGCATGCAAATAAATAGCCACATTTAATTTAATATTAAACGTGGTGCAAGGATTTTCTCGTTGCTTGTAGTATATCAAGCTCGGTAATAACAGAGGGAGTTTTTATAGTGAGATTATTAACTTAATAAGTATTGCTGACATTTTAGCTTAAAATAATATGGAGAAGCACAAAGATATTAGATTTGTGGACGTTTACATGGAGAGTGGTAATTATGCTTTTAGTTGATTCTCGTCAATCATGTCATCATTGGGAAGGTATTTGATGGAGAGTTTTATCTGCGAGGTTGTTTGTTTGCTGAACTTCAATTTGAAGTGTCAGCATTGCAGAAGCTTGTTTATACCAAAAAAGGTGTTCCTCTCATATTAAAGTATTTTTTTATTAATGAAATGCTTTGGAATGATAATTTACTTTTATCTTATTTACATTGCTCTTGCTTATAAAGCAGCCATAGAAGAATTATCTCAGAAACAGCATTCACATATTAGGATCAAAGACTTACCTAATATGAATATGTCTACAGAAAGAGCATTAGGCAAAGTAGGCTATTTAAAAATGTTAGGCGCTAAAGTTTGTTATTTAAGATTAATACAGAAGAAAGTCAATCTAAGTATTAAATTGCTATTTGAATTAGCGGGAACTATCGAAGGCTATCATATTGCAGTACTTCCTGAGTCAATAAAAATTAAATTAATTAGTTGGTACAATAGACTAACGTGAGAAATAGACTAAAAAACAGTTTGATGGTTTGTTTTTATAGTCAGTTTTACGTTTTAAAAGAATTTGTAATTATAATTATTTCAGTTTGGCGCTTGTTGGTTAATAAAAGCAACTAGTGATGTGATTTCTGGCAGTAAGTAAATTAACAATAATAATTGCTCAGCAACCAGTTGTTCTTTACTATTTTCGCCTAATTGTAATGTTTGGAAGCGTTGAATTAGTGAATTGTCTAACTCTTTGACTGCTTGGTATTTAATAAGGCAAAATTCAACGCTGATTCAATATAGTCAATTGAATTGTCTAGAATAGATAAAATAGTTGGATTGTTAAGTTGTTCGCGATGTGTTCCCAAGGCAGAAATATAACTCAACGTGGTATTATTAAGACATAGTAATTTAAAAATTTTTTCTTCGGGAATATTGTTCGTTTTAGCTCTTGCAAGCATATCGGACAGTACAGAAACAAGTTCTGCGTCATTAATATGCGCATCACGACGGGCGATACGATAATCGACACTATTATCTCTACCATAATGATATTGAAGTAGAAATAGCGGAAAGATAACGGCAATTACTATTTAATATTTGTTGAAGTGCTTTAGGCAGTTGCCGAAATCGCCAATCAGGCAAATATAATTTACTGCAATCCAGGCAATACTACAGCCAATAAATGTATTGATTACTCGTGGAAGCATTACGTTGAACCCTTCGCCTAATAAGTTAAAACTGATTCGTCATACGATCAGAATGTCAGTCGTATTGTGTAGCGGTTATATTATTGTTCAACTGTTTGATATACTACAAGGTTATTGGATATTGCTAACAAATTTATTTGTATGCCAACCAAATTATATAGCAACTAAACATTGCTTGATATTGCGGATTATTGGCACTATTGCCGCTGTTCTCTCATTGGGTTACCACTTCTCTATTTTGTGCCATCTATAGTAGGACAACTATTACTCATTATTATTTGTGGCATTTTTTTCTTTACCTTTCGTTCTAGCCAATATGCCCAAGCTACCTTATTTATTACCCTACTCGTTTTACTCAGGGTTGAGTTAAGTGTTAAGTTGCTGGTAATTATATGCCAAAAATCTCTGATTCTAGATAATGAATTATCAGAGAGCTGTGTTTCAGCCAATGATTGATTAGATGAAATTTCTATTTGCTCGACAGCAATACTATTAAGTTGAGTGTCTATTTCTTTGAGATTCACTAATAGGTTATAAAGTGTTTTTTGTTTATTGTCAGAATATTATTGTGTAAGGTGTCGCAACGAATTTTCCAGATTAGCAAATGCTGATTTAAATTTTGCATTATGCTGATATATGCTATGAGTTAAAATGGAGTGGGCAACCAGTTGGTATGCTTCAGTTTGCATTGATAGTAGTTTTTGAAAGCGAAAAAGAATGTCGCTATGAGGAAAATTCTGACTTAAGTTTTGATGAACTTGCTCGTTCATGGATATCTTGAACAATAAAATAGTAATGGAGACTATTATTGGTTTCGGATTGGTTTTTATTACTTTTTAACCGACTTAGCAATGTTACTTTTATTTGATTCATTATATTGACCAATTAGCTATTGGCCATAGCAAGATCAAAAATCGCTCGTTGATAATTTTCTTCAATGTCTGGGTTAAATAAATTTGCTTTATTATCTAGATAGAAAGCTGTTGGTAGCATTGGGCTAATTTATTATGTAAGGACTGAATGGGAAGAAAAATATGACTGATAAGGGTTAATGAGTAGTACCAACTAGCGCCAATAAGTAAAAGTATGGGTTGTTAATACCAAATTGCAAAAATGGGAGCGCCAAACATAGTGTAGATTGCTACAAGAAGGGTGCCAAAAGCAATTGTACCATAAAACCCAGAACGCCTAATAATGTAAAACTAAAAGCAGATAACGCTAGTTCAATAAAAAATAACCATGGACAGGGAAACAGCAATTCAACAGTGACAGAGGCAATCAGGAATGACAGAAATGTGATGGTGATGTTACAAAGTTTACCAATAAATCGATCATCGAGATCAGTGAGTGCAGCGGTAACTACACCCAAAGTTAAAGGTATGGTTATTTTAAGTTGCTCACCCAAAAGCCAAGGGGATTAATGACGTTCCTATGAGCGCAATGAGTATTCGGATATAATAAAGGAAGTTGCTATTATAAAATACGTAGCGAAAGCCAGAAAACATAGTGAGCACAATAACCTCTAATTTGTAAGAGTAAAGGTTAATAATTTAACAGCATCCATAATAACCGATAAGGTTTAGTAAAGAGAAAAAACTTTTCTTGTCATGGCCTAACATATTTTAGCTAAGGTATTGTGTAATGGAATTAAAATCGACACATGTAGGTCAGCGTTTAGCCCAGCATCCTTATAATCGTGTGCGTCTTTTGAATGCCGGTGTTGAAGTGAGTGGTGAAAAATATCAGTACCTCATTCCGTTTAACCAACTGGTTGATATACGTTGTAAACGAGGTGTTGTTTGGGGGGAGCTTGAATTTGAAGTACTAAACAATAAGGTTGTTCGTTTACACGGTACTGAATGGCAAGAAACGCAATATTTTTTCCAGCACCTTATGGATATATGGAGAAAATGGAGTCAAGAAATGAGCTTGATTTGTTCTGATATTTTAACAGCACAAGTGAAGAGAATAGAAAAATATTTAACACAGGATAGTTGGTTTACCCAGGCGCAGCTTGCTCAGTTGCAAAATCAAATTAATAGTAAACTTAATACTCTCCCTTTACCACTAGCGCGTTTAAATGAATTTGTATGTTGCTGTCAAAATTTTGCCATCTGTCAGCACTGGCTCCGTTTAGATCATCAGGCACTCAGTGACATTAATCAATATTGGGTTGCCCGGATGCTTAAGCATCACGTTGAATTTTTTCAGCAATTTGGCGTCACTTCATTAGACTTATCACAAGCCACTTGTATCGTAAACGACGAAGAGAATATTTTAGTTTTAGGCGGTGCGGGTAGCGGTAAGACTTCTGTTTTGCTAGCAAAAATAGGTTGGCTTTTACTCAAGCAGCTGGCTATTACTGAACAAATTCTATTACTGGCCTTTGATGATAAAACAGCCAAAAAAATGGATGAACTTGTTCACATCCGTTTAGGGCAAAAAGCGTTTCATGCAAAAACCTTTTATAGTTTGTTATCGCATATTATTCAAACTAGCAGTAATAAAAATATTACTATCAGTGAGTTAGAGGTAAATGAACACAAAAGACATAATTTATTGATCAGAGAATGGCAGAAACAGTGTCAGGAAAAAAAATCGCAAGCAAAGGGATGGAGTCAGTATTTAATTGGGGAATTGGGTTGGAATATTCCTAGTGATCAGTTTTGGCATGACAAACAATTAGCTGAAAGATTAGTGGTTCGTTTAGATAATTGGCTTAATTTGCTACGTATGCATGGAGGAAGCCAGAAAACCATAATTGAATTAGCAACTGAATCAGAAAACAAAAAACTACAAATTGAGCTGTGTTTAGCGGCGCCAATTATTAAGGTATGGAAATCGGCTTTAAAAGCCGAAGGAGCAGTTGATAGCTTAGGGCTTATTCATCAAGCAATTAATTTGTTACAAAAAGGAAAATTTGTTAGCCCGTGGAAATATATTTTGATTGATGAATTTCAGGATGTTGCGCCATTACAAATGCAGTTACTGCGGTTATTACAACAACAGAATAAGCAGACTCATTTGTTTGCCGCCGGTGATGATAGTCAAGCAATTTATCGTTTTCCGGCAGCAAAATTAAATTTAATAGCTTCTTTTGAACATTATTTTGGTACTGCAGTTTACTGTAAACTTGATACTAGTTATCGTTTTAATGATTACATTGGTAAAATTGCTAACCAATTTATGCAAATGGATCCTAAGCAGCAAATTAAGCCATTGAAAAACTTGCTTAAAGGGAATAAAAAATCAATAGTTTTATTACCAGAAAAACAACTGGAAAATTTGCTTAATAAAATGAGTGGTTATGTTACTGAAAAAGAAAAAATTCTCATTTTGTCACGTTATTTTTATTTGCAACCTGAGGTAATAAAAAAAGCTAATATCCGTTGGCCAAAATTAAAAATTAATTTCACGCCTATCCAAGCAGCAAAAGGATGCCAGGCCGATTATGTTATTATACTTGGACTACATCAGGGAATAAATGGTTTTCCGGTATGTGAACCTGAGTCTGTAATAGAAAAAGTACTATTACCAAAGTTTGATGTTTCCCCCAACTTACCAGATAGACGTTTATTATATGTTGCTTTAACTAGAGCTAAAAAGCGAGTTTATTTATTATATAACAAATCCACACCGTCAATTTTTGTTGAGCAGCTGAAAAAATTAGGTGTTTCCAGCAAAAACCATAAGTGTTATTTATTATAACTTCGTTATTATTTTAACCGAGTTTTTTCTGTTGTTAATTCAAAATATATTTTTAAAAAATATCACTAAATTTTATTAGTTATTACTGTTAAACAATTAGTTTATGCGGGTTTCCAGGTACTGTTGGTAATTAGGGATTTCAATTTCTGTGTCGTGATCAAAAGCGGGTGATGTGATAATAAAATCAGCACTCGCGATATTTGTAGCCACAGGAATATTCCATATGGTAGCGAGACGAAGAAGCGCTTTTACGTCGGGGTCATGAGGAACTGCATTTAATGGATCCCAAAAAAAGATCAAAATATCGATTTTTTGTTCGGCAATCATCGCACCAAGTTGTTGATCTCCTCCCATCGGACCACTAAGCATATTAATAATTTTTAAACCGGTATGCTGGTGGATCAAGCTACCAGTTGTACCAGTGGCAAACAATTTGTGTATTTTTAGGGTGGAAATATGTTTTTGCACCCAAGTTAGTAACGATAATTTACGGTGATCATGGGCAACAAGGGCAATATTTTTATTTCTTTTCAATCTGCGAATAACGGATTTCATACTGTTCCTTATATTATTAGATGATTACTAATTTAGTAAGTAAATCACTATGCTAATTTTCATTGGTTAACTCAATAGATTCGACAAGTCTAGTAGCGCTTCGTTTTGATTTATATCATAGTGTAGGTGATTATTTTAAAATTATGGAGTGTCATAAGTGCTTGAGCAGAAACTTGTAATTATTTTAATCAAGGTAAAATTGATAGCATTAGTTGGTGCTAGTGATAAAGTTGACCGACCAAGTTATAAAGTGATGAAATATCTTATAAATCAAGGCTATAATGTGACTCCTATTAGTCCAATAGCTCGCCGGAGGAGAATTGCTTGGAAAAAAAGTTTATGCACATCTGACTGATATTCCATATCCAATTAATATGATTGATATTTTTAGAAATTCAGAGGCAGCATTAGAGATCACCTAACAAGCAATAGCAATCAATGCAAAAGTACTTTGGCTACAATTAGGTGTTATTAATGAAGAAGCTAAGAAAATAGCTGAGCAAGCGGGATTAGAGGTAGTGATGAACGCTTATCCCAAAATAGAGATACCTCGCTTAGGTTTGGAGAAATAGATCAAGTAAGATGATTTGTTAATCATCTCCGTTTATAGTATTTTAAAAATTAGTTAATTACGTATAGGGAAGATTGTTCAGGGTGTTCACCTGACGTTTCATAGGTAATCTTAATCTGGGCTTCAGCCAGATAAGTGTGAATAGACTCACCATTATCATCTTCCATAACGACATGGTACTAGGGAGCTGAACGTAAAGCTGCATTCGCTGCAATATCGTCATCCTGTGGTTTATCCAGAGAGTATTCAGCATCAACTATTACTCCAGTATAACCTAGGAGCTTGTGCCTTACTTGTTGCCCAATACTAAATTTACTGGTAGCCATCATAGCTACCTCCTAGAAGCCTTGTATATTCTATAGGTGATGATATATGGCTAATAATATAAATTTCAAGCAGGTCACGCTTATTCTAGTTTCTTAATAGCTGTAATCTATTGTAGAGTAAAAACTCTATACTATCAGAGTATCTGTTGTTCACTCAAAAAACAATATGTTATTATTTATTAGAGAGCACTAAAATGCGAAAGATAGGTAGAAATTACTATATTTATGGGCGAGTTCAAGGTGTAGGATTTCGTTATCACACATTAAATTGGGCGAAAGAACATGGCTTATATGGTTATGTTTATAATCGCTATGATGGCAGTGTAAAAATAAAAGCTTTCGGCACATTGCAGCAAATTCAGCAATTAGAGGATTGGTTAAAAGCTGGTGGGCCAGTGAGTACTAAAATAGAATATTATAAAAGTGAAGAGTGTCATGTTGAAAAAGAAGTAGTGGGTTTTCATATTCGACACTCACTGTAATAACTCAAATACATTTTACCGGCTTAGGTAAACCGGCAAGTTTTGTTGCTTGTTTGGCCGGTCCTTTTGGAAAAAGGCGATAAAGATAGCGGCTATTACCAATATCCTCACCATATTTTTTAGCAACTGCCTTTACTAGCATACGAATAGCTGGTGAGGTATTGAACTCGAGATAAAATGCACGAATGAAGCGAATAATTTCCCAATGCTGTTCCGTTAATATAATATTTTCTTGTTTGGCTAATAGATACACCATGGATTCACGCCATTCTTGGCTATTTTTAAGGTAACCGTCGGCATCGGTTTCAACTTCACGACCTTCAAATATAAGCATATGATATTTTTTAAGTGTTAGATAAAATGTATGGCTAATTTAGCTTTTTACCCAAATATATTAGTAAATGATGATAAATTAAGCGAATAATCACTTAGTAGCATAAATATGTGGTGATTAAATTATATAAGGGTTTACAATCAGTCAAGCTATGTTTATAGTTTCAGATATTGTGGAGGGGAGGGCAGCGGTCTTGAAAACCGCCGATGGGAAAGCATCCGAGAGTTCGAATCTCTCCTCCTCCCTCTTCCGCCATTTTCATTGTTAGTGATGTTTTCTAAACACCAACAAATATTTATAAATTCAACTAGTTAGTGAATTTTCTTTTATGGCAATGGTTGTTATCCTGTTGCTAGATTGCTGCTGTTTATGGTATAGAAAATTTTGCCCGCCATTATTTATCTCATTATATCTAACCAGCTGTTTTATATGACTACAAAAGATTGATCTTTTGACATTCAAGATTACCAAGGATATCGAACTGTTTGAACTGGATAGCTTTGTTGTGACTCATACCGCTAACGACTATTTACTTTGGCCGCTGTATAAATTGTACTGTTATGGTGATAAAGTAGGCTCGAAAAATAAAAATTGGCAACTTATTTCTTCAGAAAAACGAGGATGGAGCAGGGTGCTCCAAGTTCTTATAGGAATAGCGCGGTTGATAAAATTTTAAATAATCAGCTACTATTGAAAGTAGCTGATTAGTCCTATTTTTCACCGTTATTCTATTTGGATATTACTCTCTTTTTATTATTGGTAATGCAATCTTTTTGTTATAATACTTATGATAAAGTTGTTAATATTTAAGAATAAGTGTAATAATTCTATATTAGAATCTAGGGCAAATATTTATCTGTTTACCATCTTGAATTGTAGAGCCTTGAGGTTGTCCCATTCCAAACTGAGCTGAGTGTCGCACATTGTTTCGCTAGCTATTTTTTCATCAGATGAATTATCCTTAGTTAGCAAAAGCAAGAAAACTCATACCTAACACAGATGTAATGGAAAATATTTTAACTAGTTGTTTCATAATTTACTCTTTTAGCGTGGTTGAATAATATCATTATCAATAATAATTTTATTTTTTATTTTTTATTAATATTTTGTTGTGTGGATTTAGCTACAATTGTTTATTGGATAGGTATTTGGTTTTTTTATAAATATTTAGACAAAATAGTAACAAGATATTGCTGTTTGTGGCACTGAAGATAATAATTAATTAAATCATTAGCTGCCTATATGGCAGCAAATTCTAATCTATGACAAATTTTTATTTATAATCTACACAAAAAATATGACTAATAATGTTTTTGTTTACCTTAAATACCACAGGGTAAATGATGAAAATATCATTTTCCTTGCTACCTATTGATTATAAACCTCACTAATATTTCCTCCCGAGTTAAACCTCCACCATATTCAAATCCTTGTTGCTCAGTATTGCAGAAAGGGCTTACTGTTTTAGAAAATTCTGGGTAAAAAGAGATATCGTCGGGTCCACTAAGGCTTGCATGTTCATCGTTTTCCCTATGACTTTCGTGATGACTATGTTCACCATGTGTACCAGTGTACTCAACGTGACTACTATGCGCTACACCATGACCGACATAACCGCCATGGTAATTTTGAACATGATTATTATCTTTTGCATAGCTACTCAAACTAGCAAAAGAAAGTAGTACAGTAACCATTAAAATTTTCTTCATAATGCACCTTAGCTAAATTGTTTATAACTGAATTTCTTGTAGAATATAATTAGCAATAATAAAAAATAGTCACAAAAAATTAATTTGTAAATTAATTGTGAAGTATATGATAAATATAAAATAGAGTTAATAGATGATTATAGAAATTTTCATATTTTAGTCTTTAAACAACGCGAGGAAGAAAAGCATAGATATTTTTATATTCACGGTTATTACTATAATCACTCACTTTATGATTTTCACTATTTATTATTGATACTTTTTACAACAGTTAGTTATTTAATAGCCTGCAACAATAAAATTAAAATGAAAGATGGGTTAATAGCTTAATTTACAATCTATTACAGCTAATTAAAAACAAAGCATACTGTTAGCTTTGTGTTGTGAAAAATGTTAGCAGAGAAATTTTTACTATAATTAATTGTTTGAATTAAAAGATAGACAAAATGATAAATAAAAATCAATTATATATTTTTTCTCTAGCTTTAATTAGTCATCTATTTATTTTTATTTCCCATGCTATTTCGTATGAAAATAGTGATCAAAAGTCACGAGAATTTACTGTTAATTTAGTTTATTGAAATGGTTGGGCCAGTCAAGGTAGCGAAATGAATTGGGGAAGCTATCAGGTGAGTTTTGGTGAAAAAATAGCTAATAATTTTTTGCCTCAGTGGCTTATTTAAATGAAAGACATTCAAATAATAATTACCGAGATGGCTTTGCCATTATTGGCACAGGAATATTAAATTTTAATCAACGAATGAAGTTAGATTTTTCAGTTGGTCCATATTTTAGTATGAATACTACCCGCCGTAATAAACAAGTATATAATGATAAACGAGTAGGAATTTACGGCTCAATAGCGTTTGTTTATCACCTTATTCCTGATGAACTATTTCTGAAAGCCCAGTATAATCATGTGCAAATGCCTAGTTCTTTTACCACAGATTCAGTTATGTTGGGTATAGGTGCAAATTTTCAAATCAGCACTCATCTGCGTTTCTTGCTGAAGATATGCAAATCAGTTATTGGTTAGGTACTTCGCAAACTAATCGCTCAAAAGTACCATTAAAAATTGGCCATCAACTAGAGTTTAAGCATTTTATAAATGATGCTCATGCTTATTCATTAAGTATACTTATGAAAGGGATAATGGTTTAGTGAATAGGTAATGCTTTGTTAGACAGGTTTGGTATGTAATTGCCCATATCAACCAATTGGGCTGTCAGTGCGGGTGCTGGGCCTTATTATACCTATGATAGGCGTCAGACGAAGAATTAAGAACGATTTGGCAGGCGTTATTAGTTTACAAATAGATTATCATTTAAGCACTAATCTGCGTTTTAATCGCGTTGTTTCATTTAATCATAAAGATCAAGATATGTTTATGGTAGGAATTGGTTGGAATTTTTAGTATCTTACATTAAATATTTTTATTGTTGGCTTAAGCTATATAATCAGCGAGCAGATATCTTTGCAAGTTGTTTAATCCGCCATCCGGACTATATTATTAAAATATAATTATTAAGTGAGCTTTAGATATCACCTGCTTCTGTCAAAATATTTCATTCATTACAGTTAAATTAAGCTGAAAAAAGCATAATAGAGGGTGTATGCTTAAAGAAAAGTTTTATGTTTTTGTATTAATGGTTACTATTTTCAGCTGTTAGATTAGCAGGGAGTTGCACCATGTCGAAGAAAGAAGGTTTTCACATACCAGCAAAGAATTATACCTAGCAACGTTAAACTATATTGATAGTATTGCATCTGAAAGACAATTGCATATTAACAGCTATCGTATGTTAAATAATAAAATAGTTATCTTTGCTACTAACTCTTCGGCTGGTTCCTTTTTAATGCTAGGAACTTCAAGTGGGATCGTGAATATTTTAGATGAAATGCCAAACAAAGAGGCAGAAAAAATATTGAAAGTATCAGAGAAGTAGATGTTTTTTAATAAACAAAGATATTTATTTCTTATCTAGTGCTTGGGCAACATCGGCTGCAATACATAAAATAAAATAACTTGGAATAAGATAATCAATGTTGTTAATAATAAACCAATAACTATTGATGATATAGAATTTATAACCAATGGTAATTCATTATATATTATTCAAAGCGGTAAATATCAGGGTTATATAATTTCTAATAAGCATAAATATCGCACTAGTGGAGGTTCTTATAATATTTATGTTTTGGTTTCTCCGTCGGGGAAAGAAATTGGATTAGAAATACAAGATGTTAAAGATTTTCTGTATTTATCGGGTAGTAGCGAAACATGATAGTAAAAGTACTACTTAGTAAGCGTCTTTAAAGTCAACCTTAAATTTCACTTTTTTGGTTTAAAAAACAGG
>JBGDCZ010000013.1:0-66195 GCA_048493715.1 Arsenophonus endosymbiont of Dermacentor nuttalli | reverse complement strand
GCGGTAGTTCAGTTGGTCAGAATACCGGCCTGTCACGCCGGGGGTCGCGGGTTCGGCCCCGTCTGCACCGCCATTATCATAGAACTAAGTCCTGTGAAAATATCACAGGGCTTTTTGTTATTTATTAAAAACTAATAGTTAAATATATAAGTCTTTTTTATAAAATATTTTGTTTATATTTTTCTTGAACTTTAAGGCGTAAGTATGCTTCTAAATGATGAGTTTTATCTATGATCTATATATTGGTTAGGTTAATAAATATTCGATCTTTTAGGGCAATTTGAGGTGACAAAAAAAAATTATTCTGTGCGTTATATTGCCGGAAAACCGGCAAAGCGTATTTTACCGGTATCTGAATGTACGCTTGATGATGATTTACCCATTGGCATGCCCCTATTCTCAGGAAGTGATGAGTTCGGTATTGTTTCATGGAATATTTATAAGCAGCAACGGCCTAACTGGTATTCAGTTTTAAATCAATTAGTTACCAATAAGTACTTGATTCTATTGCAAGAGGCTCAAACTTCACCTCAACTTATTGATTTTGTGGTATCACAACATTTAGTCGCTGATCAGGTACCTGCTATTATTTTTCCTCAACACGCTTTAGGGGTAATGACGTTAGCAACATCTCATCCAATTTATTGTTGTCCATTACGCGAAAAAGAGCCGTTACTTCGTTTACCGAAATCTGCGTTAATTACCGTTTACCCACTCTATGATGGTCGAAACTTGATGATTATTAATATTCATGCTGTTAATTTTAGCTTTGGTGTGGATATTTATTGTCGGCAATTACACAATATAGGAGAGCATATTAGAAGACATCAAGGTCCAGTGATTTTTGCTGGCGACTTTAATACCTGGAGCCGACAACGTATAAATACACTTAAACGTTTCACCCGTAGCTTGCGGATGAAAGAAGTCAATTTTGACACTGATGATCGCACCTTAATTTTTGGTTATCCATTAGATTATGTTTTTTATCGTGGTTTAACTCTTCTCGATGCAGAGGTTGTTAAAACTGTATCTTCAGACCATAATCCAATTTGTGCCAAGTTTAGCATCAAGTAGTTTTAATAAGAAAATAAAAAATAGAAATGCTGATCAACACTTCTATTTTAATGGTTATGTTAGAATACTATTGCGACAATGTTAACTGTGAAGGCTATTTTATTGTTATTTTCTCTTTATTAAGAAATAAGTAGTGAGTAAGTGATAAGCATGCAATCCAAATCATTCCTACGATCAGCGCAACACGTGTATCTTTGAAAAAGCCTAACAGCACAATGATAAATACCATAAACAAGATGGTGATGATTGGACCAATTGGCCAGAATGGAACTTTAAATTTCAGTTGGTTTGCTGTTTTAGCACTCATTTTACGGCGCATTGCAACTTGAGAAAGTAAGATCATTAACCAGACCCAAACGGTCGCGAACGTTGCTAACGAGGCAATTATTGCAAAAATATCTTTTGGAATAATATAGTTAAGATAAACGCCAATCAACATAATAATCGACATAACCACCACTGTCATCCAGGGAACGCCATTACGACTAAGTTTCATGAATGAACGAGGTGCCTGTCCTTCCTGAGCCATACCATACATCATACGTCCTGCCCCGAAGATATCACTGTTAATGGCCGATATAGCAGCGGTAATGACGATAATATTTAAGATATTAGCGGCGGAAGTAATATTTAAATTGGCAAAAATTTGCACAAATGGACTCCCATTTTGGCCAATTTGGTTCCATGGAAAAATGCACATTAATATGAATAGTGTTAAGCCATAAAATAGCAATATCCGTACTGGAACAGTATTAATGGCTTTAGGGATGCTTTTTTCTGGCTCTTTAGCTTCACTTGCAGTAATTCCAATCACTTCAATACCACCAAAAGCGAACATAACAATGGCGAGTGAGGCAATAATTCCTTCTATACCATTAGGCATAAAACCGCCATGTTGCCAAAGGTTAAATAAACCTGTTGCATGATGCTCTGTACCTTGGCCAAAACCAAACAGCATGATTGCCGCACCACCAATAATCATCGCAATAATGGCAATAATTTTAATAATTGATAACCAGAATTCCATTTCACCAAAAATTTTCACCTGACACAGGTTTAATGCCCCAATAAATAAAACAATAATTAATACCCATATCCATTGATCAACATAAGGAAACCAAAAACGCATATATGTGCCAAAAGCGGTTACGTCGGCCAGGCAGACAATTAACATCTCAAAGATATAATTCCAACCGGTGAGAAAACCGGCCAATGGTCCCATATAGTGACTAGCATATTGAGAAAAAGAGCTTGGAACTGGATGGTAGACAGCCATCTCACCAAGTGCCCGCATGACCATAAAAACTGCAGCTCCACCGATCATATAGGCGAGCAGTACTGCTGGACCGGCAGCTTGGATTACTGAGGCAGAACCATAAAAAAGTCCTGTACCAATTGCGGAGCCTAGCGCCATAAAGCGAATATGCCTGCCAGTTAATCCCCGTTTAAGTTGATTTGTATTGTTCATGTTGTTGTCTTTCCATCTTTATTTTTAATGTGCTGGATATGCTCCCAGTTCACAACCTAATTAGTTTTGATAACTACAAAGCACAAGTTATTTACCATATCATAAAGAAAGGTGTTATAGGGATAGATATCTGCAATAATAGGCAACTTATTAAGTTATTTTAGAGAACGTCATGGATTATCCAATCAACCATATATTTCAAACGATACAGGGAGAGGGTTATTTTACCGGTGTACCTGCAATTTTTATTCGTTTACAAGGTTGCCCGGTCGGATGTAGTTGGTGTGATACTAAGCATACTTGGGCTAAAAGCAAACAGTTACAACGGCCATTGTCGGTAATTTTAACTAAAAAGATTGAAAACGAGGAATGGGCAACTTGTAGCGCAGAACAACTTATTGGTTTATTTGAACAAAAAAATTATACCGCTCGGCATGTAGTAATTACTGGCGGGGAACCTTGTTTATATGATCTAAATGAATTAACGCATAGCTTGGAGAAAAAGGGTTATCGATGTCAAATCGAGACGAGTGGAACGCATAATATTTATTGTTCTGACAAAACTTGGGTAACTGTATCACCAAAAGTAGTAATGCGTGGAGGTTTTAGTATATTACCTGCGGCGTTAAATAGGGTGAATGAAATTAAACATCCTGTTGGACGGCAAAAAGATATTGATGCATTGGATTGTTTGATTAATCAGCTTGAAGCTAATCATCCTTTACCGCAAATCTGTTTACAACCGATTAGTCAAAAGGCTAAGGCAACCCAACTGTGTATTGACACTTGCATTAAGCGCAATTGGCGGCTGTCAGTTCAAATGCATAAATATTTAGATATAGCATGATAATATTCAGCACCAGAGGGTGCTGAAAATAAAAGGATTGTATTATTCACCGTGATAAATACAACCAGCATTACAAGTTTCTTTAATCATTATCGAGCTTAATTGCGGCAAAATTGGCTTCATTTTATACCAAATCCATCGTGCAATAACTTCACTGGTAGGATTTTCTAATCCTTCTATGTCATTAAGATAATGATGATCTAATTGTTCCCATAAGGGTTTAAATGTTTTAGAAATATTGCTAAAGTCAACAATCCAACCTGTTTGTGGATCAATTTCACCAGTTAATTCTAATCTGACCATAAATGAGTGCCCATGTAAACGTCCGCATTTATGCCCTGGGGGAACATGTGGTAGACGATGGGCAGCCTCAAATTGAAAGTCTTTAAAAATTGTTGCGCTCATTGTGGCACCTATAATTGTATTAATGCAAACATTTTGTTTAGATGAGTGCATTTTTTATATTTTAGAAACTTTTGTTAATTCATCTCTCATTATGTGAGATAAAGATAATTTAATCTTTTTAATGATGAGATATGCCTATAATATCTTATTATATTGAAGTTGTGTCATAACTCGATGAATATAAAATAGAAGAGATGAATTTTTCAGTATAATTTTTGGCTTTATTTAAAGTATAAAATATATTTTATCAACAAAATATTTTAAATTGAGCAACTTATTAAGCAGTAAAAACAAACTTTTTTTTGACATATAGCTAAGCTATACTCTATCAATAAAAGGTCCATTTGACTCTATTTCATGTTTTTTTGCTGAAATTTTTTATTAATAACTTATCTGTGATAGGTGATAGATAGTGTCGTTGGGTAAGTTGTGGGATGATGAGTGAGTCTTGCAGGGGAGCTTTGATGCGTAAATTAGTGCTGATATTGTTGGCGGTGCTTTGTTGGTTACAGTATTCGCTGTGGCTTGGTAAAAATGGCGTGCATGATTATATGCGTGTAAAAAATGAAGTTGCAGCGCTTAAAACGTTGAACATGACATTTAAAGCACGTAATGAGCGTTTGTTTGCTGAAATAGATGATTTGAATGAGGGACGGGAAGCGATTGAGGAGCGAGCCCGTGCTGAGCTTGGTATGATTAAACCTAGCGAGTTTTTCTATCGAATAATTGAATGAGAATTTTTTTACTAATAATAAAGAAAATTTTAATTAATAATGTTTTGTTCAGTTACAAAATTATTAAAAAACGCATGGCAAAAAAGTAGTTAATTCATAACAAAATAGTCCAGAATAATGAATAAGTTTAAATCTAATCATAAAGTACAGGTTGTTGCTTTAATACCTGCTGCTGGTGTTGGTAGTCGTATGAAAGCTGATTGTCCTAAGCAATATCTAACCGTAGCGGGAAAAACTATTATTGAACATACCTTATCTGCCCTACTTAAGCAGCCAAGAATTTCCCAACTTATTGTTTCATTGAATAAAGATGATAACTTTTTTCATCAATTAGTGATTGCCAAAAATCCAATAATTAAAACAGTAATTGGTGGTTGTCAAAGAGCTGATTCCGTTTTGGCTGGGCTGAATTATTTATCAGACAAATTACAGTTAGATCCTTGCTGGGTTTTAGTTCATGATGCAGTACGACCTTGTTTACATCAAACTGATTTAGATAACATTATTCATTTTATTGATAGTAAGCAATCTTCTTATGGTGGTATTTTGGCTGTGCCGGTAAGAGATACAATGAAACGCTCAGTGCAAGGAAAAATAGATATTAGTCATACTGTTGAACGAAGTGAATTTTGGCATGCACTAACACCACAATTTTTTCCTTTAGAATTAATAAAGAACTGTTTGACCCAAGCGTTGGCGCAAAAAGTGTTAATTACCGATGAAGCTTCGGCGCTTGAATATTGTGGTTACCATCCTCAATTGCTGGAAGGTAGAGTTGATAATTTAAAGGTTACTCAACCAGAAGATTTGATGTTGGCTGAATTCTATCTTTCTCGCACTTAATTAAGATTATCGTTAGGAGTATCGTTCATGCGAATTGGACATGGATTTGATGTACATAAATTTGGTGGCGATAGCCCAATTACAATTTGTGGAGTGAAAATTCCCTATCAACAAGGATTAATTGCTCATTCCGATGGTGATGTCGCTTTACATGCGTTGACTGACGCTATTCTTGGTGCCGTAGCATTAGGTGATATCGGTAAACTCTTTTCTAATACTGATCCTGCATATAAAGATGCCGATAGTCGCCATTTATTACGCGAAGCGTATTACAAGGTACTTAAAAAAGGATATTGTATTAGTAATCTTGATATCACAATTATTGCTCAAGCGCCCAAAATGTTGCCGTATATTGCCGCTATGCGTAAAAATATAGCAGATGATCTTGGTTGCCATATTGATGATGTAAATGTTAAGGCCACCACCACTGAAAAGCTCGGGTTTGTTGGTAGAAAAGAAGGTATTGCTTGCGAAGCAGTGGTTTTATTAGTAAAGGATAATAGTCATGACGGTGATAGCACTTCAGTGACTGCATGGTAAACTGATAATAAGTGGAACAATAAAATTAATAGCTGAAGATTTTATTTTGCGTGAAAATCTAGGATTTTTGCCTGAAGGAGAAGGCTAACACTTGATGGTTTATGTCAGAAAAAAGGGTTGTAATACTCAATTAGTAGCAGAGATCAGTGTGCTCGTTTTGTTCATATTTCTCCACGTAATGTCAGTTATGTCGGTTTAAAAAATCGGCAAGCAGTAACTGAACAGTGGTTTTGTCTCCATATGCCAGGTAAGGAAGAGGCTGGTTTTAGTCAGTTCTTACTGGTAGGATGTAAAATTTTGCTAGTGAAACGTCAAAGACGTAAATTACGTATTGGTTCACATTAAAAGGCAATGATTTTGAGCTAACTATTCGACAAATTAGTGATCAGAGTTGTGGAAACACGTTTGCAACAAATTATATCTTTAGGTGTGGCTAATTATTTTGGTGAGCAGCGTTTTGGTTGCAACGGTAATAATCTGGTGCAAGCTGAGCGTTGGGCAAAAGGAGAAATCGCAGTTAAACAGCGTAATAAACGTGGTTTTTATCTATCTGCTGTTCGTAGTGTTATCTTTAATTTTATCGTCAGTAGACGTATTCAGAATAATAAAGCATATCAAATAATGGACGGTGATGTTATGCAATTAACCGGCAGTGGCAGTTTGTTGCTAAGCAAGAAGAGTTATCTCAATTACACCAGCGATTGCAGGCTGGTGAAATACGATCACAACGCTATTATATGGAGAAAAAGAATTAGGAACGCAGTCAGAAGCGAAACAGTTTGAACAACAATGTTTAACGCATTTTTCGGTGTTATTGCCTCTGCTGCAAGTTGAACGAACAAATTTGGTGCGACGAGCAATCATTGTTATTCCGTAAAATATGTGTTGGCAATGGTTAGATCAGCAAACATTAAAACTATCTTTTCCATTACCTAAAGGTAGCTTTGCAACTAATGTAATACGAGAATTAATTAATCAATATACTGAAAATATTATTGATATTGAGGAATGGTATTCGTTTGAAAATATAATGTTGAAGATGATAAATATTATTATCTTTATTTAATTAAGATTTAAAAATAATAATTAAGTGGGATTATATTACCAGTTGTTTTTTAAACATATTAAGCCTTCTTTTGAACTCATCAGTCGTAGAATAATAAATTTTATTTCAATATTATCGGTCAGATGGTAATGGTAGCTTATATCTCCTAATTGGTATTTGTTTAGCATTAGCTAATTTGTTGGTTGTATTTGATTATGGTCATGTTGTTATTAACTGAAGTAAAACCATAAAATATTGGAAATAGCTAATCAAATCCGCAAAATAGGCTTTAAGATAAAGTGAACATATTAAAATTTAAAATTTAAAAAGTTTAATAAAAAATTAACTGTTGACACATTTAATGATGTCATACATGTCTCTAATAAGATGGTAACTTGTTTATTTTGTTAGTTTTAACGCATATTGTTGCTAGCTATTTAGTCTATCTTGTATTCTTTTTTAGGATTTACTATGAATTTGTTTTTATTGATTTATGTTTTGCTAGAGAGATCTTTGGTTAAGATAAGCGCTTTAGCTCTATATAGCTGTTGCTTATCTGTTGATATTATTTAAAAATGCGAGTTGTAATTAGATATTTTCTTATTTTTTAGTTGGTTGTTAAAAGCAACAAAATTATGTTGTAATCTTATTACATTCCCTTACGATAATATTAGACCTGCATTTTTCTATAGTAATTTGATGTGTTTTATTGTTACTTAATGATATTCTTGCTGTAATCTATTATTGATTGACGCTATTTTCAACCCATAATCATTTTTTTTATCATAGATGATAATAGTTGGATAAAATAGCTTAGTTCTTATATATTGTCCAATATAAATCAACGAGATACTACAATGCTAAGGATATTGCTAAGTAATGATGATGGTGTAACAGCGCCTGGCATCCAAACGCTAGCTACTGTGTTACGTAAATATTATTCTGTTCAGGTTGTTGCACCTGATAGAAATCGAAGCGGAGCATCAAATGCATTAACTCTTGATAAACCATTGCGGATAGCCAGGTTAGCAAATGGGGATATTTCGGTACAAGGAACACCCACGGATTGTGTTTATTTAGGCGTTAATCAGCTTATTCGTCCATATCCTGAAATCGTCGTTTCGGGTATTAATTGTGGTCCTAATTTAGGCGATGATGTTATTTATTCTGGTACAGTTGCAGCGGCGACCGAAGGCCGGCACCTTGGTTTACCTGCATTAGCCGTTTCATTAAATGGCAAAACTCACTACCAAACAGCGGCAGAAGTAACTTGTCATTTATTAAATTTATTACAAAAAACGCCATTGCGGGCAGGAAATATTCTTAATATTAATGTTCCTGATCTTCCTATGTCAGAAATTAAGAGTTACAAAGTAACGCGATGTGGTAGTCGTCATGCTGCTCAAAACGTTTATTCATTAGAAGATCCAAGTGGAGATATGGTGTATTGGTTAGGCCCGGTTGGAGAAATACGAGATGCGGGGCCAGACACAGATTTTGCCGCAGTGGAAGCAGGATATGTTTCTATTACACCTTTACAAGTGGATTTAACTGCTTATAAGGCTCAGCAAGTTGTTAAAGATTGGTTAATAAAAGCAGAGGCAAGTGAGGAATGCTAAAACGGTCAATGAGAGATTTATTGACACAACTACGCCATCAAGGGATTGAGGATGAAGGACTATTGGCAGCTATTGCGAAAGTTCCTCGAGAGTGTTTTGTTGATGAAGCACTTTCACATAAAGCTTATGAAAATATTCCTTTACCTATAGGTTTTTCTCAAACCATTTCGCAACCTTATATTGTTGCTCGTATGACAGAATTACTTGCGCTTTCTACCACAGATCATGTTTTAGAGATTGGCACCGGATCTGGTTATCAAACAGCAATTTTAGCTCATCTTGTTGCCCGGGTTTTTTCGGTAGAACGTATCAAAGGATTACAATGGAATGCTAAACGTAGATTGAAACAACTTGATCTGCATAATATTTCAACACGTCATGGTGATGGATGGTTGGGATGGGCCTCTAAGGGGCCTTTTGATGGCATTATTGTTACAGCGGCACCGGTAGAACTCCCAGTTGTGTTACTTGAACAATTGAAAGATGGCGGTCGAATGGTATTACCTGTCGGCGAGAAAAAACAAATGTTAAAAGTAATTAAACGCCAAGGTAATGATTTTCATGCTACAACTGTTGAGCCAGTGAGATTTGTTCCTTTAATCCCTGGAAGTTTGGCATGAAATAAGTAATATTTTAGCGATAGATAATTTAAGGTTTTATTAATCTCTGCTTTAATAGAAACAATAATTTATTATTTAGGTACTGTAATAAATTGTTGAGCATGACTTGCATTATCGATTTTTATTCAAGATTTGTCTTCATGGGAGAAGAAGTATGAATTTTAACAGCCCAAAATGTGCAATTCGCTGGGCAACTATCTGCATAATAACAGGCCCAATATTAATAGGGTGCTCGACACCATATCATCCAGCCGCACCTATTAATAGTGTACATGATAGTGGCCACACGATTAATACTTATCCTGCTGTAAATAGTGCATCAAATAGTACGCCAATAGCTACTTCTCCTAAAAATATTTCTGTTAGTAATCAAAAAAGTAGAATAAATAACTCGATATATCAACCAACGATGCCAGCACCAAAAACTGATACCGATGGGCGAATAATTTATAACCGAAATTATGATAATATCCAAAAAGGGAGCTATAGTGGTAACACTTATACTGTTAAACGAAGTGATACTCTGTTTTATATTGCTTGGATAACAGGTAATGATTATCGTGATCTAGCGCAACGTAATAAAATTACAGAACCTTATAGTTTAAATGTTGGACAAGTACTTAATATTGGTAGTGGTTCTACTGATTCAGAAATGATAGTTACTAATCGTACTCCGAATACAAACAATACAAATGTTGATTCTCAGCCAACTAATGCGTATGCTTCATCTGTTGGTGAGAAAAATTCAGGAAAAATGTTACCGAGAGCATCCAAGATATTAACACCTTCTACGCCGCCTGCAGTAACAGCATCTACCGGCTTAAATAGTAACAATGTAGTCAATACATTAGGTAAATGGCGTTGGCCGGCCAAAGGGAAAGTGATTGAAGTTTTCTCTGATGTGCAAGGTGGAAATAAAGGTGTTGATATTGCTGGCTCACGTGGTCAACCTGTTTTTGCCACTACAGCAGGAAAAGTGGTTTATTCTGGAAATGCATTACGTGGATATGGAAATCTTATAATAATAAAACATAACGATGACTATCTGAGTGCCTATGCTCACAATGATACTATATTAGTTCGTGATCAACAGGAGGTTCAGGCGGGGCAAAAGATTGCCACTATGGGTAGCACCGGTACAAGTTCGGTAAGATTACATTTTGAAATTCGTTACAAGGGAAAATCAGTAAACCCGTTGCGTTATCTTTCGCAGCGATAACTTGGACAGATTGATTGTCAATGTTGTCTGCATTATCAAGGGTAGGAGTGACTGATGAGCCAAAATTCGCTAAAAGTTAACGAGTTATATGACGATTTAGACGAAACTAGCATGGATGCGGAAGCTTTCGATGAAAGCTTGCTAAAAGAAGAGGACTTAAATCTAGACCAAGATGATGATTTAGATCTATTTCAGAATCTTAATCAGCGTGTTCTGGATGCAACTCAGCTCTATCTTGGTGAGATTGGATATTCGCCTCTTCTGACAGCGGAAGAAGAAGTATTTTATGCAAGACGTGCTTTACGTGGTGATGCAGCATCACGTCAGTGTATGATTGAGAGTAATTTACGTTTGGTTGTAAAAATTTCTCGTCGCTATAGTAATCGTGGTCTTGCCTTACTGGATTTGATCGAGGAAGGTAACCTTGGATTAATTAGGGCGGTTGAAAAATTTGATCCTGAAAAAGGTTTCCGTTTTTCAACATATGCAACATGGTGGATTCGCCAGACTATCGAACGAGCTATTATGAATCAGACGCGTACTATCCGCTTACCGATTCATATTGTTAAAGAGTTAAATGTTTATTTGCGTATTGCCCGCGAATTGGCTCAGAAACTTGATCATGAGCCTAGTGCTGAAGAAATTGCAGAGCGCTTAGATAAGCCGGTGGATGATGTTAACCGGATGCTACGGTTAAATGAGCGCATTTCTTCAGTTGATACACCAATCGGCGGTGATTCAGATAAAGCGTTACTGGATGTATTGTCTGATGATAACGATTCAGGGCCAGAAGGAACTATTCAAGCCAACAATATGAAAGAAAGTATTGTTAAGTGGCTGTTTGAACTTAATAAAAAACAGCGTGAAGTATTAGCTCGACGTTTTGGTTTATTAGGCTATGAATCGGAAACGTTGGAAGAAGTAGGGCGAGAGATTGGCCTTACCAGAGAACGAGTTCGTCAGATACAAGTTGAAGGCTTGCGCCGATTAAAAGATATTTTACATAATCAAGGTCTTAGTATGGAATCTTTATTTAAGACCTAATATCTTTTTAATATCCGTTAGTATTAATAAGGTGGGAAAACCCCACCTTTTTGTTTGTCCATCAGGCGGGCACGCCGCTATGCAATTTAAAATCGCTGTCAGGTGATTGGATCAATCAGCCTCGATGCTAGCAAAATATTGGATCCGTGGCTGGATATTTTCGCCAGCAATAGCCTGCGCTAATATCAAATAATCTTGATAGTGGCGAAATTCTGATCTGAGTAGTGAAACATAGAATTTAGCTAATGGTTTATCGAGATAGGGCGCAAGTTTAGCAAACCGCTCGTACGAGCGCGCTTCAATATAAGCGCCTATAATCAGTTTATCAATTAATGTATTTGGTTCATAATGAGTAATATGGCTAAATAGCCCTTTAGCATACCGACCAGCACTGATACTTTGATATTTGATACCTCTAGTGGTCATGATTTCCAACACTTGATAAAAATGGTGCAGTTCTTCTTTAATTAATAACACCATTTTATCAGTCAAAGATTGACTGTAACTTGAGTTTTTTTTTCCTGTGATCGATTTAGATAGCTGGTTTTTTCCTTATTAGACTATCGATATTACCTATTTTTTTATAAGCAAAATCTTCAAACGGTTGTAGCCATTGCAATAGAGTATCACTGCTCTATTCATCAACTGCATATTTACGCAATAGCAACATGGCACTTTGTGCGGTTTTTAATTCACACAGCAGGTGATCACATAAAATAGTAGCTAAGTTCGCTGGCTTGCTTGCTTTATCTATCCACCCTTGCGGCGTTTCACAGGCTAAAAAGTGGTGAATAGGGTCAAGTAATGTTGCCTCATATAACATGATTATTTCACCATTTCTTTTAACCGATAAATTAACTCAAGTGCCTGACGCGGGGTTAATGTATCAGGATTTAACTTTGCTAATGCTTCAATGGCCGGTGAAACGGTTTTTTGCACTACTTGTGCTAATGGTGAACTGTCAATCGGTTTATTCACTGGCAGTGTGGACAATGTTTCCAGTTCAATTAACTTCTGTTTGGCACGTTGAATAACTTTAGCGGGTACACCGGCCAGGGAAGCCACTGCTAAACCATAGCTTTTACTGGCAGCGCCTTCTTGCACGTTATGCATAAAGGCGATAGTGTCGTCATGCTCTATTGCATCCAGATGGATATTAACGGTCCCTTGCTGTTGTTTAGCTAAATTAGTTAACTCAAAATAATGGGTAGCAAATAGTGTCATGGCTTTGATGTGACTCACTAGATTTTCCGCACATGCCCAGGCAAGTGAAAGACCATCATAGGTTGAGGTACCTCGACCAATTTCATCCATTAAAACCAAACTTTGTTCAGTGGCATTATGCAGGATATTGGCAGTTTCGATCATTTCCACCATAAAAGTTGACCGGCCAGCAGCAAGATCATCAGATGCACCAACTCGCGTGAAGATCCGATCAATCGGACCGATAATCGTTTTTTCGGCCGGCACAAAACTACCTATATAAGCGAGCAATGTAATTAGTGCTGTTTGACGCATATAAGTACTTTTACCGCCCATATTTGGGCCGGTAATAATCAATAAGCGTCGTTGTGGTGATAGATCGAGTGGATTGGAGATAAATGGCTCACGCAATACCTGTTCAACCACCGGATGGCGCCCAGCGACAATTATGATGCCTGGCGTTTCACTTAATGTTGGGCAGTGATAGTCTAAAGTTTCGGCGCGCTCAGCCAAATTATTGAGGACATCTAATTCAGCTAATGCTTCGGCGCTGGCTTGCAAAGCCGCTAGATGGGGCAACAGCAGATCAAATAATTGTTCATAAAGTTTTTTCTCAATTGCTAATGCTTTACTTTTAGAGGTTAAAACCTTGTCTTCATACTCTTTCAACTCAGGAATAATGTAGCGTTCAGCATTTTTTAACGTTTGCCGACGAACATAATGGATAGGTATTAGATGACTTTGTCCGCGACTAACTTGCAGATAATAGCCATGCACGGCGTTGAAACCGACTTTGAGGCTATCGATGCCTAATTTTTCTCTTTCCCGTAGCTCCAGTTTTTCTAAATAATCACTGGCACCATCGGCCAGAGCACGCCATTCATCAAGTTCGCTATTATATCCTGTTGCGATCACCCCGCCATCACGTAATAGCACAGGAGGCGACGCAACAATAGCTTGCTCTAACAGTGTTTGTAGCTCTGTAAAACAGCTAACTCGGGACTGTAAGGTTTTTAAATAGGGTGATTCAATCTTATCTAAGATGGCATGAATATCGGCAAATTGTTGGAAAGCGTGCCGCATTCGAACCAGATCACGAGGCCGGGCAGAGCACAGTGCTAAGCGAGCAAGTATCCGCTCTAAATCGCCGATTTGGCGTAGGAAAGGCTGCAATTCAAAATGATAAGCTTGCAGCCCTGCTATCGCTTGTTGGCGATTTAATAATGTATTTAGATTGCGCAGCGGACTGTGTAGCCAACGTTTTAGCATACGGCTACCCATCGGCGTAACGCACTGATCCAGAATGGCAGCCACAGTATTATCACTCCCACCTGATAAGTTTTGCGTTAATTCAAGATTACGCCGGGTAGCTGCATCAAGGATAATGGTATCTTTTTGCTGCTCCATGGTGATACTACGGATATGCGGTAATGCCGTACGCTGAGTATCTTTGACATATTGCAGCAGACAACCGGCTGCTCTTAATGCTAATGTCGCCTTTTCGACACCAAAACCCATCAGATTCTGCGTGCCGAATTGAAGATTCAATTGTTGTTTAGCCGTCTCTAATTCGAACTCCCATAACGGACGACGACGTAGCCCTTTATTATTTTCAAATAGTGCCACATTGGCAAAATTCTCAGGATAAAGTAGTTCTGCGGGTCTAGTACGCTGTAATTCAGCGCTAATGGTGTTGATATCGGCCATTTCACTAATAATAAAACGGCCGGAAGTGATATCTAAAGTGGCATAGCCATAACATTGCTCTTCTTGCCAAATCGCAGCTAATAAATTGTCCTGCCGTTCTTGCAACAAGGCTTCATCAGTAACGGTTCCAGGCGTCACAATCCGAACCACTTTACGTTCGACCGGGCCTTTGCTGGTGGAGGGATCACCTATTTGCTCACAAATGGCCACCGACTCGCCTAACTGCACTAATTTGGCTAAATAACTTTCTACCGCGTGATGAGGTACTCCTGCCATCGGAATCGGTTGCCCGGCGGACTGACCACGTTTAGTTAATGAAATATCGAGTAATTGTGCCGCTTTTTTCGCATCATCAAAGAATAACTCATAAAAATCGCCCATGCGATAAAATAGCAAAATATCGGCATGTTGTGCCTTGAGCCTCAAATACTGCTGCATCATTGGGGTATGGGATCCAAAGTTTTGGGTATCAGTCATGGTTTTGTATTGTTAACGGTTTGAGTTTTAATATAGAAGTAGTGCTTACTTCATGCGGTGTTAATTAAATACCATAAAAGTCGGTATATAAAAGATGGGTTTTACAGTGCATTGGCAGCCCGATCGCAAAATCTAGCCAGTTATAAAAAATTTCTTTTACTATACTATGGATAAGCAATAACCAGAAGTAACCGCCATGAAAAAATGCTGCTCGCCAAACTAGTCCAGTAAAGGTTTTATCACAGATTTATTGCTTAAACTAGTTATTTCAGTATGCTCACAGCAGCAAAAACCGATATAGTTATTATTTAATGATACCAGTCACCTGGAGGTATAGTTGGCCTGAATAACAGTAGCAGCAACTAACAGCCGCAATGAAAATATACAATTTAGCATACCCCCAATTTTCATGCGCTTGTTGTGACGGTTTATTGCTGATATCAGTATCTGAACAGAGTTCATCGAATCCGGTTAAAATCAAATCAGTTGTTATTTGATTGATCAGTGCCCGACCAAAACCTTGTTGACGATATTCAGGGTTAACCCAGATAACCTCCAAAAATGGAACCGGTTGTTTGCGGTAACCATTCGCATAGTTGTGTAGGCAAATTTCGACAAAACCGATTAGCTTACTGGTTGTTCAATATGTTATCTATCGCGCTAACATGGACATCATGGTCATGTCGATGCCAAAGTTGCGCACAGAAACCCATACTGCCATGGTCGGTTTTCTCCATCTTGCGAATAGTTATTGTCATACTGTTTCCTGTTCTCTTAACAGCAGCAAAATTATCTTGTTGTCAGCTAACAAATAAAATTAAACCAAAAGAGACGGCAAGTTTCGCCCACTGTTATTAGATCTTTATTTTATAGCAATATCATTTAGTTGTGGCATTTATGGCTGGGTAAATTAGTTTATAAGATATATAGTATATAGAATATTTGCTAAATTAAAACGATGTTCCTCTATTATTAAAATGTGTTCGTTTGTCGCATCAATAAACTTCACCTTTTTATCATTACCAACACAAGAAGTTTAATTTGGCCTTAAGTAGATTTAATGTTTGTTAATGCGACAAAACCTGTTAGTTTTTAAGCGAGTTTAGCATGTTTTGCAAAAAAAGCTCGCACTTCTGTATCATTAGCGCCGGCTAAATCACCATCATTGATAATTTTATCGGCATAATAAGCCGCATAACGTCCGCAATCGTTACCATTAAGCATGACTTGATGGCCAAGATGTTCGCTTGTGACAGTAAAATTTTTGTCTAAAGCTAAATTTTCATCGGCCAGTAGCTGTTTGGTTAAATGCTGTGCACCATCATAAAAATAATCAAGCAGCGGATTTTTTGGGTCATGGATTTTGGCCGATTGAATCTTACCTGCATTAATATCGACTTCAAGTAAGACAAAATGACCTCGGGTGCTAAAACCAAATTTATTGCTTTGAGCAATAGGAATTAAGGTTTTGACTTCACCATCGGGATAGGCGTTTTTGATTTCATTCAGGGTTTGTGCCACAGTACGGCCACCGGAAAAGTCATTCTGTATTGGGGTAGGGTTAGTCAAATCATGACATGCCGAAGAGACGATATAAGTCTTACCGCCCAATTGTTGGCTTCGCAAGCCAACTTGGTTTACCCCGCCATTTTCAAAATGATGTTCATGTTTCCATCCTTTTTCTTGGCAAAAAACATCATCCAACGCAAAATTTAATTTTGCAGGAGATAATTTTTCACCGTGAGTGCCGGTTAAATAATTAAAAAAGTTACGTAGCCATGAACAAAAACCGGACTTTTCTGGTGTAGGTGGATTGCTAAACTTAGTTGGCGGGCTGTCAGCCGTACCTAAAGAAGTCTGCCAATCGTCAATTGAAGGCAGATTTGGGGTTGTATTTAAAATATTTATTGTCATAACTATAAGTCCTTAATTAGCAGTAGGATAATTATCTCATTTTAACACATTTGAAAACATCAGTGACTTTCTATTAACTGACAGAAGTTTAATGTTCAGGTACGATTTTCTCAGTAAAAGTTATCTATGTTATCAGGATTAAACCTTATTTATTACTAATATCGTTTATTCCTATAGTTCTTTTGCTATTAAATCCAATAAAAAACTATGTCGCCGTTTTGTAGCTAAAGTAGCATGATTAAGTTTTGCCGCTAATATTAACCAAGGTAACCGGCGGCTAATTTAGAATAATAAAAAATAATTGACTTAAAGTGCATTAGCCATCATAGCATAATTTGTTGGCTATTAAAATCAGTTTTACAAGAGTAAGAAGAATATGGTCAATTTAACTAGTCATTTAAATAAAATTGTCATCTTAGCAATAGAGTGTCAGTTTTTGTCTGCCTGGCTGTATCAAGATTATTGGTCTGACACATTCTCATAGTAAAGGGCTTCTCATCCTAAAAAATGGCAGGGTGATAATTATTATCACGATGCTAACAACCAATATCAAAGTGCGTTATGAAGGCAAAGCAGAATTTAAACCTATAAAGATTGGCGGCTGTAGGCATCTATAAACAGTACTGGACTTAGGCTTTATTGCCTGGCAACTATAAAATAGCAACCTTACTGTCAATCAGTCAGTGTTTTTTGGCACTTTAGCCATCATAGCCAATCACTAGCCTAGCGATTTAAAAATACAGCTTATCCCGCCGCAGATAATAGCCCAGTAGAAAGGGGATAAAAACAGCTAAACGAAAAACTCTATCAAATCGACTAGTTACCAAGTGCGCTACCACAGACAGAGCCTGATCAGGCTATTGTGCTGACAAATAATCCAGCAGTCGAAAGCCGCTTAAATTACTTATCACAATAGCGGTGATCCTTTTCATTAATATTTATAAAGAATTAAATCTTGACATACATCAATCAGTGCTTAAAGATGAATATAGTTAACAGGCTAATATAGCCGATGGTAAAGTAAATATTTTGCCCTATACACGATAAGAGAAAAAAATTAAAGACAACGAATATGGTTATTAAAACCTGTATGTACAATATTATTGGCATCTGTTGCCCTGTTCTCTTATGAATCGAGTACTAAAAGCTATTGTTCAGAAAATAGTAATGAGCAGTTTTTTCATAAAAGTGATTTAGTTAAAAAGGTTAATTACTCAAATAAATACCTACTGCCAGATAATAGAAGCGTTGTTTATTATGGTAATCTTGACTCAAGAAAAATAGAATGCAGTAGATCTATCAACACCAGTAATAATGGCTTTACACTATATAACAGTGGTAGCTAGCAATAATCCTGGTAAAAATGTGAATATATAAACAGAATGAGCAGATATCAAATAGAAAAAGCTATTTCAATCTCAGAAATGGAGAAAGATTCCATTCTATTTTTAGATATCCAGCCTGGATCGAGTGATTTAAGAGAAGAGGTTCTTCGGCTTCGTCCTTATTTAAAAATACCAAAAATTCATTTGAATAGATCCTGAATATATGATGCATAATGGCAATATACCTGGCAGAGTAATAGGTTCCATATCTACTGTAGATATCAATTATCTTATTGATTATTTATCGGATATGGTTGAAGAATTCAATCTACCACCAAAAGTTTTAGTTATTCATCGATTCACAAAAAGAATGGTTATTGATTTTTATAAAGTTTAAGAAATCGAAAAAGGTGTAAGTTGTTTTAAATATGGATGGTTTTGGCCCTCCTCCGGTCAAAAAAATTAATTAAGTATAACCAAGTCATATTATTCAGAACCCAATGTTATTTATACTGGGATAAAAATCTTTTATAAGAATTATTTGATCTCGCCTCCCCATAGACTGCTTACCAAGCGAGAAATTCTTAATTTAGAACCAAAACCTTTAATATACAATATCAATAATACCTGTGTGGCAGTTTCAATATTTTAAAATTCTTATATATCAAATAGATATTTTTGCATTGTCACCATTACTCCTATTCATTCACTATAAACGTATCTCATTCCAGCCTTTATTACTTTTGTCTTAATATGTTACGGTCATATCAGCAGATTTGTGTCCGAATAATTTCTGTGCAAGGTCACTGTTCATTTTGTCAGTATATAGTCTCGCTGATAAACTACGTATTTCATGAAACGAAGGAGATTATCCCTCCCATTTTGAATTTGTTTTATCTCTTGTTTTTACAAATTGTATTGAAGTTTTTTCAGGTGTAATTTTCTTGTTTTTTGTTGAAATAACAAATTCAGAATATTGATTTATATTTTTTTAATATGTTCCTTAATTTCATATTTTCTATATCAAATGGTATAGCTATTTTATTTTCTATCTTTTTTTAAAATCAACAACTTATCATCATAAATATCTTCCCACTTCATTTTTGATATATCTGATATTCTTTGGCCAGTTATTAAAGCTATTTTCATTGCATTTGCTAGCCAATGATTTTCATCATTAATCATATCTAGAATTGTATTAAAGTCATGAAGCGACAGTCTTGATCTCATGATTTGAATTTTTGGCGTTTTTGTTAATTCTGCGGATTTGATTGCATTAAACCTACAGCTAATGCTTTTTTTAAAGCAATTAATTAATGATTTTCTTAATGCTTTTGTTGTTGTTATTTTTCCTCCCTGAATAAATATATGAAGAAAATTAGCAATATGTTTTGTTGTTATGTTTTATATAGGTACGTCAAGAAATCCTTTTCTGATCACGCTCAGTCTTTGTTTGTAGTCTTTTAACGTTTTCTCTCGTAATCCTCTGCTGTTAAGTATAGCTTCATATGTGTCCAAAAATTCATGAAAAGAGACAGATCCATGTCCCTCAATTCTTTCGGTAAGTGGTGTTGAGATTTCGTGGTTGAGTAATAGTTGATTGGCGCTAATAGCTTCGTTGATTGAGTAGGTTTTCTTTCTGCCCAAGCTATATTCTTGCCTAGTGAGTGGATAGTGATATGAGTAATATCCATTTCTTACATAAAGGTTAGGGAAAAATCTCGATTTTTTACGCTTCTTCACGTGAGGCATGACCAATTCTCTCCAATAACATATGTGATTCATATCACTAATATTATTGACTTTGATTGCATATTATTTAACTAAATACTCTCTGCCATCCTTAATTGGATGAGGTTGAATTAGACCGTTTCTTACCCAACCTCTAACAGGATCCATCCTTCTAGGTCGATCCCTCCTTGAGTTCCACTCAGCTAACGTTATTTTCATTTTTATCTTTACAATTACACGCAAAGCTTATGCAAATTTTGTTTGGTTGATAATTCTATTTCCTATTGACATTAACTCGTCACGATCGACATAGGTTGTGATATTTCTTGGTTTAATAAATAGTCGCTAGATGAATAAAACAGCTCCTATCGTGTTGCCGTCCTTTTTTTATTTTCACCAGCTGGAATAAAATTGATGCGGCCATTTTCAATAAACTTGACCTCATCAGCTGTTCTCCTTACCTCACAAAACCATTTGACGGATATATCAGCTGGTAAGAGCATAACCACTGACTGTATTTGTTTCCGGCACTCTTCATTTGTTTTCATTACCCAAGGTAAAATTTTGGAATAAGGGGGATTACAAAATATCGATCCGTAACTATTCCAATCGCAATTCAAAGCGTTATCTTTTGCTGTTTCCTCGCTCAATATATTAACTGGCAGTTCGTTATAAATATCCTCAGCATCACTGCTGCCATTTCATTTAAAAAATCTCACTCATGTGATTTATCTAGACGTTCATTTTCTATTTTGTCTTTGAGATAATAAACATTCATGCTGACACTTTTCTCGAAATTAATGATAATAGGATAGCTAATAAGATTGTTAATATTGTGGGAATTAATTTTATTTTTTCAGTAGAATGTTTATTATTGAAGCTGTCGCTATTTAAATGATAGTGAAGCTCCTGCAGCTTAAGCATATTTATTCATATGGTTAGTCTCGATTATTATTTAGAAGTGATTATTGAAAGATAATTAGACGAAGAACATTTTTGATATTTTACTTTTTATATTATTATTTTTTTGTTTCTTCTTTAAGTTTTCTGGCATCATAACTTAGTATATCTAATAACTTTATTACTTTTTGTCATTAAACTTAGAATTAAAGTAAAGTTTTTTCTGAAAACTCATCCGTTATTTCTAACGCTTTCTCTTCTCCATTTTTATTAATACGTGTTACAGATATTAAAAAATAATCGTCGGGTTTATTTATTTACTTCTCTCGCTTTCATCATTGCATCAGCAATTAATTGTGACGTTTGAAATTTAAGCCGCCTAGAACGAGATACTCAAGCAGCATCTCTACAAATGGCTGAGAGATTATCAAAATTTTATGGCGGCATGATTAGCGAAATACAAATTTTGTATCCTCAAAGATATATGTAACCAAACAGTTCTTTAACAACTTAAGTTCTGCCCATGTGGAACAACCTATTTAAACATTCTCTCTGTAGGGAGGGGTTAGTATTATCTAAAACTTATGGTAATGATTGTAGGGCAACCTGATGATCTGTAAACATTATGAGATGAATATATCACCTCAACTTAGGTGGCAAAATTCAGTGTACAACTACACTTTCATTTTTCAATGTTTTTAAAGAGTTTATTTTTGTGGGTCATCAACTAGAACATTATCCATTTTTTTATATTTTCTTCATACTCAAATTTTGATTTTCTGTTAAAATCTATATCCATTAAGCTATCGCTATCAGATTCTTCATCCTCAAATGTTGGAGGATCATCAAAATCAAGATTTTCATTTACACGAAATTTATCCAGTATTTCTTTATGCGACTCAACAAAGTCTCGTATCCATTCATTATTAGGATATTTATAATTTTTCTGCGTAAAGAAATTTTCTAATTTTTTATTATAGTCAGTGTTAGCATTTTCATTTTTAAAAAAAGCGATATTGTTTTCAGTGTCAAAACTACCATAATCAAAAGTTATTTCTTATATCGCTCCTTTTATTGGAAAATTTAAATGTATATTCATCACTGACTTCATTTTTCGTAATAGATGCCTGAAATTTATCTTGATGTTTTGGGGGCTCATTTCCTTCAATTTATAAAAAGTTTCTGCTTTTTACAGAGATGATTCGATATCAGACTGATTGTCGGAGGTATGGGTTAGGTCATAAAGCAAAGCCAACACTTCATCTGTCTTTATTCCGCAAAACCAGTCTTTGATCTTACTAAAAATATCCAAATGTGTAGCTTCTTCTTTTGAAGAACTATTCATTGCTTGTTGAATATGTTTATCGCCAATATTTCTAGTGAATGACCAATAATTCGGACTAGGTTGAATTGTTATTGCGATAATATTTCCTTCTATAATCTTCGAGTTTGAGATAAAACTTTTTAACTTACTTTTTTTTATTCCCATAAAATTCTTAACTTAACTAAAAATATTTATTATTTCATCCTGAACTTATGTTCAGTTTTGAACAATTTATTTAGTTATAGTGCTTATCTTGAACTCAGTATAAGACAGGACTGTAAAAACTATCAAATCATTTCGTATGTAGGAAATTTGATTTGCGTGTTTTAGTGTATTTTCTTAGCGAGAAGAGATAAGTATTAGGCAAGCAACAGTTATCAAATGAAAGCTAAGGCTTTTTGTATTTCAGATTGAGAATAAGTAATGCGATTGTATTAATGGTATCATCCTTGTTTATTGAATATGGAATCGAGATTTTTCTCTGTAGAGCTAGGTTTAGATTTAGCTTCGTATTCAGCTCGTTTTTTATCCCAAAATGCCATTTGTTTAGCCAGACGGCGAGATTTAGCATTGTCTTTTTTGGGTTTAAAATAATGGTTGTCATTTTACCTCCTAATAAGTTTTAGTGGTGTGTGATATATATCTACGACTTATTCACAGCCATGTTGATTCCCTAGTGTAACTATTAATAATTTGACTGTGTTATGTATATTTCACACACTCCAAAATTCATTTGGTAGTGGTTGCTCTAACTCGTATTCAGAGGGAAAAACTATGCTGAAAACTTCGGGAAATACTTCGGCGGATTTATTTTCAGTGGAAATCCTGGCACGGGTAAAAATCATATGGCAGCCGCCATAGAGAACCATTTAATTCAAAATGGCCATAGTATTTTGATTGTTACACTGCCTAACTTGATGATGCGAGTCAGATAAACATATCAGAAGGACTCAAAACTAAGTGAATGTCAATTAATTGCTGACTTGTGTAGCGTTGATTTGTTGGTTTTCGATGATGTTGGCGTTCAACGTAACAATCTCAATGAATATTTGATTGTTTTTCAAGTCATCGACAAATGAGCGTCGAACAAGAAACCAACCGGAATATTAACAAATCTATCCCAACAAAAACTAGCTGAAGTTTTGGGAGAAAGAGTTATCGAGATCGTCTTAGAATGGGAAAGCTATCGTAGAAAAATCAAATAGGAACCTTATGACATATTTAATCAAAGCAACCATGTTAAAGATGGCAGCACACCTGTGTATTGGAAACATTATCCAAACAAAAAAACTCACGAAAAAAGAGTGTCTAAAAATACTTTTCGCTGACAAGCATCCAAAACTTAAGAATTTTAGTTGTAGAGAAATTGAAAAAATAAATAACACTTGAAGTATAACATCAAACACCCCATAAAACCTCATAAGTAAGTTTTTAAGCGATTTTCTTAACTTAAACGTTAAAAACATTGCCAAAAATTTTATCGTCTTGGAAACGATTCTATGAGGTTTTGTGGAATTGTAAACTTTAGCTGCAAAGAGGTTATAAATGAACTGATTAAATGTGAAGATGAATTGCCAGAGCTAAATGTACCCGTTTTGCCAGATGGTTTAGTGACTATAACAATAAATTTATATGGCATAAACTTATTAGATATAGTGAAGAAGGTTTGTGGTATTGGGCTAGGAGTTGAAGGAGCTTGGTTATGTGATAATTATATTTAGATGATGACTATTCAATGATAACTCATTGGATGGCACAACCAGCACAACCAAAGGAGGGGGAATGAAAACATTAATTAGATGGATTCTGGTCGCATTGAGTTTTTCTTACCGGGCTGGTATCAGGCAGGTATCACCGTTCTAATGGGCGAACAGCAGCCCGTACACATTAAACCACTATTAAACATTCAAAGCAGGGCATTATTGGTTCACACCCATGTCCCTAATCATACTGTATTGCCGGAGGGGAGATGAGCAGGCACGTAAAAGAATTTATTAGAAGCATAGGAAATTGGAGTATGAGTCGAATTGGAACAGAGTACAAAGGTATATCTCCTATTTCATTTATTAAATTCTAAGATGAAAGATTTTGGCTAAGTGTTGAGGAAGGTAAAATTGCCGATAAGGCTGTAACAGGATTAAAGAAGTATGACATCGACGGATACAATATAATTTGTTTACATTATCAGCATCATATCTCATTTGGCAATTGCTAAAAATATACACAAGCACTACCAATATATCTCTGATTATTGTGAGCAGGCAGAAGCTTACATAGCTGTCACCGTTCACACACTCCTTAAAACACAGATTGACTGAATTGTACGTGCTAATTTATATTGATTGCTCTGAGTTAGTTAGCTAGTTAATATAAAAAATTTTTAATAGAAGGACTTTTAATGAAAAAATAATTTTGATATTCATTGTTGTTGTTCTTTACTAATAATGTGTTTGCATTACGTTGTGAGCTCAAATCTAATGGCTTTACACAAGAAACTGATTCTGTTGGTGAAGTTTTAATTCCTAAAGACAGTCAGAATGGGCAAATAATTTGGCAATCGAACCTCATAACTAGAACAGTAAAGTGTTATGACGCTTCACCTCCAAATGCAGAAGGCGAGTTAGTTTATTTTTACTATTTCCCTGAGGATAAGCTAACTCTTCCGAGAGGAATGACGTTTGGCATTATTTACAATGGTAATGCAAAAGATTTAGATTTATCCTCCACTGTTAAAGAACGAAGGTTCGCCACAGATATATGGGTTGCTCATAATGGTGAGTCTAGTAATGTTGATGAAGAAACTGTTATAAAAGATTTTAGTTTTCAATTCTATATAAGAAAAACTGGAGACATAAATTCTAGAGGTTTTTTCGGACGACTACCAATTTTCCAACTCGATGGAGTGGGAGGAGTTAATGCAAGTGCTCCAAATTATAAATATAATTTAACAGCTTTAAATAATATCAGTGATGTATTCTGTTCTTTTACATATAAGAAAGAAATCTTTCAATATAGATATCATTAATGATTTAACTATTAAACCACAACAATTATCAATTGGAGACTATGTAGCAACATGTAGTCCTGAGAATAAAATAAAAGGGCGTATTATTACTTATTCTACACCTGCCAAGAGTAATAAATTTTCAACTAATTTAGATGGATTGAGTTATAATTTAGATGTTAATAATTCAGCAACCCTTGATGAGAACGCTAAAGCAAACATTAAAGTGCATGGATTGTTTAAATTAGATTATAATGACCAAGATTGGTTGTATGGTAGTAATGTGAGAGTTACTATTCCAGATTGACCACAATACCTAAATTAGAACGAATAAATTGAAACTGAGCATTTTCGCTAAAAATAGACGTAAATACAGCGATATTAAATACTGATCAAGTCATCAGTAAAATGCTTGACTGGTCGACCATAATTGTAGTACATTAGCGTAGAACTATTGAGTTGAGCGCTTAAACAAACATCTAAACCTTGCTTTTGCGGGGTTTTTTCATTTAGCCACCGCAATATTCACAAAACCAATAATCAAAACGAGTAAAGCGGCTGGCTCCCAGTTCAATTCAAAGCAATGGAACTCTGAGCAGTAAGGTATATGTGTATGCCTGAAAGATACTCCAGCCCGATAGCCTATCTATGGGGCATCCTGATCACCATTTTAAGTCTTTTCACTCTTGAGCAATGGGTAGCTATTGTCTTTACGATAGGCACTTTTTTAGTCAACTGGTACTTCAAGCGTAAGGAATATAAATTGAAGGAATATCATTATGGTTAAAATACCTAAAAAGATTTTAGTTGCGACAGGCGGAGGGATGATGTTGCTCGCTTCTACTATGATAACACATTTCGAAGGGCTAAGGTTAGCGCCTTATTTTGATTGTGGTGGTGTGCTTTCGGTATTTTATGGCTATACGGGAAACAATATTAAACTCAACACCATCTATAGCCAACAACAGTGTGAACAGTGGCTTAACGATGACTTACAGACGGTTAAAAAACAGGTCGATCAGTTAATTAATTTTAAAATTAATACCTTAACTCAGGCGGCTATTTACTCTTTTGTTTATAACGTTGGTATTGGCAATTTTCAGTGTTCCATGTTACTCAAAAAGCTCAATGCCGGTGATCAGAATGGTGCATGTGAAGCGATGAAGTAGTGGGTTTATGTCGGCAAGGAAAAGTGGCAGGGACTGATGGCTCGTCGTGATATTGAGACAGCCATATGTGCAGGCAATATATGAAATTAAATACATTGCTATTTTATATAACAATTACGCCCAACTTAAGTATCAATATAATCAGCTGGTGGATGAATTAGATTAGCAGACAGAGCTCAAAACAGTCATTTATAAAGAAGTAAAGTTGCTACATCAACTTGATACTAAACGGACACAGGAACTTAATTATGCCAAAACTGAAATACGTAAGCTTACTGATGATTTGCCCAGCGGTACTAAGCGGTTGTTCGTCAAACCAGAACTGCATCCAGCCCTGCATATACTCAGTTGGTCGATATTCATTTTGCGGTGTTAGCCACTCGATTTCTGCGCCCATAAATAAAGGCGTACCGGCACCACCACCACAAAAGCCTACTGGTACGCCGGCGGTTGCTAACATTCGCATCGCTGCTTGGCTGATCGAGGTTCCTGTACCCAATAAAATTACCGTAGTGTTAGCAATCGGAATATTGAAATAGTGGTTTTCGTTTTTCGCTTCCGTTAATACAAGACCCGACCATCTTTTTGCATCACGCGTCAATCTCCAGATAATAGAGATTGGCTATTTTAAATGTAATATTTTAAGTCATAATTAGGAATTTTTTACATTTTTATTTTTAAAAACTCCAATTTAATGAATTTTTATTTTGTGATGCTAACTTGCTAGATGGAATTAATGGTTTACCAATAAATAGGCATTTTTTCAGTTTATGTTGAGCGATATATTAAAGTAAATTTATTTTACATTTGATGATATAGCACATAAAAATCAGGTAAATTTTAGTTAAGTAATTTATTGTTTTGTGGTATAGCATTAGTAAATTAATTTTAGTTTTGGCCGTTGCGGGGTAAAAAATTATCTGTTAGCTGAAGGCAATATTTTATTGCAAGTTAGTTATGTAAATATAAATTACAGAAACTGGGTTTTAATTTAAGAATCTATACCTTAATAAGGGCGTGTTAATATTTTATAATTTTTCTTTTATCAGAAAATTAATGTTCTCTATTGCTAAATGAATAGTTAAATAAATATAAGTTAAACAAAAAATAAATTAATTTGATTTTGAATTTTCGTTTGGTTGAAATAGTAATGCATTTGTATTGAGATAAACTTCATTTATTTAAAAAATGAATTTTAGTTATATTAAATATTTTATTAAAAATTTAATTTTTTATTGGTTAACATCAAATATACCATATGAATTTATTATAATTTATTAGAAATTATTTTCAGTTAAATAATTATTAGATAAAATATACAGCGGAGCAAAGACGAAAAATATTTACCAAAATTAGAAAATAAAATGCTAATGGCGTTTGCTGCTTCTGAGACAGGTAATTTTTTGCAGGTTGTAAGATTATTAAATAAGTCTAAAACGACAATTAGTCGTTGGATAAATGAATTTGAGATCATACTAGGTTATACGTTGTTTGATAAACGTTCCAATGGTTCTGTGTTGGATATAAATAATAATGGTAAACTATTATTACCTAAGGTTGAAATGTTTTTGCTATTTTTTTTGCAAAACTTAGAAAAGTTTTCATTCGCTTTAAATAACGATAAAGAACCAGCAATCATTAGACTGGCATTTAATCAATTGATCCCGGAAGAGGCGATTGCTGATGTTATATTAAAATTAAAGAAAGAATTTCCAGCTACTGAAATATATATGGTTCATGCTGATTTATTTGATGTTGAATTTACTCTTAGTAATAATAAAGTAGATTTTATTCTAGGTTTACTTGAGATATATAACAATATTAGTGCGCAAGTTGTTAGTAATATTCAAATGATGTTAGTGGCTAATCCTGCTCATCCTTCAACTAAAGAAGAACAGATAAGTAGCTTATCTTTATCTTCTGAAACAGTTAGTTATCCTTCATTAAGTGGTAAAGCTGATGATGAAAGATATCATTTCTTGCCTTATTCAGAAATGATGTTAACCACTGATTATTTTTCGTGTGTTACATTGGCTGAAAAATGATTAGGCATTACTTATATTCCAGATCAATGGCTATTAGTTCTGTTTTGGCAAAAAAATTAAAAGAGATAAAAATGAAGTTAACAATATCCATTTGTTGATGTTATATTACCGAGAAGATTTAGCTATTATGCAATATCTACTATTTTAAACTCAGCATTAAAAGAGTGGTTTGGTTATCATTAAGTGGTAAGTAAGGATCATTTCTTTTTAAATGGCGCCTTGTCATATGTTGTTGGATTTTTTATTAAATTGATAACATTTTTAAATAAATCATAAACAGACTATCAATGTAATATTTCTATTCAATTCCTTAGGCATATAATAGTCGCTCATTCGAAAGTGTTATATCTCGTTAGGCGAGGCTCCTATACAAACATAAGTTGCTGATCTCACGACGTCGAGAGATGCCCAAGTTTAGGACAAGGCAGATCGGATTAAGGTTTGTCTCAAAGTAAATTCCTATTATATAGGATACGTTGTATAGTGCTAAAACTAAGACGATTGGGATAGTGTTCTATGCTCTTTCTTTGGTCGCCCCATATGAGATTTATTATAGGGTATCAATATGTTCTTATTTTTAACATTCATTGAGCAGTGTATTTTCTTAGCTAGATTTGTCTATATCGCTCTTCTTTCTCCTATACCTAGCAATTAACTCATTCTTTTATTGTTTTAAAACAGCATATGGTGATTATAAACAATCACTAATTAGGCTTGTTTATTTAAAATATTTGTTTGATGTTCTATTCATCAATTTTTATATGTTTTGAGATCATTATTATGTTTTCTTTTAGTAAAAATAAATCGACCTTTTTAATTTTTTCTTATTTTTGCCTGCCTGGCGCTATGGCAGTAGAAATTTATGATAAGCAGGGTAGTCAAATAGTGGTTAATGGTGAGATTGAATCTAAACTGACTAGTTCCAAAGATCAGCAACAAGGTGGTAATGAGATAAAATTAAAATTGGGTTTGGAATTAGCTAGCCAATTTAGCGACTCTGTCAGTGGTTTTGCTCGATTTGAACATGAAACAGCATTACGGGAGAGGGGAGAAGGGGATAAAAATAACGAGTCAAAAAACAATCTCGTCTTTGCCGGCTTAAAATATAATACTCATCATATCGTTATGGTCGTAATTACGGTGTTATTTTTGATGTTGCTTCTTATACCGATGGCTTAGCGCTTTTTGAAGGTGATTTTTTTCTGATAGCGATATATCAACCACTAAATAGGCGAGTAATCTGCTCACTTATCGCCAAACTGATTTTTTCAATTTGGTTAAGGGACTCAATTTTGCTTTGTAGTATCAAGCCAAAAATAGTCATAATGATGAGGTTCAGCTGTAAAATGGTGAAGGCTTGGGAGCAAGTGTTAGTTATAATTTTACCGATAGTTTGCAAACAACGGTGGCTTATTTTCATGTGAAAAAAAGCTAACAGCAACAGCACATTCGTGCTGGTAAATATGCAGAAATATGGGCAGTTGGCTTCACTTATAACGCTGATGCTGTGAAGTTTGCTGGCTTATATCTACCAGCCGCAATATTCGTTTCTATAAAGTAGATGATACCATCGTGATGTTTGGTAAAGTTAGTACCATCGAGTTACTTTCTTCTTATACTTTTGCGTCAGGTATTAAGCCTAGTATTGCTTATTTCTATTCACGAGCGGATAAGGAGGAAGTGGATGTAGTCAACTATTTTAATATTTTTACTAACTATAATTTTAATGATAATTTCAAAGCTTATGCTGCTTATAAAGTTAATCTATTGAGAAATACACAACGGAGTAATGAATTAGAATTAGCACGTGATGATGCTATTGGTATAGGGATGACTTATAGTTTCTAGCTGATATATATAACTATGGTTATAGGATTTTTTTAATATTAATCTTCAATAACCAGATGATTAGTTATACGTGTCACTAGTTGTTAGACGATACGCATAATTAGATTTATTTTTATCAATATAATGGTTATTAATGTTCGTTTGCCAGAATAGTTGCCGGTACACCAAAGCTTTCATAGTTGCCGGTTTGGCTATTAATTCCGGGTGTCGTTAGCATCAGTTTGCATGGGTTAACGAAGTGCTAATTTTCAGCATAACTATCAAAGGCGTGCCAGCGTTCACCTGGGGTGAATTTAAAAAAATATAAGTCATTAGCAATATCGTTAGTGTCGTAGTCACTCCAGGGACGGTTATCGATCATTGCAGGAATAAACAGGCGAATCAATTTACAGCAGCTTAGCAACAATTTTCGTGTTTCAATGCCAATTTTCACGCAATCCATCCATAGCCGTTTATCACTTTCACCAGCGTGCATTTTGGCATTAACATCTAAAGCGGTAAATAGTGGGTAGAACGGGCTAGTGGAAGCATGCATTATAAAGGCATTATTTAAGCGTTTATGATTGACATAACGTTTTTGTCTTTTGATATGACGGTCTTTTTTATGGATTTGAGAAGTCTGTGAAAAACCCGCTTGGATCAGCGCACCATGGTGATTAGATTTATGATTGTTACGATCAAATAGCACTAAACCGCCGGGGGCTAGTAAGGCATTTAATACCACTTTATTGGAAGAGGAGGGATCGTTTAAAACAAATAGGTTTTATCGGCATTAAACACTTTTACTGCATATTGTTGTGCTGTACAAGGTACACCTTCATGGATCAATGAATCGCCCATTGAAACGTCAGCATTACACAGATCTGAACGGAATAGATTTTCACCAAAATATTCGACGAATAAGTTACCTAACGGATGACGGCGAAAGAATTCACCACCTTGATAGCCTGGGCAATCGAAAGCGGTATAGCCTTGTTCGACATATTTTTTTAGTTTACCAACAAAGGTGATAGTAAACTTTGTTTATATTTTTGTGCGGCAGTTTCTAGTTGTTTAGCATATAACTGGGTATTGTGTTTATTGAGATCAATAACACCAGTCAGACAAGCAAGTGTTTTTGGCGGAATAAATTGGTTATGCTCAATTAGCGCAAAGATAGGTTGACCAAAACTTTTTTGTTTGATGGTATCGAGTCCACTTTGTTGAATATCTTTAAGTGAGATGATTATTGCTGCAACATCAGTAAAGTCAGTATCAACGATGTTCACTAAGTTACGTTGACTATCAATACAGTTACTTATACCAAAACTGGTGGCTATTTTGTATTGTTCCATTTTATTTCCTATAAATTCAGACAATAGAATTCCTGCCAAAATGGATAAAATATTTTGGCGTATTTTTTATTTAAATTTCCCTTAAAAAATAAAAATTATGTTAAGAAAATTAGTTAGCTATTTTTGGATTAACTAACTGGAATGCGCTGATTTACAGGTATGAATGGTCAAGGCAATAGTTATAACTATTTAACTAATAATACGAATATCTTTGCGAATACATCCATACTGTAATAACACTTAAACAGCAGCATGGATGTCTAAACAGCAGCATGGATGTCGAAAATGGATCACCTGTGGGTGCAGAAACCTTTAAAATTGAAACAAGAACGATGGTAGAACATCATAAAATGGGTTGTTCGTCTTATATGTGGCCAAAATCGATTATTATTTTCCATTCTTACATTTTTTATAAACACAGTTGGTAATATGGTATATTTTTATCAATATAAATTAATTCAATATAATTAAATAATGATGCTAATCAAAATTAGCATAAAAATTTTCATTATTTATCAGCTATAGCTTCATGCTCTGAGCTATCTCGATCATTTTTAATAAAATTTAATTAAAAATGATTAGATTGGTTATATTTTTTGATGTGATTTAACATATTTTTAATTAATCTTAAAATATTATAATAATAACCCATTAAAGTTATTGTTAATAATACATTATAAAATTTAATCTAAGTGTTTTTTGTTGGATAAATAAATATTGATAATTAAGCCGCTTGATAAATTTAACCAACTGATATTCATCTTAATTTATTGTTAGCAAGATAATTAAATATGATTAATTATTTTATATAAATATCCGTTAGGTAAAATTAAATTTTAACATATATAGTATTAAAAACTATTTCCAGTTGTCTCGGCTAAAATCAGCAAAAATATCTACCATGTTAAAGCAGTTTGATAGTCTTACCGATTACCTTGGCTTTGCTTATCGTGTTATGAATGCTAAAAAGTGCGATAGCGAGTTATAAAAAAGGAACATTATAACGGATAAAGGATTTATGAATGTTGCGGCTATATTTTATAGCGCTAAAAATGGTATTCATAACCTGGGATCAACAATGAAAAATTGATGATGGTATTTTGGTTATTATCCATGACACAAATGTTGAAAACAAAATTGCGCTTAATCAGCCGTCGGTTGAGCATATCCTTATCAAAAAAGCATGAACACTACTAAAATTAGCACTAAAAACAGTGAGATTATCAACATTATTGCTGTCACTTAGCCAAACAAATTAGAGTCGGAAGTGGTTGTTTAAAGTAGACAATTTATTAGTTCTTTCTGGTCGCTTATTTGAACTACAAACCTAATTGTACTATTTAGTTTTTTTCAATGTTAAAATGACTCCTTTATTCAATTAATATTACAACATAGCACCTATCATTTATGAGCAATTAAACAACGTGTGCCAACAATAGGATTTTTATCATTAGGTTGTCCGAAAAATTTGGTAGATTCCGAAAGAATTTTAACTGAACTACGGACTGATGGTTACCAAATTGTTGCTAGTTATAATGATGCTGATCTGATTATTGTTAATACCTGTGGTTTTATTGATAGTGCAGTACAAGAATCATTGGAAACAATTGGTGAAGCATTAACTGAAAATGGTAAAGTGATCGTAACCGGCTGTCTGGGAGCTAAAGAAGATCAGATCCGTGCAGTACATTCCAAAGTATTAGCAATTACCGGTCCGCATAGTTATGAACAGGTGTTAGCCCATGTTCATCACTATTTCATCACTATGTTCCTAAGCCTCAAAATAACCCTTTTATAAGTCTGGTTCCACAGCAAGGCATTAAGTTAACGCCTAAACATTATGTCTATTTAAAAATTTCTGAAGGTTGTAACCATCGATGTACATTTTGCATTATTCCCTCTATGCGAGGTGACTTGGATAGTCGTCCTATTGGAGAAGTATTGAGTGAAGCCAAGCGTTTAGTTGCTGCTGGTGTGAAAGAGTTACTTATTATCTCACAGGATACTTCAGCTTATGGTGTGGATACTAGACATCGGGTAGGGTTTTGGGAAGGTCAGCCAGTTAAAACCAGTATGGTTAGCTTATGTGAGCAGCTGGCGGCTTTAGGAATTTGGATCCGATTGCACTATGTTTATCCATATCCTCATGTCGATGAGGTGATCCCACTAATGGTACAGGGTAAAATTTTACCTTACTTAGATTCCTCTCCAGCATTCCAGTCCAACAGTTTTAAAACGAATGAAACGGCCGGGAGCAGTGGAGAAAACATTGGAGCGTATTTGCCGTTGGCGTGAAATTTGCCCAACATTAACCTTGCGTTCTACATTTATTGTCGGTTTTCCAGGTGAAACTGAAGCGGATTTCGAACTATTACTTGATTTTCTACAACAGGCTCGTTTAGATCGGGTTGGTTGTTTTAAATATAGTCCCGTTGATGGAGCGCAGGCTAACACGTTACCTGATCAAGTTCCGGAAGAAATAAAAGAGATACGTTACTACCGTTTTATGCAGTTGCAGCAGCAAATTTCTAAGCAACGATTGCAGGAGAAAGTTGGCTCTAAGATCTGGATAATGAAGGGGCAGTTGGCCGTAGTATGGCTACTAATGCGCCTGAAATTGATGGTGTTGTTTATCTTAATGGCGAATTTGATGTTAAACCTGGTGATATTATTCAGGCGCTAGTAGAACATGCGGGTGAATATGATCTATGGGCTACCAGATATATCCACTAATTTAATCAAATTGCCAAGCTGAGATAGTTTTTATTGCTATCACCTGGCAGTGCTTATTAACCAGATTAGTGTCTTTTTTTTGAATTTTGTCCTATTTTAAATTTTTGTGTTAAAATTAATCTGTTCATTGTTTGGTTAATTATTCTAGGCAATGAACATTATTGCTTTTGAGCCTGCATCTTGTATCGAAGATTATCTTATTGTATTTCTAAGGACAATAAATCATGATTATTCGTTTATCTAAAGCGTTGGCTGTATGTGCGGTGGCATTATATGCTTGATTAGTGGCTTTTAGAGATATTTCTGATTATGACACCAATTTTGCCTCTATTCGTCATATTCTTATTATGGACACTATTTTTCCTGAGGCCACGATTAAGTACCGTACGATTGAGTCTCCAACTGCTCATCAGTTAGTTATATAATTATCATTATGTTGCAAACATTAACGGCAATACTTTGCTGGATTGGCGGTATGGTATTAGGCTATTGGCTAACTTGAAAAATACAGCTGCTAATTTTAATAGAAAGAAAAAAATTGCCATAGCTGGTTTAATATTAGGTTTTTTGACCTGGCAAGTTGTATATATGTCATTAGGCCGTGAATGGTTTGGCATGTGGATGTCTGAATGGACTGGCGGGACAGAAGTGTTCTAGGTTTATACATACTATTTTGTTGGTGCTTATTTATCTTGTCCATAGTGATCGTGAGCATGATGAGGTGAAGTAACTTTCTTTTAGTAAGCTGTGAGTTGCAGGTCATTTTATTGGCCAAGTTCATTAGAATTTATATGTTTATAAATGCTAATCGCTAATATATATTTAGTTAAAATATAATTATTTATATTTTTTTGCGCTGAATGCTAGTAACTTTTACTAACATTGCTGATGAATATTAGTGAATAATTTTTAAAATTATTTAGCAAGTATAAGGGATTGATAATGAGTAACTAATTTTTCTGCTATATCGTGTAGAACACAATGAAGGTTTTAATATCAAAGTAACTTTATTAAAAATTTAAAATATTTTGCTATTAATAATTTATAAACTGTAGCTATTGGTATAAGTAACTATAGGATTAAATTAGTGTTCAATAATTATAATTGGGTTTTTGCAGCAGTATTTCATTTTAACTTTTGTGATATGAAAATATTAATAAGTTATTGCTGGTAGTTTATCATTTATTGGAATTACAATAAGGATATTCCTAAAATAAGGGTTTTTATAGTATCTAGCTTTATATTAAGAAATGTATTTGCTGACAATAGTAAAATATATGTTAAATTATGTCTTTTTTTGGTTGCAATTTGATTATTTTTAGGTAATATATTACTTATAGGGATGAATCTTAATCAACATCATAAGATACATTTTTAAAATGGGTTAATCAATTGATGGTGAATTTTTAGATATATTTTTATTACTCAGAATTGAGCATTTTTACCTTCAGTATATTTTATACTGGCTTACCTAGATATTAGCTTTCGCATATCATAAATTACAATTCCAGCTTTTTATTTTATTACAAATTAATGCGTTTTGAGTATACCATCGAGTTGTTTAAATATTTCATTATGTGTTTGAAATATATTATTTTTTATTAGGAAGAAATATATTATTTTTTATTAGGAAGAAATATATTATTTTTTATTAGGAATATATACAATGAAAAATACTCTTGCCTGCTATTTTATTGGCATATGGCTAATTTTATTGAGTAATGTAGCTTTCTCTGCCACTACTGGAACAGTGAAATTTATTGGTGCAGTTATAGATACTCCATGTAATTTAACCTTATCCGCTAATTTATCCAATTCATCCAATTCTCTAGTTATAGATATGGGTGTTTATATGAAAGATAAGGTACCTAGAACTTCAGGTCAAAAAGTTGCCGGCAGTGAGGAGCCATTAGAAATTAGGCTAACAGGTTGTCCTCACTATGACGGTTATAATATCTTCCCCAAAATAATACTTAAAGCAAATCCTGATAACCATAATACTAAATTAATCAAGTTAGAAGGTTCAGGTGCTGAAGGTATTGGTGTTGGTCTTTATAATTCTGCAGGTGATTTATTAGATATTAGAAAGGCATATTATCAGCCCAATCTCGCAACACCTAGGGATACTAGTAATTCTTTAATCATTCCTTTAAAAGCGGCATATGTATCTAATGGTCAGAAAGCTAAAGCTGGTAAAGCAAATGCTTCGGTAAGTTTTGAAGTCTCTTATAAATAAAAATCGATAATTAAATTTCTAGTTATCTTTTCAGTCATAGAAAGAGAAAGAATTCTTTATACTTATGGCTAATATTCGTGTATTAATAATGAAAAATAGAATAATAAAGTTTTCCACACCTTATATACTATTATTTTTTATATTTAACGCTTATACAAATGTAATGATTAGCGGAACACGCGTTATTTACGATGGAAATAAAAAGGAAGCTTCAATTCTGGTAACAAATAATGATGAGAACAGGCCTTATTTAATTCAATCTTTTATCAGTACTGATGCAGATGGAAAAAAAGCACCATTTATTGTTACGCCCCCATTATTTCGTTTAGACGCAGGCAGAGAAAATATTTTGCGAATTATACGGACGGGTGGTGACTTGCCTTTGGATAGAGAATCTGTCTTTTATCTCAATGTAAAAGCGATCCCTTCCGCGCAGGATAATATGCGAAATGTTTTATTTATTACGGTAAAAACGCGAATAAAATTATTCTATCGACCAAAAGATATTCAAGGTGATGCAGAAGAGAGTTATAAATTATTAACATTTCGCCGAGTTGGTAAACAATTAGAGGTTAAAAACCCGACTAATTATTATGTGACTATTAACCAACTTAAAATGGGTAATCAAATAGTTAATTTAAATGATGCAGAAATGATTGCACCACAAGGAATCTCTTATTTCCATATTCCGGCTAAATCATCTGATTTAATTAGTTGGAATAGCATAAATAGTTATGGTGGTATTAGTACAGAGATGAAAAAAAATCTACTTTAGATGAAATGGAAGGTTTTTAATGTGATTTTTTTTAATAACCAACTAGAAAAAAAACTGTCACGCTCATCTATATTTTTTCTTATCACACTATATTACCTAATATTCTTATCTGAAATTATTGCGCAAGATTATTTTCCGTTATCAGCATTAGAAATAAGCAATTCTGAGCAGGCTGTTATTGACTTGAGTTCATTTTCTTTCCCTGGTGGACAGTTACCTGGAACATATAGAGTCACTGTTTTTCTTAACGGCACAGAAAAAGAGAACAGGGATATTAAGTTTGTTCAAAAGAATGGGAAATTGTTTGCTGAGTTAACTGTTGCTGATTTAAGACATTGGGGGGTTAAAATTGCTGCTTCTCCTGAATTGATGAATCTGCCAGCTGAACATATTTTGTCTAGTATTGAGGATTACATTCCCTATTCCACAATATCATTCGATTTTCATCAACAAAGTCTTGAAATTAATATTCCGCAAGCGGTTATGGATAGTCAAGCCAGGGATACAGTTTCAACAGATTTATGGCAACAGGGAGAGACGGCATTTTTAATGAGTTATGATCTTAGTGGTTCACAAAATCATAATCGCGACCAAAATAGTCAAAATTATTATTTAAATTTACACAATGGAATTAATATAGGCGCTTGGCGCATTCGGAATCAATTAGTTTATGACTATGAATCACAAAAAAAGAAAAATAATTTATCATCGATTAATAATTTTATTCAACGAGATATCCATAAATTAAAAAGCCAAATAGTTTTAGGGGAAACATTTACCAGTAATGATGTTTTTGAAAGTATAAAATTTATTGGTGCATCAATTATCTCCGATGATTTAATGTTACCAAGTAGTCAACGTGATTTTGCGCCGGTTATTAGAGGAATAGCACAAACAAATGCACGAGTTACGGTACGGCAAAATAATTATATCATTTATGAAAATTATGTTCCGCCGGGACCTTTTGTGATCAGCGATCTTTATGCAATATATGGTACAGGTAATTTGCATGTTACTATCACTGAAGATAATGGCAAACAGACAAAATTTATCCAACCATTTTCTTCAGTGCCAATAATGCAACGAGAAGGTAAATTAAAGTATCAGTTTACCGTCGGACGTTATTCCAGTTCGAAAACAAATTTTTATAACCCCTATTTTAGCGAATTAGCATGTATATATGGGGTTTCTAATCGATTAAGTTTATTATCTGGCATACAAGCGGCAGAGAATTATTTATCTCTTTCGCTTGGTGCGGGTTTTGGTTTAGATGATTTTGGGGCTATTTTTTTAAATACAGTATTCGCTGATGCTCAATTGCCGAATCATAAACATAAAAAAGGGCAGTCTTATAAAATTCAATATGAGAAAAGTATTGATGAAATAGGCATGTCATTTGATTTTTCTGGAAATTTTTATACTAGCCCTGAATATTATTCATTTCCTGAGGTAAACAGAGCTTTAATAAAAAAAGATGCTGCCGATGAGCAAAATAAGCTTAGCCAGTTTCAATTTACCCTCAATCAAAATATGCAAGACTTTGGTAACATTTATTTTTCTGCATATTGGCAAAATTATCGTGGAAAAAAAGGAACCACTCATTCGTTATCTGCTGGTTATAATATTAATATTGCTGATATTACCTATGGATTAAATTTATTTTTTAATAATAATGATGAATCAACTGAAAATAAAGATAAACAAATTTCATTTAATGTTTCTGTCCCATTCAGTAAATGGTTACCTAGTGGTTGGATAACTTACAATATTAATAACAATTCGTTAAATGGACAGCAATTAGCCGTCAATGGCAGTCTATTAGATAATAATGAATTATTATATAACATTCGGCTTGATAACAACTATAGCAGTTTAAAAGAATTAGGTGGTGGTGTTGCTTTAAATTATACTAATAGTTTAGCCCGTATGAATGTAGGATATAATTATAACAATAATGAGCACTCCTTTAATTATGGCCTTTCTGGCGGTGTAATTGCGCATCGTAATGGTATTGTTTTTTCTCAACCATTAGGTGAAACGGTTATATTAGTTAAAGTTGATGATGTGGTGGAAACAAAAATATTAAATCATCGTGTTGTTAAAACAGATGCTCGTGGCTATGCCGTCATCCCCTATAGTGAACCTTATAATTATAACTATATTACGCTAGATACTGAATCATTAGCAAATGGAGTGGATATTGATAATCCGGTACAGAAAGTGGTACCAACCAGGGGGGCTGTAGCGATAGCTAATTTTCACGTGCGTCGTGGCAATCGCACATTAGTCAAATTATATCAAAATAATAAACCAGTTCCTTTTGGTGCTATAGCTAGTTTAATTGATGGTGATAGTCACGGAATTGTCGGTGATGATGGTGAATTATATTTAAATGCAGTACCTGATGTGGCAAAAATAAAAGTTCAATGGGGAAAAAATAAAAAGGAACAGTGTTACGCTAATATAGATCTTTCTAACTTATCAAGAAAAACAGATATTTTAGAAATAGATGCTGATTGTTATATAGATTAACAAATTTTGAATATAAAAATAGATAGGAATTATATGTCATTTAAAGTTAAAATATTTTTATTGATGATTTTTATTTTAATACAGAGTTATACTTCGTTAGCTATTGCAGGAAAATGTTCAGCTGATAAGACAGTAGAAAATATTATATTTGATGAAATATCAATTCATCATGATAATACACATTTCCCTTATAGAATAAGAAAAATTAGTAATGAAATTAAGGTCAATTGCCAGATAAAAGGTAATCAATATATTTATGTTAAATCTATTGATGGAGTGAAAGTTACCGGCAGATATTATTTTGATACAAATCTTAAGGGCGTTAAATTGCGCTGGAATCTTGTTCGAAAGGGCGATAGCCCGAAAAAAATGAAATTGAATAGTTTTAGGAGAATTGGTAATGGTAATAAAAGGATATTTATTGGCCATTTTAATATAATTATTTATTCTGCTTTTCAAGCCGGAGAAGTGAATCCTATAAAAATAACCCTTGCTCATCGAAATGGGGAACGAGAGACCGGAGAAACATTATTCACTTATAATATCCCTAGATTTAAAATTAAGGAACAGTCATGTAAAGTAACAATGCCAAAATTGAATGTTCAGATGGGAACAATATTTAAGAGTGATTTTAAAGGGAGAGGTACTACCGTCGGTGAGCGCACTTTTAATATTAACGTAAAATGTAAAGGAGTTAATCAGGCATATATTACCTGGCAAGGTGGAGATTCAAATGGCGTTATACAAGCGGATAAAATTTCGTCAGCGAGCGGGGTTGGTATTCAAATTTTTGCTAACAATAAGCCTATAATATTTAATAAAAAATTCGATATGGATTTTTTAAAACAATTAACTTACAGTGCTAAATTCTATCAAACTGATAATAAAATTTCTGTCGGAACGGTTAATGCGATAGCAACATTTACTATTGATTATAAGTAAAACAATTTTCTTATTAAGGATATTAAGATATCTATCAGACATAATGATTGTTTAATTTCCTATCGTTTTGCTACATTGTTTATTAAGTTAATTATAATATTAACTCCACTTTTATTAAACAGCAATATTTTATTTTTATTAATCTAATAATATTTATCATTTTATAATCATAACATTTTTAACTTGAAAGTAACGTGTAATATGGTAATAGTTAACAACTATGTTGTTAGCATTGTCACAAAAAAATTTTCTTTTTTTTATTTTTAGCATCTCATTGGATTTATTTAACCGTTTACTTAAAACAAAATCAACTACTACCTCTTCCATTTTATTATATTCAATATGGCAAAAGATAGTTTTAATCACTATGAAAAAAATGCTGAAAATAGTAAATAGAAATTATTGCCATTTGACATATTTATTGATCTAGAGAGGGTTTGAAAGAATGAATAAGAATAATATATTAAAGCATATCCCTTGGATAATCTTAGGGATTATTGGCGCTATTTGTTTAGCTGTAGTTGCACTTAGACGTGGAGAGCATATTAGTGCTTTATGGATCATTGTTGCTTCGATTGCCGTTTATTTAATTTCATATCGTTATTACAGTTTATATATTGCTAAAAAAGTATTGCAGCTTGATCCAACTTGTTCAACACCAGCAGTCATTAATAATGATGGATTAAATTATGCACCAACTAATCGCAATGTTTTATTTGGTCATCACTTTGCGGCAATTGCGGGGGCTGGCCCATTAGTAGGCCCGGTATTGGCGGCACAGGTTGGTTATTTACCAGGCACACTTTGGTTATTAGCGGGTGTTGTGCAGGATTTTATGGTGTTGTTTATTTAATCACGCCGTAATGGTATTTCTTTAGGGAAAATTGTAAAAAAGAGATGGGGGTGGTACCAGGTTCAATTGCCTTATTTGGCTAATTTTATCCCTATGTTAAAAAAGACAGATTCATTGTTTACAGGGGTAGTTAAAAGTTTATGGCCATTATTCGGTATTTCCAATCAGATGTTAGCGGCAGTTGCTTCAGTATTAAGTAGCGTTATTTTAATTACAATGAAACGGACTAAATATATTTGGGTAACGGTTGTTCCGGCTATATGGTTATTAATATGTACTACCTGGGCATTAGGTTTGAAATTATTTAGCCGTGATCCTCAGTTGGAAGGGTTTATGTATTTGGTTCATTTATACCAAGCAAAGGTAGCAGCAGCTAATGCTGAAGCAACGGCTCAACAATTGTCTGATATGTATCATATTGTGATTAATAATTATACTAATGCAGGATTAAGTATTTTATTCTTGTTAGTGGTGTATGGCATTATTTTTTATGGATTTAAAACCGCTATAAAAAGCATGGATAACCCCTAAACGTACAGATGGTAAAACAGCTGATGTTTCGGTCGCTGAAAGTGATATTAAAGTTTCATCCATACATTAATTAAAGTTAAATCTATTACTCCCCTCCTAATATATTATAACTCTGTGTGTGTGGGGGGGGGGGGGGGGGGAAGGCATAATATATTTTTAATAATCTTGGACAAGCTGGCAAATATTTAGGGCAGGTGGCACTTATGCCAATCGGCATCCCCGATTATGATAATTATGTTCAGATGTTCAGCATATGCGTAATAATCATCCGCAACAGCCGATCATGACCTATGAAGAATTTTTTCGCAAATATCAACAAGCGCGGTATGGTAGTAGTGACAAAGGGGGTTTTCGCTGTTGCTAACGATTATTTAGGATGGGATAACTGGACTGGGGCTTATCATGACACCAATATCAGTAACAATATTAACGGGCTTTCTGGAGGCAGGGAAAACTATATTGCTGCGTCATATTCTCAATGTTGAACATGGCTATAAAATTGCAGTTATTGAAAATGAATTGGGGGCAGAGCCAATTGATAATCAACTAATCGGTGACAATGCTAGCCAGATAACAACGTTAAGTAATGGTTGTATTTGTTGCAATCGCTCGAACGAATTGGAAAATACGTTATTAGATTTGCTTGCTGGTTTTGATAACAAGCAATTAGTTTTTGATCACCTTATTATTGAAGGTACCGGCATGACTGATCCTAGCCCTATTATGCAAACTTTCTTTTCTCATCAAGTATTTTGTCAGTGTTTCTTTTTAGATGGCATTATTGCACTGGTGGATGCGGTGCACGCCGAAGAACAGCTTAATCAATTTGTTATTGCCCAAGTTCAAATCGGTTACGCAGATTGTATTTTGCTAACTAAGACTGATGTTCAAGCGAATCATGCAGCATTGAGATAGCGCGTTTGCAGCGTATTAATGCCTGAGCCCCTATTTATGAAGTCACTCATGGTGATATAGCTATACAGCAATTATTTAATATAAATGGATTTATGCTTAGTGATCAACTAACCATTTCAAAGCCAACTTTTCGTTTTATATCTAGCACACAGAATGCTATTCAATCGATCGTGGTCTATCTTGATCAAGCTGTTGATCTAACGGAGTTGTCAAAAATGATGGAGGTGTTATTATTGTGTTATGCTGATAATTTCTTGCGATATAAAGGAGTGTTAGCGATTAAACATCAATCTCGCCGATTAATATTTTAAGGAGTCCAGCGTCTATATAGTGCAGATTGGGATCGTGAGTGGCAACATGGCGAAGTACGTCAAGGGGTAATGGTTTTTATTGGTTTACATTTACCTGAAGAGCAAATTCGGTAACAATTTGCATTGTTAGCAACAAACATTAGTTGATGCGTTATTTTTTGCTATCTTTGTAGCTTAAAGACAACGAAGGTATTAATGATATTAGATATCGAGCCGCTTGGCTTGCCAACGTTTAGAATACCAACGCCAGGTATTGGTTAAACCTTGTAGCCATTCATCACATAGAAAACCTAGCCAGATCCCTAGTAATCCCATTTCCATTTTAAAGCCTAAAAAATAGCTAATTGGAAGCGCAATACCCCACGTAGAAATAAGCGTGCTATAGAAGGGAAAACGGACATCGCCAGCAACACGTAAGACATTCACCATAACAATATTCAGTGTTCTGTCTGGCTCTAGAAAAATCGAGAGTAAGAAAAAGAGGAAGTAATAATATTCTGATCTTCGGTAATTGTATCTAATAACGGGATACAAAATAACCAGAAGCAAAATACAATCCTAATGATAATAAAAAATCCCCATTTTAAGCTTTTCAATCCTCTTTGGTAGGCATCTTCAAAGCGCTTAGCACCGACTAAATGACCAACCATGATTTCATTACCAATGCTAAAGATATACCAAACAGCATTATAAATAGTGAAAGCTAGAAATAGAGGGTTTGAGCTGCAAGAGAGGTTTCTCCCATTAAGCCGATGAAAGTAGAAGCAACCATATAGTGTAAAATCCAAACTAAATTTTCTCCTGCGGATGGGAGTCCGATATGTAATATTTTATTTAACATACTTTTCGACCAGTGGGAACAGAAAAGTAAGACGATAGCAACTATCCGGCCGATGATCGTAGACCAGGCAACGCCTGTTAGGCTATATTGTGGCAAGCCAAAGAAACCATATAAAACGATCATATTGCCGATAATGGGGATATATTAGCAATAAAATGTTACCCACATTGCTGGTTGTGATTTGCCATAAACACGTAAGCATGCAGCTAATATGATTGAAATTGCTTCCGGAATCAACCATTTGATTTGCAACGTGCTAATAGTATTAATGGCCGACTTTTTCAATGACTGAATTGGCATTTAATTGTTAAAGGACAATATAAACACTGGATCATATCAGGTCGCGGTGACATGATGTTACATTCTTTTCATATTCATGGAGCTCAGTTTAGGATCCTTACCGAAAATGGCCAACCAGTGACTATTCATCGCCAAGGTTGGAAAGATACCGTCCGGGTTGATGGCGATATCAGTGAGGTGTTGGTAAAGTTTGATCATATTGCAACGTAAGCGCATCGCTAATCGCTATATGGCGCATTGCCATTTGTTAGAGCATGAAGATACAGGAATGATGCTCAGTTTCTCTGTCAGCTAAGATTATTAGCTTTAATTTATGTAGTTAATCAATATTGAATGAGGGCATTTTATCGCGTCTTTTATTGTATTGCCCTTATGTTAGAATCTATGCTCTTTATTTGTGTGAAGACCTAAAGTTATGAAACAAATTGTAGAAGTCATGATCTCAGAAGGGGATGTTAAACGACGTGTTGATGAGATGGCAAAAGAGATTGTTGAACATTATAAATCGCTAAAAGATGAGTTGGTGTTAGCTGGTCTTTTGAAAGGTTCTTTTATTTTTATGGCGGATTTATGTCGTAAAATTGATATTCCTCATGAAGTTGATTTTATGACAGTATCCAGTTATGGCAATGGCATGACTTCAAGCCGTGATGTGAAAATTATTAAGGATCTGGATGAGGATATTCGTGGCAAGCATGTGCTGATTGTGGAAGATATTATTGATTCTGGTAATACACTGAAAAAAGTCCGGGAAATTCTAGCATTACGTGGCCCTAAGTCTATCGCTATTTGTACGCTATTAGACAAACCTTCCCGACGTGAAGTAGAAGTTTCTGTTGAGTGGATAGGTTATCCTATTCAAGACGAGTTTGTTGTTGGTTATGGTATCGACTATGCACAGCAATATCGACATTTACCCTATATAGGACATGTTATTTTACTAGACGATTAAGCGGTAATGTTATTTGTTGAATGAAAAATCGAACTATAGTTCGATTTTTTACTGGGCTTATTTTTGCTGGCTTAATTTAGCGATAGCTTGTCGATATGTGATTTCAAGTTGTTCACAACTATTAGCGGTAACATCAAGATCATTGAGTCTGCCATTCTGTATACCATATACCCAGCCATGAATTATGACGTTTTGGCTGCGCTGCCAGGCAGATTGTATTATTGTAGAATGACCAAGATTATAAACTTGCTCAATGACATTGAGCTCGCATAAGCGATTTACCCGTTCTTGAGGAGCCAGTTCCCCTAAGATTAAGCTATGTTTAAACCAGATGTCGCGTACATGTAGTAGCCAGTTATTAATTAGTCCTCTTTCAATATTATCAATTGTGGCTTCTATACCACCGCAACCATAGTGACCACAAATAATAATGTGTTCAACTTTTAATACGTCTACAGCATATTGAATGACAGAAAGGCAATTTAGATCAGTATGGATCACTAAATTAGCTACATTTCGATGGACAAATAGATCACCTGGCGCTGCTTTGATTAATTTTTCGGCTGGAACGCGGCTATCAGAACAGCCTATCCACAGGAAGTGTGGGTTTTGAAATTTTGATAATTCTTTAAAAAAAGAGGGATTTTCTTTGGTTACCGATTCTGACCACTGTTGATTGTTGTCAAACAGCTGTTTAATTTTTTTCATCATAATTCACGTGGATTAGTTATGTTTAACTGCAATAATAATCATATACAACATAAATTTATTTTTTAATATTTGCTAGCTGTTAGTTATAGTTTCATTGAAAAAAGATTGCTAATGGTGTGATTTATTATGCATGAAATAAAAATAGATAAGAAAGGTTTTTTATGGCTTATGCTTTAGAGCTGCTCCAGCTTACCAAAACCTATCCTGGTGGTGTAAAAGCATTAACCGGAATTGATTTACAGGTTGAGGTTGGTGATTTCTATGCCTTATTAGGGCCTAATGGGGCAGGTAAATCAACGACAATTGGTATTATCAGTTCATTAGTCAATAAAACTAATGGTAAAGTGAGAGTGTTTGGTTACGATCTTGATAAAGATATGGTTAATGTAAAACGTCAATTGGGGTTAGTCCCACAAGAATTCAATTTTAATCCGTTTGAAACGGTATTACAGATAGTGTTGAATCAAGCGGGTTACTATGGCGTCCCACGTTCGATAGCGTTGTCCAGAGCAGAAATATATCTTTCACAACTGGCTTTGTGGAACAAACGTGATGAGCCGGCGCGAGATCTGTCAGGTGGTATGAAACGTCGTTTAATGATTGCTCGTGCGTTGATGCATCAACCAAAGTTGTTAATTTTGGACGAACCAACCGCAGGTGTCGATATTGAACTACGCCGCTCAATGTGGAGTTTTTTGAAAACCTTAAACGCGCAAGGCACAACTATTATTTTAACGACGCATTATCTGGAAGAAGCGGAAATGTTATGTCGTAATATTGGCGTTATTCAGTATGGTAAATTGATTGAGAATACCAGTATGAAAAAACTACTTAATCAGTTGGAGTCAGAAACGTTTGTTTTTGATTTGGCGCCGAAGAGTGTGATTCCTAGATTAGAGGGTTATAAATCCAGGCTAGTGGATACTTCAACCCTAGAAGTCGATGTACTTCGAGATCAGGGGCTGCATGGTTTGTTTAGCCAATTATCTGTGCAGGGTGTACAGATAACCAGCATGCGTAATAAGGTAAATCGTTTGGAGGAATTATTTGTTGGCTTAATGAATAAACAGAATCCACTATCTATAAAGCGAGGGGAAAATTGATGATTCAGCTCTACTGGGTGGCGATGAAAACCATCTGGCTCAAAGAAATAACCCGTTTTGCACGAATTTGGGTACAAACTTTATTACCTCCTGTCATCACCATGTCGCTCTATTTTATTATTTTTGGTAGTTTAATTGGTGCCAGAATTGGCAATATGGATGGTGTGAATTACATGCAGTTTATTGTTCCTGGCTTGATTATGATGTCAGTGGTTACTAACGCTTATGCTAATGTTTGCTCCTCTTTCTTTGGAGCAAAATTTCAAAAAAGTATTGAAGAATTGTTGGTTGCGCCAGTTCCCACCCATATTGTGATAATTGGATTTGTTGGCGGCGGAGTGGCTAGAGGGGTATTGGTTGCTATTTTGGTCACTATTGTTTCGCTATTTTTTGTACCATTACACATCTATTCATGGTCGGTGGTCATTATTACCATATTAATGACAGCAATTTTGTTTTCGTTAGCTGGGTTAGTTAATGCCATATTTGCTAAAACATTTGATGATATAAGTATTATTCCTACCTTTGTGTTAACACCATTAACTTATTTAGGTGGCGTTTTTTATTCTTTGTCTCTTTTGCCTGAATTTTGGCAAATGGTATCTAAGTTTAATCCGATTGTCTATATGATCAGTGGGCTACGTTATGGATTTCTAGGCATTAGTGATGTTACATTATCTATTACCTTATCGATATTAGTAATTTTCATTGTTATTTTATATGCCATAACTTGGTACTTAATTGAGAAAGGACAAGGGTTAAGAACTTGATGCTTAGAGCGCGATGCAAATATAGACAAGCACTTGCGCTATTTTTTAGCTAGTGAGTTTTATGCGACCTGTATCGGAATGGTATTTGCTAAGCTACACATTTTATTATTCTCGTCAAAATAGGCGACATTATGTTTATGACTATGGCTATTTTCGTCTTCAATCTGAACATATGAGCAGATGATTAAACGATCATCAACGGCGACGTGCCGGGCGGCAGCACCATTAACTGAAATAATTTTTGAACCACGTTTTGCGGCAATGGATAGGTTGAGAAACGCTCACCATCTTCAACGTCATAAATATCAATGGCTTCATACTCTAAATATGCCGGCTGCATCCATAAAATTGTGGTCGATAGCACAACAGTCTTCATTATTGTGTTACTTTAACTTGATTCAATTTACCTTGTAACATTGTTCGTAGCATGATTTCCCTAACCTTACAATTTATATACATAAAATTTAGTTTGCTGACAGAGTAACTTGTAAATTATCAATCAAACATGTTTGCCCTAATAGCAGTAGTATTAGGATCACAGCTTTTTTGCTGTGATTAGTTAATGGTTGTAGGGTATTTGCATAACAAATAAATAAGGATTGTGACGTAAAGCCGGCTTCATGTAATTGTTGTTTGCCAATATTTAAGATGGCTTTAATATTACGTTCACCGCTAACTAACTGTTTACTAATGTTGATCATCACTTGATAGAGTTTAGGTGCAATTTGTGGTTGTTCACGGGTAAGTAATGTGTTGCGTGTACTTAATGCTAAACCATTTTGATCACGCACAGTAGATACTGAGATAATTGTAATATCAAATGCTAAATCTGACACCATTTGGTGAATAACTCTTGCAATTGTTGAAAATCTTTTTCACCAAATAATGCAATATCAGGTTGAATTAAATTAAAAATTTAGTTGTTAGCGTAGCAACATGTCTAAAATGACCTTGTGGGTTAGCACCTTCGAGAATATTTGTTAACTCAGGTACTTCTACATAGGTTTGTTTAGTCTGATCATTAGGATAAATGGTTGACAGCGAGGGAGAAAAAATAATATCAACTTTGAAAGATTTTAGTTTTTCGCAGTCTTCTTGCAAAGTTGCTCTGCGGTTTGTTCAGCGGCTTTTATCAGCGCTGAGTGGCCTTCATGCAGTTTTCCCTTGGTAGCGACGTAAGCAATACGCTTCCCTTGCTGTTGCCAGCGACGAATTTCACGACGAAGGATTGGGATTGTTTCAACAATTAGCATAGCTAGCTCCTGACTTTCTCTTTTTTAAAGTTATTCCTGGTTATCTATTTATTATGCAAAATGAGTATGACAAAGCCGGATAAATATTGTCTGTCATTTGTTTGCGCTAAAGTTAGACAATATTGTTTGGCGGTATTGGGGTAATAACTAACATTTTGTGTATGGCGAGGGTGTGCTAGCGGTTTAATCATTGCCTTAGTTTTGTTCACGGCAATAACTAGCTTTGTTTGCTGTTAGTACACATTTTAAGTGGCGATTGCTTTATAGTGAATTAAATGATCGGCTAACTTACCACAAGGTCAGTCCATTTTTTGCAATTAGCAGCAATCGCTCACTGAGTAATTCGCCGTCTGGGAAATGTAGCTTAGGTGCAATTTCTGCTAATGGATAAAGCATAAATTCCCGTTCTTTAAGGCCATAATGAGGAATAGTTAAATTAGCTGTTTGAATAATTTGCTGGCCGTATAACATAATGTCTAAATCGAGCATCCTCGCTCCCCAGCGATCGGCTTTACGTGTTCTGCCATGCTTTAACTCAATAGATTGGGTATGTTTAAGTAGGATTTCAGGTAATAACTCAGTATCTAAAGCGATAACTGCATTGAGATAGTCAGGTTGATCTTGTGGCCCCATAGGTTTAGAGCGGTAAAAAGAAGAAACAGCAACTGGATTGGTATTAGGTAGTTGATACAATGCCTTAATGGCACTTTGTACTTGTTGTAAAGGGTCATTTAGATTGCTGCCAATAGCGATATAAACACGATCCATCTTTATTAACTCTGTTGTTTTTTTAACTGTTTACGGTGGCTATGATTGCGGCGACGCGTCCCGCTACGACGATGGGGTGGTATATTACCAAGCTCTGAGATCATTTCATGCTGTAGGGTATTATTTGCTTGTTGAAACTCAGTCCACCAATGCGTCAATTCTACTAATTCTCGTCGCTGTTCTACGTTGACGCGTAGCTCAAGAAGATCAAACGCAGCACGAAATTTTGGATGTTCAAGTAACTTTTCTGCTTTTTTCCTTTGCCGCCGTGGTAGTCTCAATTGCAGTTGCCAGATATCACGCATTGTAGAGGTAAGTCGTTTAGGGATAGCGATAGAACGGCATTGTTCATCGAGGATATCATTCATTGCGATAGCGAAAGCTTCGTAATAGGGTAAACCACTTTCTTGTGAAAGTCTTTCTGCATGCTCTACCAGTGGATACCATAACATGGTTACAAATAAGAATGCAGGATTAACCCGTTTATTATTTTTTATTCGATAATCCGTATCTTGCAGCACTTGATTAATTATAAGTTCCATCGGCGAATCATCATTGCTGGTAAAGTGTCGTTCGACTAGCGGAAATAAAGATTGAAAAAGATTATAACGCTTTAATTGTTGATAGGTCTGATAACCTTGACCAGTCTGTAATAGTTTAAGCGACTCTTCAAAGAGTCGTGCTGATGGAATGTCTTTTAATAAAAATGCCAGTTGTGGAATAAACTTGGCAGTATTAGCATCAATTTGCATATTCAGTTTGCAAGCAAATCGTATAGCACGCAGCATCCTAACAGGATCTTCTCGATAACGGATTTTTGGATCACCAATTAAACGAATAATGCCATTTTTTAGATCCTCAAATCCACCGACGTAATCACGTAGGGAAAAATCGTTGATTCTGTAATATAGGCTATTGATGGTAAAGTCACGTCGAATGGCATCGTCTTCAATGGTACCGAAAATATTGTCTCTCAGTAACATACCACTTTGTGCTTGATGAGCCTGATCCTTGTTATTCGTATTGGTTTGTTCGTGAGAACCACGAAAAGTGGCAACTTCAATAATTTCATAACCAAACATAATATGTGCTAAGCGGAAACGGCGCCCGACTAGCCGGCAATTACGAAATAATTTGCGAATTTGTTCTGGAGTTGCATTGGTGGTAACGTCAAAGTCCTTAGGTTTTTTACCTAATAGCAAATCTCTGACGCTACCACCAACCAGATATGCTTCATAGCCAGCATTATTTAGGCGATAAAGAACCTTCAGTGCATTATCACTGATGTCTTTTCGCGAGATAGGGTGCTTATCTCGTGGAATTATGGATATTGAAGTATTTATAGCAGAAGCAGGGGTAAGTTTATCTGCTAATTGATCACTTTTAATGATTTTTTTACTCCGATATTTCTTTGTTAGTAAAGCTGTTACGGTAGTCTTGGACTTACTGTTAGACGTAGAACTATCATAAGATTTCTGTTTGGTTAGATTGTTTTTTTCTTCTCGTATCAATAAATTACGACAGAATTTGGCTACCCGGGTAAAAATAATACACCTCGATATCTAATGCGATTTTAGTCAAAAAATAAATACTAATAATTAATCATATCTTATAGGATTTTTTTTGAGAATGCCTAACTAGGATAAAAATTGCTGATTAATCATAATTTGTAACAATTCGCCCGCCTGGTTGAATATTATTTAATTGCCAATTTTGTACAGCTTGGCTGAGTATTTGTTCAGTACTAAGGTCTTGCCAATTAATAATAGCGGTTTGTGATAAAAAATTTAATGCATCAATCAAAATAGGCCTTGGATCGTTGATAGGGAGTGGTGGGGTATGATTTTGTTTAGAGAGTTTATTAAGTGAACGATTTAGTGCTAAGGGTAGATGTAAATATTTTGGTAGTGGAAAAGCCAGATATTGGTAGAGAGAAATTTGTCTAAAAGTTGGAGTGATCAGGTCAGCACCACGAACGACTTCGGTCACACCTTGGTTATGGTCGTCAATCACAACGACAAGATTATAGGCAAATAAATTATCTTTGCGAACAATAATAAAGTCCTCTTTGGCCAAAGAGGAGGGCGCTATATAATTACCTTGTAATTTATCATAAAAGCCATATACCGGTTTTGAGTGGATTATTCTTAAAGCTGCCGCATCACAAGATAAGCCAAGATTGCGGCAATGAGCGTCGTAATAACCACCAAGAGTATTAATACGTTGACGTGTACAACGACAATAGTAGCAGGCATGGCTCTTCTTTAGTTGCACTAAGGTATCATGGTAAATATCGTGGCGCTGTGATTGATAGATAATTTGACCATCCCAATGTAAGCCGTAATGATCTAAAGTTTTTAGAATACAATCAGCAGCGCCGGCTACTTCTCTAGTGGTATCAATGTCATCGATCCTGACATGCCATTGTCCTTGATTTTTTCTGGCCTGTAGGTAGCTACCCAGCGCAGTAACTAACGATCCGAAGTGGAGATCTCCGGTTGGGGATGGCGCAAAGCGACCAATATAGGGCAAAGCTTTAGTAATTTTTAAATTACTCATTGATTTTGAAGGATACGGTACACTTATGTGTACCGTATTTTTAGTGTATTTATTGGCTAACCTGCCATCTGTTTTTCACGTAGTTCAGCTAATGTTTTGCAATCAATACATAAATCAGCTGTTGGGCGAGCTTCTAAGCGGCGAATACCAATTTCAACACCACAACTTTCGCAATAACCAAAATCTTCATCTTCAACTTTTTTTAGTGTTTTCTCGATTTTTTTAATCAACTTACGTTCGCGATCGCGATTACGTAACTCAAGACTAAATTCTTCTTCCTGTGCCGCTCTATCAACGGGATCGGGGAAATTGGCGGCCTCATCCTGCATATGAGTTACAGTGCGGTCGACTTCATCTCTGAGTTGATTGCGCCATGCTTCGAGAATACGCTTAAAATGTTCCAATTGGGCTTCGTTCATGTACTCTTCGCCTGGCTTTTCTTGGTAGGGCTCTACCCCAGCGATGGCGAGAATGCTTAAGGACGAGGTTTTAGGTTTTTGTCCTTCTTGCATAATGCTTCTCCTACACACGCAATATTCAAAAGACCCCCTTAAGGGGAAAAACTAAGGTCGCTATAAATAGCAGAACGCTCTATACTTGGCAATGGTCCTTACAATTCGTTTTACTCTACCAGGGCGATATGCGCGTGTTATCTTCCTTTTGCATGTAAAACGAATTTCGCCTAAGATAATGTAATAGCTTGGTTTATTAAATAAATGGTATTTTTTATATCCAATAATAACTATTTTTCTGAAATTTTAATCTGATAGCAGAGTATTTCAATACCGAGATCTATTGCTTGCTATAAAAGCGCAGCATAATGAGAATCGATATGGGTTGCAACAGACATTTTTTTATACCAGTATGAAGTACGGCAAAGAATAAAACTGCTCTTTCGCTTCTTTCAGCTATCAATGATGGTTCACCTAGATGTTTTTGGCCTCTTATTGTAAGAGCATCAGGAAAGTAGCCGATATTGTTTTCTACATAGAGTGACCGATTTTACTTCGATGTAGCAGTTAGCCTGCTGTTTTTTCTTCAGTAAAAGATCGATTCAGCTATTTTCTACACCATATTTCACTTCCCGGCTAATGTTATTATAATCGGATAATTCTGGAATTTTATTTTCTGCTATTGATTGACTAATCAGATCATTTGCCCGCAGAGTATTAACGCAAATCCAATCACCAGTTTGGGTTTGTGTCAGCTCCCAGCTATGGGGACATTTTCGTTTAACATTATTCGATGTTGAGTATCAAACAGTATCTCCCGGAATTGCACAGTCGGTCATGGCACCAGTATTGGCACAATGAATGGTTAGTAATTTACCAGATGGTGTAATAACATCAGAGAGAAAACGTTTATAACGTTTCATTAATTGGGCTGATTTTAATGGTGGGAACCGATACATAGGTGCTTACTCCGGTTGTAACAGATTCTGCGAAAGATAAAAGCGATGCTACAATGTTTGGCGCTAAAAGTAATAATAGTTGCTTTTTCATGTAAATTAGTGGCTTGATGGTGTTATTGATTAGGTAGTAGTAACAACGATTATCATCAGGATTTAAAACTACTATTTTGCTTATTTTAATTATGATTAAAATGCTATTTTAATAAGATATATGAAAGAAATATCTGTAAATTATGCTTAAGATCTTGGACAAATATAAAAATATAAATGAATTAGTAAATAACGATTGATTTTATACCATGTTTAACAATGATAATTATGAACCTATTGGGCGGAGATCTAAGAAAAAGCCCATTAGTAAAAAATCAAAATCTCATCAGAATAACCGTTTAGACAGCTATGATTATGAGTATGAAGATATTGATGACAACGAGGAAGAAGAACTAATGGCAAATAAAGACAATAAGTCTCGGCCACCTAAAGATAAATGGCGTTGGTTTTGGTTGTTTGTCAAAATTGCCATAGTTCTGGCATTGTTAATTGGTGTCTATGGTATCTATTTATATCAGAAAATTAGTCAGCGCTTAGATGGAAAAGTTTGGGATTTGCCTGCGGCTGTTTATGGTCGAATGATTAATCTTGAACCGGGGATGAATTACAGTAAGGAAGAAATGATCCGATTATTAGATGGCATGCAATATCGGAAGGTAAATAAAATTATTTTACCAGGTGAATATATTGTAAAAGGTAACGGGATAGAGATGCTACGTCGGCCATTTACCTTTCCTGATCAAAGAGAAGAACAAATTTTAGCTAAATTAAGTTTTGAACGGACTCGGCTCACCAATATTACCAATATGGAAAATGGCCGTTCATTTGGCTTTTTCCGGCTTGATCCTAAACTTATCACTATGATGCAATCGGCTAATAATGAGCAACGTTTAGTATTGCCCAGAGAAGATTTCCCTGATTCATTAGTTAAAATATTACTTGAAACTGAAGACCGCCATTTTTATGAACATGATGGAGTAAGTATTTATTCTATTGGACGCGCCGTTATTGCTAATTTAATGGCTGGTAAGACCGTTCAAGGTGGCAGTACGCTAACACAACAACTAGTTAAAAACTTATTTTTAAGTAATGAAAGAACGCTAATACGTAAGGCTAATGAAGCTTATATGGCGATTTTAATGGATTCTCGTTATAGCAAAGAACGTATCCTTGAGCTTTACCTAAATGAGGTTTATTTAGGTCAAAGCGGGGATGACCAAATTCGTGGTTTTCCACTTGCTAGTCTCTATTATTTCGGTCGACCAATCGATGAGTTAAGTATCGATCAACAAGCGTTATTAGTCGGTATGGTGAAAGGAGCGTCACTATATAATCCATGGCGTAATCCTAAGCTGGCACTTGAACGCCGCAATTTGGTTTTGAAACTGTTAGAAACACGCGAAATTATCGATCATGAAATGTATAGTATCTTGAGTGCTCGACCCTTAGGTGTAAAGCCGAGAAGTGATGTTTTGAACCCACAACCTGCCTTTATGCAGCTCGTTCGGCAGGAATTGGCTGAAAAATTAGGCGATAGGGTGAATAATCTTTCTGGTTCTAAGATATTTACCACGCTAGATCCAGTCTCGCAGCAGGCGGCTGAAAATGCAGTGGAGCGGGGGATAGCAGATTTACGTAAAACACGTAAACTGCCTGATCTAGAAGGCGCAATAGTAGTAGTTGATCGTATTAATGGTGAAATTCGCGCTATGGTCGGCGGATCTCAACCACAATACTCTGGTTTTAACCGGGCATTAAATGCTCGTCGCTCAATTGGTTCATTGGCTAAGCCATCGACTTATCTCACTGCATTAAGTGAACCTGATCGTTTTCGTTTAAATACTTGGATACCTGATGAGCCAATAACTGTCAAATTTGATAACCAAATATGGGAGCCGAAAAATTATGATCGCCGTTTTCGCGGGCAGGTCATGTTGATTGATGCCTTGGCCAGTTCGTTGAATATCCCTACGGTTAATATTGGTTTAAGTGTTGGATTGGATCAGGTTAGTAGAGTGTTAGTACGTCTTGGTGTGCCAAGTGATGTGATTGAAAAAGTGCCGGCAATGTTATTAGGTGCGTTGAACTTAACACCAATGGAAACAGCACAAATGTTTCAAACCATCAGTGGTGGCGGGAATCGAGCGTCATTATCGGCATTGCGCTCGGTTATTGATGGTGATGGTAATGAACTTTATCAAAGCTATCCATCAGCAGAGCGAGCAGTATCTCCGCAAGCGGCTTATCTAACCCTTTATGGCATGCAGCAAGTGGTTGAACGCGGAACATCACGTTCATTAATGAATAAGTTTGCTAAATATCATTTAGCCGGTAAGACCGGAACCACTAATGATCTACGTGATAGTTGGTTTGCTGGTATCGATGGTAAGGAGGTCACAATCGCTTGGGTTGGGAGAGATAATAATGGTCCGACTAATCTTACTGGTGCAAGCGGTGCCTTGCATCTTTATCGTCGTTATTTAGAAAATCAGACCCCATTGGCATTGGATAATCGCCTACCAGAAGGAATTATGGAGATGCAAGTGAATAACGATGGCAGTTTCAACTGTGCTGGTGGTGGTTATCGTGTTCTGCCAGTCTGGACCGAGGATCCGCAAGCATTATGTCAGCAAGGAGTACAATCACTGAAGCCAAACTTGAATTTAAATGAGCAGCAGGCAAATAGTAATGATGCACCTGCTTGGGTGAAAGAGATGTTTGGTCAATAATCAAAATTTGGTAAACCGGTGCTAAGCTAAAAATTGGCGCCGGTTTTTTATGATTTTAAAAATGACTGTTGCATCTTATTAAAAGCATTTGCTGCTGCTTTAACTGTGTAATCAATATCGGCGGCACTATGTGCAATTGACATGAAGCCAGCCTCAAATGCAGACGGTGCTAAATAAATTCCTTCTGCTAACATTAAATGGAAGAATTGTTTAAATTTTTCAATATCACATTGCATGACATCCTGATAGCAGTTAACTTTTTGTGCCGCAGTAAAAAATATACCAAACATGCCACCAACATGATTAATAATGAACGGAATACCCGCTTGTTGCGCTTTTTCTTGTAAACCGTTAGCAAGTTGTGTCGTCAGCTCAGTTAAATGTTTATGAGTGTTGGGTTTAGCAACTTCAGTCAAGCAAGCCAGGCCGGCTGCAATCGCTAATGGGTTACCGGATAGTGTCCCAGCTTGATAAATTGGCCCAATTGGTGCTAGTTTTTCCATAATTTGGCGGCGGCCACCAAATGCACCAACCGGCATGCCACCGCCAATTATTTTGCCTAAGCAGGTTAAATCAGGTTTAACCTGATAATGCGCTTGCGCACCTCCTAAAGCAACCCGAAAGCCGGTCATTACTTCGTCTATAATCAGTAGTGCGCCAAATTGATCGCATAATTTACGTAGTCCAGGCAAGAATTCGGCTTCAGGTAGAATACAATTCATATTTCCGGCTACCGGTTCAACAATAATACCAGCGATTGCTTGCGGATATTGCTCAAAAGTGCGGCGTACTGAATCCAAATCGTTAAATGTACAGGTAAGAGTATTTTTGGCAACATCGGCGGGAACGCCAGGAGAGTTAGGTTGGCCAATGGTTAAAGCGCCAGAGCCAGCTTTAACCAGCAGGCAGTCAGCATGCCCATGATAGCATCCTTCAAATTTGATAATTTTATCACGCCCGGTGTAGCCGCGCGCAAGTCGTATGGCACTCATGATCGCTTCTGTACCTGAATTTACCATGCGAACCATTTCGATGGATGGAATAAGTTGGCTAATTATTTCTGCCATTTCTACTTCAATCGTGGTCGGTGCACCAAAACTTAGGCCATTTTCTGCCGCTTTAATTACCGCTTGCCGAATTACCGGGTGGTTATGACCTAAAATCATGGGCCCCCAAGAACCAACATAATCAGTGTAAGCCTTTCCATCAACATCATAAATATAAGCGCCGTTAGCTCGCTGAATAAATAATGGATAGCCACCGACACCATTAAATGCCCGTACGGGCGAATTAACGCCACCAGGAATAAATTGTTTTGCTTTTGTGTAAAGTGTTTCAGATTGACTCATTAAATGACTCCAAACATTTATGCAGCAGAAATTTTGCACATATTTTAAAGCAGTATTGGTGGTAAGCCAAGTAGCAAATTCAGCGGCAATTTTTTTAAATCAGTTAATTTATGCTGGATCTTGAATCAATTGGCTGGCTGTTAGATAATTATCCCTTGTCCAGGGAAGAATTTATGCTTCCTGTGTCTATTGATTGGCATGTCGGCCTGGAGTTAGAAATGAGTAATGATACTGCACTGCCTATACAGTTTACTGATGCTGCGGCAAATAAAGTTAACGAATTGATTGCGGATGAAGAAAATCCGAATTTGCGTTTGCGCGTCTATATTAATGGTGGAGGCTGTAGTGGTTTTCAATATGGTTTCACCTTTGATGATAAAGTCAATGAGGGCGATTTAACGATTGAAAAACAAGGTGTGGAATTAATCGTTGATCCTATGAGTTTACAATATCTGATTGGTGGCTGTATTGATTATATTGAAGGATTAGAAGGGTCACGCTTTGTAATAAAAAATCCAAATGCGAAAACCACCTGTGGTTGTGGTTCTTCATTTAGTATTTAATCGCTTAACCTTACTAAGGGTAACGAGCAACCCTCAGTAGAGGGGCTTTAATATTAGCAGCCAGCAATTATAGTAGATAGATCATTAACTTCTTTAGTTTGAGTTCGCTAAATTTGCTAGCATTGATTGTACCATTAGGCTTGATTGACGAGCAGCGACAGGCAGAAATTCCTCAAAAGAGAGATGAGATTCTTTATCAGCAACATCAGAAATTGCGCGTACCACAACGAATGGGATACCAAATTGATGACATACATGAGCAATGGCGGCTCCTTCCATTTCAACCGCAATGGCAGTAGGAAAGGTTTGACGAATATAAGTTAGTTCTTCAGCACCATTAATAAAACTATCGCCACTACAAATTAAACCGCACACGGCATGTAAATCAAGTTTGGTAATAAACTTTTCGGCCAGTCGTACCAATTCTTTATTAGCAGTAAATGTGGCTGGACATTGTGCCATTTGGCCTGGTTGGTAACCAAAGGCAGTGATATTGACATCATGATAGCAAACTTGCGTGGAAACTACGATATCACCCACCTGTAATGTAGGAATTAACCCACCGGCGGAGCCAGTGTTAATAACAATTTCAGGCGCAAAATACTCTATTAGTAATGTTGTCCCTATTGCTGCCGCGACTTTACCGATGCCTGATTTTAATAGGGCAATATCAAGATCATCAAATTTTCCGCAGTAAATTTCGCAGCTACCCCATGACAATGACGGCTGAGCATTGATTTGTTCCCGCAATAATGCCACTTCTTGTTCCATTGCGCATATTATCGCAACTTTCATTATGTCATACTCACAGTTGATTAATTAGACATGTTGTCAGATCCGTGCCATTGTAACATTGAACCAAGAAAAAAAGTTAACTGTGATCCATTATTTGGGGATATTTCATCATTGGGAGGGGAAATGTCCAAGATTGATTTTAAAAAAAAGCTCAGTTTTCTACGTAAATATAGTGATTACAAAGTAGATTCAAATGATGAAGAACAAGTTAATCGTCAATTTGAAAGTGATCGTGGTCGGATTATCAATTCTGCCGCAATACGTCGATTGCAACAGAAAACACAAGTCTTTCCTTTAGAACAAAATGCGGCTGTACGTAGTCGTCTGACGCACTCATTAGAGGTACAGCAAATTGGTCGTTTTATCTCGAAGACCGTTATCAGTCAATTGAAAAAAAAGAAATTGCTAGCAACTTATGGTCTTGCTGAGCGTCTTGATGCTTTTGAAAGTTTGATCGAAATGGCTTGTTTAATGCATGATATTGGTAACCCACCTTTTGGTCATTTTGGTGAAGCTGCTATTAAGAGCTGGTTTGCAACATTACTGGATGTTGAATTTATTTCTGCCCAATCAGTTGGTACCGATCAATGTCAGATTGATTTTCTACAGTTAAAAAATGACCCTAAAAAGGATTTACTTCGTTGCCAATTGCGAAAAGATCTTTGTCAATTTGAAGGCAATGCTCAGGGACTTAGAATGATCCACCAATTATTAAAATTGAATCTGACTTATGCACAGATTGGCTCAATCTTAAAATATACTAAAGGTGCTTATCAACTTGATGAAATCCCTAAAAATTTTGATTATTTAACCAAAAAACCAGGCTATTATTGGTCAGAAGATAGTTTTGTCAAAGAGCTATACCGGCAATTGGATATGAAGCCCTATTGTCGTTTCCCGCTTTCCTACATTATGGAAGCGGCCGATGATATCTCTTATTGCATTGCTGATTTAGATGATGCGGTAGAAAAAGGTATTTTTAGTGTTGATCAGCTGTTGGCGTTTCTGTGGGAAGGGTGGCAGGAAACAGGTAAAAAAGCTAAAGGTGATTTGTTTGAACTGACAGTAGAAAAAGCTTATAACAGTATTAATCACAACGAGACAAGGCGTAGCAAGCAAGATCAATTTTTTATGTATCTTAGAGTTAATATTATCAGTAAATTGGCGTCTTACAGTGCTCATCGTTTCATTAAAAATTTAGCGGAAATTTATGCCGGAAGTTTTAATAGTGCCTTGTTAGAAGACAAAAGTGATGAACATCGTTTGTTAGAGGTGTTGAAAGGGGTTGCATATAAACGAGTATTTATTCATCCTGAAGTTGAACAATTAGAATTACAAGGTTATCGAATAATTAATGGCTTACTGAACTTTTATCGTCCTTTATTATTAATGCCCCGTGCTGATTTTAGCCAGCTTTATCAAGATAAGTATCATAAGAAATATTTTATTGAAACACGCTTATTACATAAGTTATCAACTAAGCATTGTTTAGCTTATGGTGAAGCAATTGAAAGAATAAGCACCACTGATGAGTCAGAAAAAGATATATTAGAGTTTTATTATCGCGCTCGTCTTATCCAAGACTATATTAGTGGTATGACCGATCATTATGCTTATCAGGAATATCGAAAATTTATGGTGAAAAATTAAAAAAGATTTTATTTCACTAATTAAATAATGGAATAAGCATTGCTTAAATATATATCAGTAAATATTTTTAAGTAATGTTTAGATTGTGCCTTAGATCAAATATTGGTTTAATGTTTGCTAAGTGAAAGATGGTTTAAATTCAAAGAAAATCGTAGGTTAAATTATTTTACTTCCATAATTAAAGTGAGTTTAATTACATTGCTTATTAGAAAATATATAACAATTTAGTTATAACATAAGCTGAAAAATTGAGATTTTAATAAACCTTATCATGTTATAAATTTATAACATGATTTGACCATGATATATTGCTTTATCTGTTTTGAGAATTTATTTATTGTTTTTAATTTTATTTACTAAAATCAAAAAATCTATTGTTTTATTCCTTTAAATTACAAGTAACTAACAATTTAGTGATAGATAATTTACGTCAATAGCTTTGAACTGTGATACTATTCTTCATTACCATTGAAAAAATGAAGAAAATGATCTTAATTTTCCAAAAAATATGCGATGACAGTTTCTTTATTAATAGACTTACAAATTTTATACATTTAATGATATGGTACAATTTTATTATTCCAAGCAGCCTAAGGTTAAATCGCGTAATTTGATAGTAATAGGCGAACGTCTTGATGTTCAAGGTCAAGGTGTCGCTCATTATCAACAAAAAATAATTTTTATTACTAATTTACTTCCTGGCGAGCAAGCACAAATTCAACTTACCGAAGAAAAAAGACAATTTGCCAAAGCAAAAGTGAGCAAACGATTAACAGATAGCCTTGATCGTGTGGCAGCCCCTTGTTGCCACTTTAGCATTTGTGGCGGCTGTCAACAACAACATGTCACCATGGCTCTTCAACATGCAGCTAAAGTCAGCAGGTTAGAATATTTGTTTCAACGTGAAACGGGTAGCACGGTAAAGCCGTTGCCAGTGATAGCGGGCAGTCAGTACGTATATCGCCGTAGAGCGCGTTTTGGGATTCATTACCAACATGCTAAGCGTCGCTTGCATATGGGATTCCGGCAGAGTCAATCCAATGTGTTAGTTGAGTTAAAAATGTGTCCGGTATTACAACCAGAGCTAGAAAAATTATTACTTCCTGTTTCTGATTGTTTAAACTAATTGGCAGCTGTTAAACATTTAGGCCATGTTGAGTTTGTTAATGCGGATAATGGTGTTAGTGTTATTTTGCGCCACCTCAAACCATTAGCTAATGATGATAAAAGGTTATTAATCGCTTTTGCCCGGCATTATAATATCAATTTTTATTTAGTCGATAACAGTGCAAATAAGCTTAAACTTATTAGTTTAGCGAGTAATGATAGCGATCCTTTTATTCTATTGACAATGTGAAATTGACATTTGATCCGCAACATTTTATTCAAGTAAATCCTAAAATTAATGAAAAAATGGTTGCACAAGCATTGGATTGGTTAGCGCTTGAGCCGACAGATAGAGTGCTGGATTTGTTGTGGTATGGGGAATTTTACCTTACCCATTGCATGTCGTGTTCATTTTGTTGTTGGCGTCGAAGGGGTTGCTAAATTGGTAGAGCAAGGACGTTATAATGCCTGTTTAAATCGATTAACCAATGTGGAGTTTTATCAAGCGGATCTTGAGCAAGACATAGATTGTAAACCTTGGGCAAAAATGGACTTTAATAAAATCTTATTAGATCCGGCTCGAGTGGGTGCTACAGGTGTAATGTCACATATTATCAAACTGAAGCCCGAGCTGGTTGTTTATATCTCTTGCAACCCAAAGACACTTAGCAAGAGACAGTAAGCAATTACTTACAGCTGGTTATCAACTTATTAGTTTCAGGATGTTAGATATGTTTCCACATACCAGTTATTTAGAATCTATGACACTTTTTTGTCGCGATTCAAGCAAATAGGCAAGGAAAGATTATGGTCACAATTAGAAGCGCTCATCTGACACCTGTGGGCGAATTTGCAGTTGCTAAATGGGTTGCCAGCTTCAAACTTAGTAATAAAAATTCAGAACAAAAGTTAATTGAGCTTTGGCATTACTGTTATAGCAAAGTTCAGCAATATGAAAATAGCCAGTTACTGCTTTGGCGCGGGATTGAGATGGGAGAAATCTTATCAACGCTAAGTATGGATCTCGATAGTTTGCGTGCAGCAATGTTATTTCCTTTAGTTGAAGCCAAAATTGTCACCGAAGAAATTATTATTGCTGAGTTTGGTAAGTCGATTCATGCTTTGGTTAAAGGTGTGATAGAGATGGATGCTATTCGTCAATTGAATACCAGCCAATTAGGCGAAAAGAGTTCTATCCAGGTAGATAATATTCGCCGGATGCTACTGGCAATGGTGGAAGATTTTCGTTCCGTGGTGATTAAGATAGCAGAACGTATTGCCCATTTACGTGAGGTAAGAGAGTGCTCTGAAGATGAAAGAGTGTTAACTGCCAAAGAGTGCTTAAATATTTATGCTCCTTTGGCCAACCGTTTAGGTATCGGGCAGCTGAAGTGGGAACTTGAAGATTTCTGTTTTCATTATTTACACCCGGATGAATATAAAAAGATTGCTGAATTACTTCATGAACGTCGCATCGATCGTGAACAATATATTGATGATTTTGTTTCGTCACTGCGTCAATTTATGTTACAGGAAGACATTACGGCAGAAATTTATGGCCGTCCGAAGCATATATATAGCATCTGGCGAAAGATGCAAAAAAAATACCTGGCTTTTGATGAACTTTTTGATGTTCGTGCTGTGCGTATTATCGTTGAGCGTTTACAAGACTGTTATGCTGCGTTAGGTATTGTGCATACCCATTTTTGTCATTTGCCTGATGAGTTTGATGATTATGTTGCTAACCCTAAGCCAAATGGTTATCAATCTATTCACACAGTGGTTTTAGGACCCAATGGTAAAACGATTGAAATACAAATCCGTACCCGACAAATGCATGAAGATGCTGAGTTGGGTATTGCTGCGCATTGGAAATATAAAGAGGGAACGGTAATAACCGGCAAAACTAGTAGCTATGAAAATCGGATCGCCTGGTTAAGAAAATTGATCGCCTGGCAGGAGGAAATGGCTGATTCAGGGGAAATGCTCGATGAAGTGCGTAGCCTGGTTTTTGATGATCACGTATACGTTTTTACCCCTAAAGGTGATGTTATTGATTTGCCAGCTGGATCAACACCACTTGATTTTGCTTATCATATTCATAGTGATGTCGGTCATCGTTGTATTGGCGCCAAGATCAGCGGCCGGCTTGTTCCTTTTAGTTATCAGTTACGGATGGGAGATCAAGTTGAAATTATTACGCAAAAATATCCCAACCCAAGTCGTGATTGGCTCAACCCCAATTTAGGTTATGTTACTACCAGCCGTGGCCGCGCGAAGATCCACAATTGGTTTCGTAAACAAGATCGTGATAAGAATGTCCAGGCCGGACGGCAAATATTAGATAATGAACTTAATCATCTGGCAGTGAGTTTAAAAGAAGCTGAAAAGGTGTTATTAGCACGCTATAACGTTAACTCGTTAGATGAAGTCCTGGCAGGTATCGGTATTGGTGATATTCGTATTAATCAACTGGTAAATTTTTTACAGAATAAGTTTAGTCAAACCAGTGCCAAAGAAGCAGATCGAGCCGCATTAAAGATACTGAAAAATAAAACATCTTCTACCCGTTTGCAAGTAAAAGATAGTGGTAGAATTGTGGTAGAAGGTGTTGGCAACTTAATGCACCATATTGCTCGCTGCTGTCAGCCAATTCCAGGTGATGATATTGTGGGTTTTATTACTAAAGGGCGCGGTATTTCGATCCATCGAATCAATTGTGAGCAACTACTAGAGTTACAATTGCATGCACCAGAGAGAATAGTTGATGCTATTTGGGGAGAGAATTACTCCAGTGGTTACTCATTCGGCGTTCGAATTATTGCTAATGATCGTAGTGGCTTATTAAGAGATATAACCACTATTCTGGCTAATGAAAAAGTCAATGTTTTCAGTGTGAGTAGTCGTAGTGATGTCAAACAACAACTGGCGACTATTGATATGAATATTGAAATCTATAATTTACAGGTTTTAGGCCGTATTTTAGCCAAATTGAATCAACTTCCCGATGTGCTTGAAGCTAAACGCTATATTAGGTCGTAAGTATAATATCAGCTTTAAGCAAGTGATCGATTGGTTTCTAAACTTTTATTAGCTTCGGATGAAAATAACATGCAAACGGACTCAGGCGCTATAGAACAATTGTTATCTATTTATGCTCAGCTACTCGATCCTGAGCATGGTTGTGCCTGGGATAAAGCGCAATCTTTTGCCACACTAGCGCCGATGCTATTAAACGACAGGATTTTGCTGCTCTAAAAGAAAAATTAGGTGATTTACTGTTTCATATTGTTTTTTATGCACAGCTTGCACAAGAACGAACATTATTTGATTTCAATGAAATCTGTCAAATCGTCAGTCAAAAGTTAATGTCACGTCATCCCCACATTTTGCCCGGCAATCGCTTATAGATAGTGATACGATAGTAGATAATTGGGAAAAAAATAAAATCAAAGAACGGGCAGCAAAAAATTAGCATTCTGTTTTGGATGATATTCTACAGGTACTGCCAGCATTGATGAAAGCCCATAAAATGTAAAAACGCTGTGCGATGGTGGGTTTTGATTGGCATAAATTAGCTCCAGTGATCGCCAAAATTCATGAAGAACTTGAAGAAGTTGTGGCAGAAATAAATAAATCTGAACCGATCCCATCACTCATTGAAGAAGAGATTGGTGATTTATTGTTTGCAGTGGTTAATTTAGCGCGCCATCTTGATCATGAGCCTGAATTAGCCTTGCGAAAAGCTTGTGGTAAATTTGAATACCGTTTTCACCAAGTAGAAAAACTGATCTTAGACAAAAGTGGTTCATCAGAGAATGCTACACTAGAGGAAATGGAAAAACTTTGGCAACAAATTAAAAAATGCTGATTAATGTTTGAGCTGAATAGATTAAGCCTTAGTTAAGGTGTTATAATCGGCCCGCTATTGATTTAATGGAATTGGCGAAATTTGGTTGAGCCACCGCGGGAATCTTGGAGACTAACTAGTTAGTCAAAAGGAGAGCCAAATATCG
>JBGDCZ010000012.1:0-66469 GCA_048493715.1 Arsenophonus endosymbiont of Dermacentor nuttalli | reverse complement strand
AAGTAAAAGTAAAAGTAAAAGTAAAAGTAAAAGTAAAAGTAAAAGTAAAAGTAAAAGTAAAGTAAAAGTATAGGTACCAATATCGATCGCTTTATTACAACGAATACGAATAGTTCGATTATCAATTTTTCCTACTGGTTTCTTTGCTAAAAAGTGTTTTAAATAATCAATACGCTCCGCTTCGGTTAAACGAAGCTGGCTTGATATGGTTGGTAATAATACGCATCACTAAGATAGTTTGCCGAAACTTTTTTAGTATCACCACTTTTTAATGAATCATTCCAGCGGCCAAATAAACTGGCAATTTGTGGTTGATCTACCTTTACACATTGGGTTGTCTCTAGAGAGAATGTATAGCTAGAAAATAACGTTAGTGGAATAGCTAAAAGAATCAATTTTCTCATAAATATCTCGCAAGTAAGTGTTATTTTTGTGATGTTTGTGTATAATAATTATTTCATAATGAAATAATTTTATATATAATAACTTATTGCAGCAATAGCTAGAGCCTTCAATAAACGATTGCAAATTTGACTGGATCTTATTTTTAATACTTTTTTGCAAAAAATCTGTTATGCATCAATTAAATACTATTAGATTGATGTATAATGATCCGCTTATTACGTCATAATTAAAGATTATGATTAGTTAATCTGATTAGTACAATTGTTACTTTGAGTAACAGCGTTTTCTATTATTGGTTACTCATCCTCTAATCGAGTGTAACGGTAACTATGGTGATATCAGACCGCAGACAAAGTAAGTAGGTTAACCCATTATTCGCCTTGAAAGTTTATTCCACTCACTAGCTGATATTAATTATTACAGGTAATTGTTATGCCAATCTATCCTTTGTTACATCATCCCCACATCGCTTAATCACGCAGTGAAGGTTGAACGTGTTTTCACTGCTGCGTAATAACGTTCCGTGGTTTTTTAACCCAATTAGAGATTAAAAACCATGTCAGACAATATTAGACATTGTTCTAAAGTAGAATATCTTTACCAAACAGTAATAACCTTAATATTCCTATTAAAGGTGAAAACAGTTATTACAGCCCAGGATGCTGGTTTTGAAAAAAGCGTCGTTCGCTATTTACATAGCGACAATATTAGCCAGTAGTGGGCGCCGTTGATCAACTTTGGATAGGCGATTATGTCTGTATCGCTGCTGAAGCAGTGACCTTGGTGGGTGGTAACAATACCCATCGTACTGATTGGTTCTGTTTTTATCCCTTTATGGAAACCATTAAGGAGTCCTATCTAACACGAGGTGATACCTGTTTAGATGATGGTAGCTGGATCGGTATGCGTGCCATGCTTATGCTCGGAGTTACTATCGAAGAAGGTGCGATCGTAGCGACTGGTAGTGTGGTTACAGCTAATGTTGCAGCTTATACAATTGTCGCAGGCAATCCAGCCAAGTTGATTGCCCAGCGCTTTGATCCTTCAGTGATCACACGGCTTTTAGCGTTAAATATTTATCAGCTTAGTCCTGTGGAATTTGCAGTTATTCGTCCGTATGCCTTGTTGACTGGCAGCGGCCGGATCGACATGTTTAAGGCATACTTCAGAGCAGTAACCTACAAAAGTACAGCTCCATACATCATTATCGCTATTGAGTAATGGCATACGCTTTTTTCTTCCCTTTATCGCGCCTATCCAGGTTATAACGTTGTGCCAGTGTGATCGCAGCAGGGCCAATAAATTCAGGATTAAGACCAAATTGAGGACAAGCTGCATAACAGAGACCACAATTGATACAACCGGAGAATTGATGATATTTAGCCATTTGGCTAGGTGTTTGTTTATTTGGGTCCGTCGCTGACTTTACGGTTATTGCCAATAATGTAAGGTTTAATAGATTCAATACTCTCAATAAAATGGCTCATATCAACGACTAGATCTCTTTCGATAGAAAGATTTCCTAATGCTTCTACTTTTAAGCATTGGTACAATCGCGTAAAAAAGTTTTACAGGCTAATTTAGGTACCCGGTTGGCCATCATACCACAAGAGCCACATATTGCCATCCGGCAAGACCAGCGGTACGAGAGATCAGGTGCTAAGTGGTCTTTAATATAACCGAGAGCATCCAGCAAAGAGGTCTGTTCGTCGTAAGGAACTTCATAAGTGACAGAATGGGGGGCATCGTCAGTTTCGGGATTATAACGTATGATCTCCATGTTCAATTTTTTCATCTTCGCCATTCGCCTGTTCCTTCTTTGCTTGCTCTTGTCCTGTTGCTTCACCACCATAAACTCGTCTAGCAGGCGCGGATTTGGTAATTTTCACATCACATAAGCTATTTGCGGTGTGCCTTGTGAGTTATAAAACGCAAGAGAATGTTTTAGGAAATTAGCATTATCACGTTCGGGACAACCTTCATCCAGACGCTGATGAGCACTTCGAGATTCTTGCCGGTAGAAAGCAGAGTGAGCCATACATTCTGCTACATCTAAACTAAATCCTAATTCGATAGTATAGAGAAGATCAATATTAAAGAAGCGGCTATGATCTGTAATTTCAATGTGTTTAAAGCGTTCTTAAGTTCAGCTAATTTATTCATGTTTTTTTGCATTAACTCAGGTGTGCGATAGATACCACATCTTTCCTCCATTGCCATCCCCATTTCATCACAAATTATAGCCCAATTTTCTTTGCCTTTTTGATTGAGCAATTTGGTTAAATTAGTTTCAATATCACGAGCTTTTGATTCAATGGTGTCATTATCTGCTGGACAGGCTTCAGTGGCATATTTAGCTGCTTCTTCGCCGGCTAAACGGCCAAAAACAACTAATTCTACTAAAGAATTGTAACCTAGGCGGTTTGCACCATGTAGACCAACAGACGAACATTCACCAACCGCAAACAGGCCTTTAATTGAAGTTTCACATTTTTGATCCGTTATAATACCTCCCATTGTATAGTGGGTGGTTGGTCGAACAGGAATAGGATCCGTAACAGGATCAACACCGATATAAACTTTAGCTAATTCACAAATAAAGGACAGTCGTTCGTGTAATTTCTCTGCTCCCAAATGACGTAAGTCAAGATGTACCAACATCTCCGCGCGATGATTTTATTGTGCGACCTGCATGCCACTCATGCCAAAAAGCTTGCGAAACCTTATCTCGTGGGCCTAATTCCATATATTTATTTTCTGGTTTACCTAGTGGCGTTTCCGGACCTAAACCATAATCTTGTAGGTAGCGATAGCCATCTTTATTGATCATGATCCCTCCCTTCACCTCGACAGCCTTCGGGCATCAGTATGCCAGAGCTAGGCAAGCAAGTTGGGTGATATTGAACAAATTCCATATCACGTAATGGGATACCATGACTTAACACAATTCCCATGCCGTCACCGGTAACAATTCCACCACTGGTATTATAACGGTAAACTCGACCAGCACCGCCAGTAGCCATAATAACAGCGTTTGCTCTAATTTGAATATGAGTACCTTCCATCATATGGATGGCGACCACGCCCCGTACTTGTTCTTCATCAACAATAATGTCTAACACAAAATGCTCATCTAACCGCTGGATTTGTGGGTATTTGAGTGTGGTCTGAAATAAGGTATGCAGCATATGAAAGCCAGTTTTATTCAGCAGAACACCAAGTGCGTTCGATTTTCATTCCGCCAAAACGACGGACATTTACTGAATCATTTTCTTTACTACTCCACGGGCAGCCCCATAATTCCAGTTGTGTCATTTCTGTTGGACTAACAAAATATTCAACAGCATCCTGTTCACATAACCAATCTCCACCGGAAACCTTATCATTAAAATGATAATCATAGGAATCATGAGCTTGCGCTATTGCAGCCGCGCCACCTTCTGCAGCTACAGTATGGCTGCGCATGGAATAGGCTTTTGAAATCAAAGCAATCTTCAGATAGGGATTCGCTTCAGCAGCAATTGCTGCTCTTAAACCAGCCCCTCCAGCTCCGATAATGGCTAAATTAGCATTAAAGGTTTATACACTATGCTTCTCCATTGTTTAATTAAAATTAATGAATCTCATTTTTGTATTAGTACTAATTTGATTATGATTAATAATTAACAAGAAATTATCATTTAACAATTATAACGAATTGTTACTGATAGAAATTTGATTCAGGGATGGGTTTTTTCGGATTTTAGTTATAAAATGTGATCTAAAACTTGTTTCAAAAAATTAGCTATTTTTAAAATTAAAATAAGTATAATAAATTTGTTGTTATTTATTCAGTTAGGGGATTGTGATTTTATTGGTAATAATTTTTAATCGAATTTCAATGAATTATTAGTGTAAATTTTTGTTACTAACTTGATGATAATATAGGTTTTATTCAATGCAATAGCATAATTTTATGCTTACTTATTGATATGTAACATTATTATTTTTTGGTATTTTTTTATAATAAATAAAAATATATTTATTTATAATATCGTTATGAATAAGGAAATTTTAATCATTTTAATAATATTTTATGATTATAAAATTATTATAAATAAATGTATTTTTAATAAATAAAAATTCGTACTAATCGTATTTATGGTTGTTATTAACTCCTTTATTATTTAACATATTGATATTATTTTTAATTTATTTTTTATGGTTTGCTGCTTATCAGTTGAAATATTTTCTTTATTCAGCTAAATTAGAGACATATAAGATAGTTATAACAATTTATAACTGACATTAATTATTTATTTAAACAAATTAATATTTTTAGGTTCTCTTACCATTTAAGTAAGAGTTAGTTTTTTTTTGTTAAAAAACCTAGCGATGAGATTAACGGTATGAAATATTTGTTTATTTGTTTACAGGCGAGTAAACCAGCACGCTTCGTTTTCTTTTGGAGTTTTTACAATGAGTGAGATAGGGAATTGGCAACCGAGCGCGTCTATCAATAACTTACTGAAAAGATCCAAAATTATTGCTGAAATCAGACGTTTTTTCATCGATCGTGGGGTAGTAGAAGTAGAAACGCCTATATTAAGCAAATTCCCGGTAACAGATATTCATTTGTTACCGTTTGAAACCCAATTTATTGCTCCTGTGCTTGCTGACAGCACTAAACTGTATATGATAACTAGTCCTGAATATCATATGAAACGTTTGCTAGCGGCTGGCAGTGGGCCTATATATCAGATGATTAAAGCTTTTCGTAATGAAGAACAAGGACGATACCATAATCCAGAATTTACTATGCTTGAATGGTATCGACCTCATTATGATATGTACAGACTTATTGATGAAGTGGATGATTTGCTGCAACAAATTTTGGATTGTCAGCCGACAGAGCGGATCTCATATCAGCAGGCTTTTCAGCGTTATCTAAATATTGATGCATTAGCACCGGAAGCAGAAAAAAAACAATTACGTGATGCAGCAGTAAAGTTGGGTTTAAATAACGCAGAGACAGAAGAAGACAAAGATGTATTATTACAATTTTTGTTTACTATGGAAGTTGAACCTAATTTAGGTAAAGATAAACCCACAGTTATCTATCATTTTCCAGCGTCACAAGCTGCATTGGCTGAAATTAGTAAAGAAGATCATAGGGTTGCAGAGCGTTTTGAAGTTTATTTTAAAGGTATTGAGTTGGCTAATGGTTTTCGTGAGCTTACCGATGCACAAGAACAGAGAGAACGCTTTGAACATGATAACCAAATGCGTGAAAAAATAGGCTTACCTGTACAGCCAATTGATGAATGCCTTCTTGCCGCCCTTGATAAAGTGATTCCCGACTGTTCAGGTGTTGCTTTAGGTATTGATCGTTTAGTGATGTTAGCGCTGAAGGCAGAAAAAATCAGTGATGTTATCTCTTTTTCTATAGAGCGTGCGTGATATTGGAGAGCTAATGGTAATCAGCGGTAAATTATTACCGCTGAGTTTATTAACTGGTCGTTATTGGTGTCGATGTTGTTTTTGCAAGAATTTCACCCCGAGATCAGGGAAATCGGTAAAGGCACCATCAAAGTTTTAGCTTTGTTATAGATAATATCAAACAGTTGTTCACCGTTTTTCACGCAATTTGGTAGTTTATCAATCCGAATGGTATAGGGATGGACGACTGACTTATTTTTATGCGCATCTTTAACCATTCCAGGTAATTTTACCTTATTTGGTGTAGAATATTTTTTAAACAACATCACATAGGTTGGTCCGATCCCATCAGCATACTTGGTGATTTCTTGCATTGCTCCCGGTTCATCTAGTCATAGCTATAATTAGTCCATGTCCCGTTTGTCTGTTGTTCATAAGTTTCATGCTAGTTAGTATAAGCGATTAATTGAACCAATTTTAAATCCATACCTAATTTAGGTAGGAGTTGATTTTTAATGCGTTTTAATTCATTAGCATCAAAACACTGCAGATAAACATTGTCGTTTTTCTTGCTGTAGCCATATTATTTCAATATTTCTAACACTCTAGTTGAAATATCCTTTCCTTCTTGCTTGTGAAACCAAGGGGCTTTTATTTCGGGATAAATACCAATGTTTTTGCCTGTTGATTTATTCAAACATTGGACAAATTTAATTTCTTCTTGAAAAGAATGAAGATGGAAGTTGGATTTTCCCATTGGGAAACGATTATAATAAGTTTGCACCTTTTTGCCATCTTTGATTTTAAAGGCTTCAGTAAATTTAAGTGAACGAATTTTTGGTAAGGTAAAATCAATGGCATAAAAGCGACCATCTTTACGAGCACGGTCAGGGAAGCGATCAGTAACATCTGTAACGTTGTCCAGATAATGATCATGTAACACAATCAGTTCATTATCTTTTGTCATTACCAGATCTTGCTCAAAAAAATCGGCGGCTTACGCATAAGCCATCGCTTTAGTAGGTAATGTATGTTCTGGTAGATAACCACTTGCTCCGCGGTGAGCAATAACGACTTTTGCGTTAGATTCTGCAATTGTTGACATCAACAAAACTAATAACATACTAGCAACGAGGGTGTTTAATTTTATATTCATTAGTATAATATCTTTTATTTATGAGCGGGGAAAAGCAGCCTTAAAGCAAATTCCCCTTTTTGCCGAGTTTATTTTATTATTCAAAGATAGTAGATTTATGACAACAATTAGCGATTTGGCTCCATCAGTTGGCGATTATGCTTGTTTTCACTTAGCATCACGATAAACAGCAAAATAACAGAAAGTAAACTACCGCCAATCATTAACATAAAACCACCATTCCAGCCGAAATAGTCAACGGTATAACCCACAATAGCGCTTGCCGCTACAGAACCACCAAGATAGCCAAATAAACCGGTAAAACCAGCAGCAGTGCCAGCTGCTTTTTTGGGGGCTAATTCAAGAGCATGTAAGCCTATCAACATAACAGGACCATAAATTAAGAAGCCAATAATTAGCATACAAGCCATATCAATATGAGGATTTCCTGGAGGGTTGAGCCAGAAAGCAACGGTTGAAACTGTTACTAATGCCATGAAAAATACGCCGGTGGCACCACGGTTTCCTTTGAAAACTTTATCTGACATCCAACCACAAAGTAGTGTGCCGGGAATACCTGCATATTCATATAAGAAATAGGCCCATGAGGATTTATCCATAGCAAAGTGTTTAACTTCACGTAAATAAGTCGGCGACCAATCAAGTACGCCATAACGTAGTAAGTAAATAAAAACATTCGCAAAAGCGATCATCCAAAGCAGTTTATTGGGAAAAATATATTGCATAAAAATCTGTTTTGCAGTCAGCTCTTTTTCATGTTTGTCGTTGTAATCAGGTGTATAATCATTTTTATATTCTTCAATCGGTGGTAAACCACAAGATTGGGGGGTATCACGCATTAAAGCAAAAGCAATTATTGCAACAAAAATGGCAGCAAAAGCTGGCATATATAGAGCAGCTTTCCAATCGTGAAACCATGCCATACCTAAGATAAATAATAAAGGTGGAATGCCCCCACCAACATTATGAGCGCAGTTCCAGATAGAAACGATACCTCCACGTTCTTTCTGTGACCACCAGTGAACCATTGTTCGACCACAGGGCGGCCATCCCATACCTTGAAACCAACCACATAGGAAGAGTAGAACAAACATAATCATAATGCTTGAGGTTGCCCAAGGCACAAAACCCATAATAAGCATCACCGAGGCAGATAAAATTAGCCCGGCAGGTAAAAACACTCTCGGATTTGAACGATCAGAGACTGAACCCATGATAAATTTTGAAAAACCATAGGCAATTGAGATGCCAGATAGAGCAAGACCAAGATCACCTTTGGAAAAACCTTGCTCAATCAAATAGGGCACTGCTAATGCAAAATTTTTTCTAACTATATAGTAGGCAGCATAACCAAAGAAAATGCCGAAGAAAATTTGCCAACGTAGACGGCGGTAAAGCGGATTAATTTGATCTGCTGAAATTCTATTGTCATGCGGCGCTGGCCTAAAAATACTTAACATAATTCCCTCCGATAGCATTTAAATTTTTGCTATCAAGTAATAAGCAATTGCTAAAACGAAAAATGTGAGACGTTATTATTAGGTCTTCTTTCTTAATCGCGCGTTAAGATAACTCATGTTAATGCATATGTCTGCATATGGATGAGAAAATGTTATAAATTTGTGCGTAAATAGACAAAATATTTATCGGCGATAGAAATAATTTTTTAATTATTCAAATATAAATGTGATCTTTATCCATTTTAGTTGATTATGCTAGGTGAATTAGCTATTAATGTTCGTTTTTGTTCTTAAATAAACATTAGTGATTGGAAATTGTTTATATTGTCATAAATAATCACTAATGAGCTCATTATTATGTTAATGTGAGCAACTGGTGATGAGCAATTCAGCTATAACCAAGATAGATGTAATTATTATTGTTGCCGATTGTGACAGTGATCATATTACTTGTTGATTGTGCCCTTCGTGGTTTACACTGTTGTATATCACTGAGTGGGTATGGTTCTTTTTCACTCAATGGATAGTTTGGTAATTAAACAGATATTAAATTAGACATATTTTTGATCTTAATCCGTCTTAATGATTATCTGGTAGCGAGGTAACAATCCTTTGCAGGTTGATTAATGAAAAAGAAGCGTAGAATGACATTCTACATTAATCCGTAAGCAGGTAGGAAAAATCACATACAAATAAGTAACTTAAAGCTATAATCGACTAAAGTAATTTCTACCCAATTAGTCGCCATACAAGGGGTGTCGATGCTGCGATAAAAAGCAATAAAAAAGAAAGCAATAGTATCCAGCAGATTACCGAAAAACATTGCCGCAGCAGGCGCAATCCACCAACCACTATATTTGCGTAATTTATTGAACACGAAAATATCCATAATTTGCCCCACAGCGTAAACCATAAAGCTTGCTAGTGCAATGCGAGCAACAAATAAGTTCAATTCATTCAGTGCGATAAATCCTTGCCATTGACCTTGATAGAAAAGCGCCGAAAGAACATAGGAGACAGAAAGAGCCGGCAACATAGTTAGATAGTAATAATACGTCGAGAGAGAGGCGCCGTAAATGTGTACAGTTAGATCCGTTGTCAAAAAAATAAAAGGGAAAGTAAAAGCTCCCTGTGGTATGAAAGCCGAAAATGGTAATAGGAAGCTGTACCAGATAATTACTGGAGGTAATGATCAATATGTGAAAAAAAGAAAGCCAGATTAACACCTTAAATTGTTGCTGTGGTGTTAATTTAAACATATTATACCTTTTTTGTTTTTGGTTAAATGGGATGAGGGAACCCATGATAGTCTAATTTATGCGTGCATCATACGCTTGAGATTAAGATAAAAGTAAAATGAATAATAAATTTTTCTTATCTATTTTTATTTGATAAATAACAGGCCAATTTACTTGATTTTTAATATAATTCCAGCCTATTAATAGGCTCAAAAACGATATACTTATGTCAGATATTTTTGCTAACCCCAACCGAACCATTGATACCCAAGGATTACGTTGTCCTGAACCGATTATGATGATAAGAAAAATGGTTCGTCAGATGGCTGAAGACGAAACGTTACTAATTATTGCTGATGATCCGGTGACAAAACGTGATATTCCTGCTTTTTGCCGCTTTATGGAACATCAAATTATAGCTGAAGACATTCAGCAATTACCCTATCGTTATTTGATTCGCAAAAAAAGCTAATTAAAAACAAAAACGAAATGGTGATAAATAATTTATCGATAAGAAAAAGAGAGGCTATTGAACAATATCTCTCTTTTACCGAATATATTAATAATATTTAATTAAATGTTTATTTTGCCTGCCAATCTTTTAGTAAACGGATAGCATTTGCGGTTACTAAGACAGTGGCACCCGAATCTGCTAAAACAGCCATCCATAAGCCAGTTATGCCTAGTAAACTAGGCACCAGAAAGATAGCTTTTAGCCCTAAGGCGATAGCGATATTTTGGCGAATATTGACTCGGGTTGCTCGTGATAACATAATGAGCTCGGCTAATCCTGTTAGTCGATTATGAGTCAATGCCGTATCAGCTGTTTCAAGAGCAACGTCTGTTCCATTGCCCATTGCAATAACAACATTGGCGGCCCATCATTAATACCATCACCAACCATAAGTGTATGAGCGATTTTATTGAGCGCTAATGGCATTGACTTTATCTTCTGGTAATAGTCCGGCCCGATAATCTAAACCGATTCTTTTCGCAATTGATTTAGCTGCCAATGGATTATCACCAGTCAACATGATTGATTTAATACCTAGTTTTTTCAATTTATTTATAGCATCAATCGCATCTGCACGTAATACATCCTGCATAGCAATAATACCGAGTAACTTATTATCGACTAATACAACAACAACGGTTTTTCATTGATTTTCAAATGCTTTTATGGTTTGTTGCCATTTAATGGTTAATATATCGAAAGATAGGTTATTTGTGCTGATACCAGAATATGTTTACCTGCCAGATATCCTTCCACTCCAATACCGGCCAAGGCTTTATGATTTTAGGCGGGTTCAATATTAATTTCTAGTGCTTCAGCTTTGGCCAAAATCGCTTTTGCTAAAGTGATGGTGTGAGCCATTTTCAACTGAAGCGGTAAACTGCAATAGTGTTTCCTGCGTCACTGTTTTGGCGGTTATGATATCAGTAACTTGCGGTTTCCCTTCGGTCAGGGTACCTGCCTTAATCTAAGGCAACTTGGCTGACTGAACTTAATCGTTCCAAAGTCGCGCCCCCTTTAATAAGTGTTCCCCTACGGGTTGCAGCGACAAGGGCGGAAGTAATTGCTGCCGGAGTAGAGATCACTAAGGCACAAGGGCAGCCGATTAATAGTAAAGTTAGACCACGATAGATCCATGTTTCCCATGATTGGGCAAAAAAAAGCGGTGGAATGATAATAACTAAGCTAGCAGCTAACATAATTAAGTGGCGTGTAAATTTGGCTAAAACGATCAATAAATCGTTCAATCGGTGCACGGCGCTTTTCCACTTGCTCGATTAATATCATAATGCGATCGATTGTATTTTGACCTTGTTTGGAGATCACTTTAATGTGTATAGTACGATCGATGGAAAGGGCGCAGGCTAATACTTTTTCGCCTGTTTTTCGTTCGACAGGAATCGATTACACCGGTCAATGCACTTTCATCAAAACTGGCGAATTCATTCAATAATTCGGCATCGGTTGGTAAGTGACCACCCGGAGCGATTTCAATAATATCACCTGGTTGTAATGTTGCGACAGGAACAACGGTTTTGCTACCATTTTTAATCAGCGCTGCTTGTTCAGGAATAAGCGCCAGCAAACTACTAATACCTCGGCGTGCCCGCCTAGCGGCATAAGACTCTAATCTTTCTCCTAACATAAATAAAATAAAACCATGGTGGCTTCTTCACTAGCATTGATAAATAATGCCCCTAGTGCTGCAACACTCATCAGTGTTTCTATCGCAAAAAAAGTCCCTGAGCGTATCAACTATATTGCTCTAACAGTAATCGGATAGAGTCCATATAATGTCGTGACAATTAAAAGCAATTTGTCCTATTTTGTCATCAACTAAGGAAATTCCCCAACTGATTAACATTAAAAAGAATAGAATAATTATGGAATTATATTCACTAAATGGATTGTCTTGACGCTTTTTTGCCGCTAATTTAGCTGCATTTATGTCATATAATTTGAAGCTAGTTTGTTGCACCGCTTGGATAACATCATCACGCACATCATCAGCATCGACAATTAATTTCTCGGTAGTAAAAAGCACTTTTACTTGTTTGACGTTCTTAATTTACTGACAGCGATTTCAATTTTACGTGCGCAGCTTGCACAGTCCATACCACTTATAATCCAATGGAAGCGCTGTTTTCCTCTTTGCATGGAGGTATTATTTTCCTCTGATATAAGTGAATGTTCACTTATATAGTGAAGTTTATTAGCATCATTAATGCAGGGGCTGATCCTCCGTAAGGTTAGAATTGGTGCTCCTCACCATCCGCTGAGTGTTTTGCTGATAGCAATACTGTTTTTTTGCTATGTTTGTGACCACTAACTTTCTTTTTAGTGCTACATTGACCACTTGTTGTGCAGTACTGTACAATATGCTTATATTGTTTGTGGGTATGTGTGCACATAGTCTCACCTTTTTAATTCTCTACTTAAAATTTTGTTTCTGTGATTTACTTTACACTTTAGAGTTCACTCTAAAGTCAAACAAATAAAAAAGGGATTATTTGACAAAAAATGCTATTTGGTTGAAAAACGACTATCAAAGCTAACAATAATTTAATTTATAAGTAAAGCGAACGTACAATTAAAAATTGGCCAATAAAATAGCCAGCTGTAATTGTGGCTTTCGATGCTTTAAATGGGTAACGAAATTTGGCGATTAGCCAGGTAGTGTTGGCAATAAAAAGTAAAAATGCCCCAATCATGATGGAGAAATTATGTTCTCTGGCTAAACCAAAATATTGTTCACCCGCTACCCACACCATAATGAATGACATTAAAAGTAGAACAATAGAAGGCGTGCGAAGTGTTCCAAGATGTGCCCATATTATCACTAAGACAATGGCACTTAAGATCAGTAATATAGCAAGTAATGGCAGGAAGAAAGTGAAATTCATCTGCATGGCAAAACTGATGGTATAAAGTAGATAGCTGAGAGATAATAAGGAAATAGGTGGTAATAAACGTTCACTGGAAAGCATTTGCCAGCCATCAGCAATTAACATCACTAACAATCCAGCAATAATTAGATAGCCAGAAGCATAACTAATATTAGCACTCCAGGCCCAAAATATTAGCAGTAATAGGGTCACTGGACGAAATAGCCAGCATTGCCATTGTGGGCCACGGTAGGCAGCATCAATATACAGCCAACCAGAAAATAACACAGCAAGAAATGGCCAACTTATCATTGCTTCTCCACTAAATAAAAAGATTAATTAATTATTATTGATCCTATTAAAAGATAGACAATAATAATAGTTACTAGTTGCATCGATGATTGAACGTTTGGAAAGTGTTGTGAATAGATCGGTTATATTGGTTATTACCATTATTATCATACTAGCGACAAAACGTTTCTTTTAGCAACGTCGACAAAATGAAATTAATGATAATTCTCCAATTATTATTTATCAGGTTGAAGTTATTGATAAAAAAGATTATCCCTATCCTAATATGCGTTCACGTCAACGCGAAGTTGTTACCCCTGAGACTTTTCGTTATGAAATTTATTTTCAGTTACTCTCAACTGGTGAGGTGATAAAGGTTATTGTTAAAAAGGAGAAGGAATACAACGTGATTAAAAAAGGGGATAGAGGTAAACTTTCTATACAGGGAAAAAGATTTGTTCGCTTTGAAGTAGAAGCCAATGCAAAATAGCCAAATTCATCAGCTGATAATGCATTGCTCTACAAATTGCTTGCCTATTTATTTTGGCAGTGGGTCAGTTTTTTGTCTTTGCTGCCAAGTTAGCAGTTCAAAAATGCCGAAGAGAAATATTTTTATTTGCAGCCAATGAGGATGTTTTTCTGTTTTTGCAAAAGCGGCTTTCAAAAAAATGGTTTGCAGAGCATGCATGAAAATCGTAAATATCATTGCTAAATCTATAAAATATTTTAATGGCTTAAGAAACGGTTGGAACAAATTAAAAATCATGAAGCCCCAAACAAAAAGCATTAATAATTTTCCAGCATTTATTAACATGATATTTCCTAAATAATTATTGATGACGAATATAAAGACAGTAAGCGACTTGCCCTGCTACTTTCTTACGATGAAGTTGCCAATTTTTAGGTAACATCGCTAAATTAGCTTCAGCTTCTGCCTCAACATAGATCCAACTGTTTACACTTAACCAACTATTCTGTTCTAATAATAAAGCTGTTTGTTGCAATAGAGCTTTACGAAATGGAGGATCAAGAAAAACTACATCATAAGCTGTACCTAACTGTGCTAGATAGCTCAATGTATCGGTATTGATTACTTGTGCATTTTTTGCCTCTAATTTAACTAAATTGGCCGTAAGTTGGGTCGCAATGGTCCGCTCTAATTCAATTAAGGTAGCAGAAGCGGCATAGCGGGAAAGTGCTTCAATAGCTAAAGCGCCACTGCCAGCAAAACAATCAAGACAGCGAGCTTCTTGAATAACAGGGATTAACCAATTAAATAAAGTTTCTCTGATCCTATCGGTGGTGGGGCGTAAGCTCTCACTATCAAAAACAGGAAGTTTACGTCCTCGCCATTTCCCGCCAATTATACGAATTTGGCCTTGCGGTGCAGATTGTATTTTTCTTACCATAATTTACATAGTTTAGTCGTTATAGTTTGTTAATATAGGTGATAATAATATCAATGTTTAATAGACAACATGCACAACATGAAAATTATCGCTAATTTAACATGAAATGTGTGGCAGATATGTGTTGCAATCAAATCAAGTGATACACTGCCATCATATTTTTGGTGTTTGTTGGTAATACCATGTTCTTACCGCAAGGAGTGTAATGGCAGATGACTAAAAAGAGAACAAAAAGTTTTTTTTCCTGGCTAGGATTTGGCTTTGAAAATGAAGTGCAAAAAAGAGAAACAGAGCAACAACCCGAACAGAAAGTAGAAAATCAATCTTCTGCAGGATTGACAGCTGTAATAGAGACATCACCTCAGTCTACAAAAGCAGAAAAGATGCAATCCCAATCAGTTGGAGAAAAAAACGGTCAAAGCCAACCAACAGACGTTGGTGCTATAGAAACTGTTACGCTTAATAAACAGACAGTCACTTTGCCAGCGATAGATGAACAGAAAAAGACACCGCCCATAACAGAACAAGAAAAGCCGAAAAAAAAGAATTTTTTTTCGCGGTTAAGAAAGGGTTTATTAAAAACTCGGCAGAATATGGGGGTCGGTTTTGTTAGTTTTTTTCGCGGTAAAAAAATTGATGATGAACTGTTTGATGAATTGGAAGAACAACTTTTAGTTGCTGATGTCGGATTAGAAACCACACGAAAGATAATAGCTAACCTAACTAGCCATGTTAATCGTAAAGAGCTAAATGATGTTGAGAGGCTTTATAGCAAATTGCGTGATGAGATGGCCAATATCTTATCTGCGGTTGATAAGCCATTGGTTATAGAAAATAAATTACCTTATGTAATATTGATGGTTGGTGTTAATGGAGTTGGTAAAACTACCACGATTGGTAAATTAGCACGTCAATATCAGGTGGAAGGTAAATCGGTGATGTTGGCTGCGGGAGATACATTTAGGGCAGCGGCGGTTGAACAGCTACAAGTTTGGGGAGAGTGTAATAATATACCTGTTATTGCTCAGCATACTGGAGCAGATCCTGCATCAGTTATTTTTGATGCTATTCAGTCTGCTAAAGCGAAGGGGATCGATATATTGATTGCAGATACGGCCGGACGCTTGCAAAACAAAGCTCATTTGATGGAAGAGTTGAAAAAAATTGTCCGAGTTATGCAAAAACTTGATCAACAAGCACCGCATGAAGTGATGCTAACCTTAGATGCTAGTACTGGTCAGAATGCCATTAATCAGACTAAAATTTTTCATGAGGTAGTGGGTTTAACCGGCATTATTTTAACTAAACTTGATGGTACAGCTAAGGGTGGTGTGATTTTTGCTATTGCCGATCAGTTTAAGATCCCAATTCGTTATATCGGCATTGGTGAAGCTATTGATGATCTTCGGCCTTTTGTAGCTAATGATTTCATCGAGGCGCTTTTTGTCCGAGAGGATTAATATCAATGATTCGCTTTGAACATGTTAGTAAAGCTTATCGTGGTGGCAAGCAAGCACTCCAGGGCGTTGATTTTCATCTTCAGCCTGGAGCAATGGCATTTCTTACCGGGCATTCGGGAGCTGGGAAAAGTACCTTATTAAAGTTAATTTGTAGTATTGAACGTCCCAGTGCTGGCCATATTTGGTTTGGCGGTCATCACATTAGCCGCTTAAAAAAATGCGAAGTTCCTTTCTTACGTCGCCAGATAGGGATGATCTTTCAAGATCACCATTTGTTGTTTGATAGAAACGTTTATAATAATGTTGCTATGCCGTTGATTATTGCTGGTGCTAGCTCTGAGGATATTCGTCGTAGGGTGTCTGCTGCGTTGGATAAAGTGGGTTTACTCGATAGGGCGAAAAGTTATCCAATTCAATTATCAGGTGGAGAACAGCAGCGGGTAGGGATAGCTCGCGCAATTGTTAATAAGCCTAGTGTATTGTTAGCAGATGAACCAACGGGTAATTTGGATGGTGAATTATCTGAAGGTATTATGCGATTATTTGAAGAATTTAATCGAGTCGGCGTAACAGTTTTGGTGGCCACTCATGATCTTGAGCTTATTGAGCGTCGTCATTATTCTATTCTGACATTAAGCGAAGGAAGAATGATAGGAGGTCAGAATGGCTAAAAAACCTATCCATAAAATATCCAAAACTAAGGCACTAAAAGGAGGATGGCGAGAACAGTGGCGTTACGCCTGGCTAGATACATTAGCAGATATGTTACGTCAACCTTTAGCCACGCTTTTGACAGTAGCTGTTATAGCGATTTCTATAACGCTCCCCAGTCTTTGTTATATCTTGTGGAAAAATGTTTCACAAGCGGCGCAACAATGGTATCCCACTCCACAATTAACGGTTTATTTGGATAAATCCTTGGATGAAAAAGGCGCTGAGCAGACAGTCGCTGGTCTTAGGCAATTAGATGGTGTTAAAAATGTCAATTACCTGTCACGTGAAGAAGCAATGATTGAGTTTCGCAGTTGGTCAGGATTTGCTACCGCATTAGATTTGTTGGAAGAGAATCCTTTACCAGCAGTGGCAATTATTACACCTAAAATTGATTTTCAAAATTCACAATCATTGATCAACCTGCACAATAAAGTTAGTCAGCTAGCAGGAATTGAGGATGTTCGTATGGACGATAGTTGGTTTACTCGTTTAGCTGCATTAACGGGTCTGATCGGACAGACAGAAATGGTGATTGGCATTTTAATGGTTATGGCTGTGTTTTTAGTGATAGGCAATAGTATAAGACTAAATATTTTTGCCCGTAGAGATACGATAAATGTCATGAAATTGATCGGGGCGACCGATGGTTTTATTATGCGTCCTTTTTTAAATGGTGGTATTATACTCGGATTGGTTGGCGCCTTACTTTCATTAATTCTTTCTGCCATATTAGTATGGCAACTTACTGATATCGTTACTCAGGTAGCGAGTGTATTTGGTACCACATTTCATATTCGCGGACTTTTATGGGATGAGGCGTTATTAATTTTGCTTTTTGCAGCGATGATTGGCTGGTTAGCGGCCTGGCTGGCTACAGCTCAGCACTTAAGACGTTTCACACCAGAATGATCATTTTCAGCACAAAAAGTGATTTTGATAATCAATGTTGAACTTTTATGCTGTCATTGTGTTAAAGTAAAAAGTTCAATTTAATTAAGTCAAGGTAATTTTCTTCGATACCAAGCAGTGGTAAACTACTCGATGTCAGATTAATCGTTGAGCAATGGAAGCTGCTCAAAATAGAAACTTTTTATTTAGAACTAACTCTTAGTTTATTGAATTGAAAGAGGATATCAATGACCAAGGATATGCAATCATTAGCATTAATTCCACAAGGTAGCATTGAAGCTTATGTGCGCTCAGCTAATGCTTATCCGATGCTAACAGCAGAGGAAGAACAAGAATATGCAAAACGGCTGCATTATCATGGTGATTTAAATGCGGCTAAACAGCTTATACTTTCTCATTTACGTTTTGTTATTCACATCGCACGTAATTATTCAGGCTATGGGTTGCCACAAGCGGATCTTATCCAAGAAGGTAATATTGGTCTAATGAAAGCCGTTCGTCGTTTTAATCCTGAAGTTGGCGTACGTTTAGTTTCATTTGCGGTTCATTGGATCAAAGCTGAAATTCATGAATATGTATTGCGTAATTGGCGGATAGTTAAAGTTGCCACAACCAAAGCGCAACGTAAGCTTTTTTTCAATTTGCGTAAAAATAAGAAGTGTATTGGCTGGTTTAATCAAAATGAAGTCGATATGGTTGCTAAGGAACTCGGTGTAACCAGCAAGGATGTTCGAGAGATGGAATCTCGCATGGCTGCCCAAGATATGGCATTCGATATGAATGACGATAATGATAATAATGGTGAAAATACTATTATTGCACCGGTTTTATATCTACAGGATAAATCTTCTGATTTTGCTGGTAGCATTGAGGATGATAATTGGGGAAACCATGCTACTGATAAATTAACGCAGGCGTTATCCACTTTAGATGAGCGTAGTCAGGATATCATTCGTGCACGCTGGCTGGATGAAGAGAACAAAACCACTTTACAAGATTTAGCCGATAAATATAGTGTATCTGCTGAACGCGTTCGTCAATTAGAAAAAAATGCCATGAAAAAGCTTCGATTAGTAATGGAAGCTTAAATTAAGTTAGTAGCATAACGTAAAAAATCTAGCTGTCATTTTTGCTATTCAGCTAGTTTAAAACTTGGCAATAGAGTTATGAAAAAGTCGTTGAAAGTTAGAAAGCTAATGGCAGACTTATTTTGATCGCTAACATGCCAAATAAAAAGGCGTTTACTAGTAAGGTAAACGCCTTTTTTATATGGATGATTAATTCATACCATATTTTTTCAATTTCTTACGTAGAGTTCCACGGTTGATGCTTAACATTAATGCAGCACGGGTCTGATTTCCACGGGTATATTGCATTACCATATCTAATAATGGTTTTTCTACCTCAGCCAATACTAATTCATATAAGTTATTCACATCCTGGTTATTAAGTTGGGCAAAGTAGTTTTTCAGTGCTTGTTTAACTGAATCACGTAGTGGTTTTTGAGTTATTTGATCTTGTGAATTTACAGTAGCAACGGTTAGTACGTCAGAATTTCCGCGTTGTTCGAACATAGTTCTGTCAGCTCTTTTCTTTGATTTACGCAAAATTTTTCGAAGTATGCCTCCAACACCTCCAGCTGTTCGCTGGCATCCTCTATGGCGTTGAATGTGCGCCGAAACTGGTCATCAGGTGCATGTTCTCTTAAGTACCACGAGACATGCTTGCGTGCGATGCGGATTCCTTTGCCTGGACCGTAAAAGTCGTGCAGCTCCTTAACATGCGCTTGCATTAAGTACTGCACCTCAGCGATAGGCATTGGTGGCAGTAACTCACCTGTTTCCAGGTAATGCTGGATTTCCCGAAAGATCCAGGGTCTTCCCTGAGCAGCTCTACCAATCATTAGGGCATCAGCCCCAGTATAGTCAAGCACTGCTCTGGCTTTAAGCGGGTCAGTAATATCGCCGTTAGCGATAATAGGAATAGTAACATTTTGTTTAGCTGCTCGAATATTGTCATACTCAGCTGCACCATTGAATAAGCATGAACGAGTTCTGCCATGAATAGTTAAAGCTTGAATACCACAACGTTCGGCCAGTTGGGCTATTTTTATACAGTTCTGTTCTTCAGGTGACCAACCAGTACGAACCTTTAAAGTGACAGGGACATCAACCGCATTGACAACAGCTAATAGAATTTTTTCAATTAGCTCAGGATAGAGTAATAATGCCGAGCCTGCTAACTTACGGTTCACTTTTTTGGCCGGACAACCCATATTGATATCGATGATCTGAGCGCCGCTTGCAACATTAATTCGTGCAGCTACTGCCATTTCACCGGGATCACTACCTGCAATTTGCACAGAACGAATGCCTAATTCACCTCTATGGATCATTCTCAATCTGGATTTGTCTGTTTTCCAAACCTGAGGATTAGAAGAGAGCATTTCCGAAACTGCCATACCAGCACCCATTGAGTAACACAGTGACCGAAAAGGCCTATCGGTGATACCTGCCATTGGTGCCGCAGTGAGACAGTTTTTTATTTGATATTGACCAATATACATAGGCGATATAAAGAAGACCATCCTGTGACTGCAAGGGCGCGTATATTACGCATTTTTTACGAGATATGAAAGGACAAACTTTGAGCAAACCGATATTTCTTAGCAAAATTTTATCTTGATTTTTTCTTATTACAAAAAATATTCATAAAAATCAAGATAATGAAAATTTCTGATTGGTTTTCAAATTTTGTTATTCTTTATCGTAAATCTCTTGTCAGGATAGATTATCTCTGTTGATTGTATAAAAATCAACCTTGATAACCATTTTTATTATGGTTATTAAAAGATATTATTTAACATAAGCAATAAAAGTAATTAGATTTGTAATTGTTATAATTTTATGATTTTTTCTAAAAATAGATTATAAGCAAAATTTTTATGGTTGGGATTAGCACATACTATGCGTTAATCCCGCTTAAAGTTAAGCCGTTTTTTTGTCCCTGTTATGCGACACCATCCTTCTTTTGCTATTATCGGATCAATATTAAACTGTTGTTGGTAAGCTGTTATAACTGCTTCAGCTTGATTTGCTAATATGCCAGATAATCCAAGTAGACCATTTGAATTGGTTAATTTTGCTATCGTACCAGCCAGTTCGTGTAGGGGGCCAGCTAAGATATTAGCAATCACAATATCAGCCGTTAAATTATCAGGCTGATCTTTTGCCAAATAAGGAACTAATTTATCGGCAACATTGTTTCGTTCGGCATTGTTATGGCTAGCGAGGATAGCTTGTGGATCGATATCAATACCGATGGCTTTCTTTGCACCTAGCTTAAGTGCAGCAATAGCCAGTATGCCTGAACCACAACCAAAATCGATAACTGTTTTATCTTTTAAATTTAGACTATCTAACCACTTTAAACAGAGCGATGTAGTAGGGTGTGTCCCAGTACCAAATGCCAAGCCGGGATCTAAAATTACGTTAACCGCATTGGCATCAGGTATGTCACGCCAACTAGGACAAATCCATAGCTTATGACCAAACCGCATAGGATGGAAATTATCCATCCATTCGCGTTCCCAATCCTTATCTTCTATTTGTTCAATTTTATGAACAAAATTTTTACCTAGTAAGGTGTGATTTTCAAGTTGGTGAATAACCTGCGTCATATCGCTTTCAGCATCAAATAAACCAATAACGTCTGTATCTCCCCAAAGACGAGTTTCACCAGGTAAAGGTTCAAAAACAGGATTGTCGTAGCTATCTTGAAAGGTGACAGCAACCGCTCCTGCTTCTGTTAATATATCGCTTAAAGCTTCTGCGTGTTCGGCTGTTGAATTCAGCCGTATTTGTATCCAGGGCATAAATATTCTCTTGATGTTATGGGTTATTAGCTCGTTTTTATTGATGCAGATAATAATTTTTTCTTACCAACAAATTACCAATTAAAAAAGCGAGCAGGCTCAATAATAGCGATGGCACGATGGGATGAAAATTTAAGATTTTAACATCAAAGGCCGTTAATAATATGTAAGAGATGGCACCAAAGATCATTGAACTTAATGCGCCAAAACGGTTTGCTCTTTCCCAATACAGCCCCAGTATTAATGGCCAAAGAAAAACAGCTTGTAATCCACCAAAAGCGAGTAAATTTAACCAAATAATCATTTGCGGTGGATGCCAGGCGGCTAATAGTAATAAAGCGCCGAGAATAAGGGTTGAAGCGCTTGAAATCCATGTTAGTTTTTGTTCTTTTTCTATTTCGTTTGGTGCAATGTTTAAATATAAATCTTTAATGATAGTTGCTGAAGACTGAAGAAGTTGTGAGTTAATTGTTGACATAATAGCGGCCATAGGTGCTGCTAAGAAAATGCCTGTGGCGAAAGGAGGTAAAACAGTGATCATGAGTGTCGGGATGACCTGATCAGGAATAGTTAGATTTGGTAAAATGGCTCGACCTAGTGCTCCAGCTAAATGCATTCCTAACATTAAAATGACCATAACAATGGTACCAAAAATGATCCCACGGTGCATTGCTTGGCTATTTTTATAGGAAATACAGCGGACAGCCGTGTGTGGCAAGCCAATAACGCCAAAACAAACTAATACCCAAAAGGAAAACATAAATGGTAGGTTGAAAATATTATCTGCACCCTGTGGCGTAATCAATTGTGGATCAATAGCTTTTAGTGTCTCAGTTGCTGTAGCTAAGCTGCCCGCTTTGTGAATAGTAGCCACCAAAAGAATAATTGTTCCTAATAACATAACAAAGCCTTGTAGCGTGTCATTGAGAACACTAACTCTAAAACCACCAAATGCAGTGTAAACTGCAATAAAGATGCCAAATATTAATAACCCAATTTCATAAGGGATGTCCGCTGCAGTTTCTAGTAGACGTGCTCCACCGATAAATTGAACAGTCATAGCACCAAAGAACGCGCACAGCAAACTCAAGCTGGCAATCCATACTAGTAAACGGCTTTTAAAACGAGCATACAATATATCATTAAGTGTTACCGCTTGATAGCGGCGCGCTAGAATGGCGAATTTTTTGCCTAGTACGCCAAGTGATAGCCAAATAGTAGGAACCTGAATTAAAGCAAGTAAAACCCAGCCAAGGCCATATTTATAGGCGGCCCCAGGGCCACCTATGAAGGAGCTGGCGCTGATATAGGTGGCAGTGATGGTCATCGCCAGAACCACTCCACCCATGGAACGATTACCTAGAAAATATTCATGTAAAAATTCGCCTTTTTGTCGTCTCTTATAGGCATAAATAGACAGTAGAAAGACCAATAATAAATAACCAATAAGAGGTAAGAGGATTTCAATTTGCATCTTTATTTTCCAGTGGTATTGGTTTAAAAATAAATTTAACTATTAATATACAAAGTAAAATAAAAATCAGAGGTAAATATAAACATGAAAGTTCAAACCATAATGGCATTCCTGTTATTCCAACTCCCTTACCGGGGAGGTAGGCGGTAATAATCCAACTACATAGATAAGCAAAAGTAAGAAAAATTGACCAACGAGCTTCTTTGTTGGATTGCAGAAAACGTTTGTCCATTGGTTCTCCTGGTAGTAAAAATTCAATCTGGAAAGATTGTATGTTAGTTAAAGATTTTCTTCAGAAAAATTATCGAAAATAAGGGTACATTAAGTACCCTATTGTAATGAAAGGTGGATAGATTCGAAACGTTTATTCCTGTGATCCGAGTTTTTTTTCTAGGTAATGGATATTGGTACCACCTTTGAAAAAATTGGCATCATCCACAATCTTCTGTTGTAATTCTATGTTAGTTTTAATGCCATCGATGATTAATTCAGATAAGGCATTTTTCATGCGTAAGATAGCAATTTCGCGGGTTTCACCATAGGTAATTAGCTTACCAATCATTGAGTCATAGTATGGTGGAACCGTGTAGCCGGCATAAATATGTGATTCCCAACGTATACCAAAGCCGCCGGGGATATGAAGACGAGTAATTTTACCGGGGCTTGGCAAGAAGGTATTAGCATCTTCTGCATTAATTCGGCATTCTATTGCATGCCCATAAATTTTAATATCTTTCTGCTTAATAGACAGGGGTAAACCGGAAGCGATCCTTAACTGTTCTTTAATTAGGTCAACACTAGTGATCATTTCAGTCACGGGATGTTCAACTTGAATACGGGTATTCATTTCAATAAAGTAGAATTCGCCATTTTCATAAAGAAATTCAAATGTACCGGCACCACGATAATCGATATCGAGACAGGCTTTTGCACAACGCTCACCAATACTTTCGCGCATACCAGGTTTTATACCTGGCGCAGGCGCTTCTTCAACCACTTTTTGATGACGGCGTTGCATTGAGCAATCACGCTCGGCTAAATAAATTGCATTGCCTTGACCGTCTGCCAGCACTTGAATTTCAATATGGCGGGGATTTTCTAGAAATTTCTCCATATAAACCATACTATTATTAAACGCGGCTTTAGCTTCGGCTCGTGTCAGCGTAATTGCTTGTTCTAGATCACTTTCATTACGAACCACGCGCATACCACGGCCACCACCACCACCGGAAGCTTTAATAATAACTGGGTAACCAATTCGATTAGCAATCGTTTTATTGGTTTTTATATCATTTCCTAAAGGTCCGTCTGAACCAGGAACACACGGAATACCGGCTTTTTTCATGGCTTCAATGGCGGAAATTTTATCACCCATGAGACGAATAGTTTCTGGTTTGGGGCCAATAAATATGAAACCAGAACGTTCCACTTTTTCGGCAAAGTCAGCGTTTTCAGATAGAAAACCATACCCAGGATGAATCGCTTCTGCACCTGTAATCTCTGCTGCGGAGATTATTGCTGGAATATTAAGATAGCTTTCAGCTGAAGCGGCAGGCCCGATGCAAACGGTTTCATCAGCAAGCAAGACATGTTTTAAGTCGCGATCGGCGGCTGAATGAACCGCGACGGTTTTTATTTTTAGTTCTTTACAGGCACGTAAAATGCGTAAAGCGATTTCGCCACGGTTGGCGATAACAATTTTCTTAAGCATAGGATGCCTCGTTATTCGATGATAACCAGTGGTTCGTCAAATTCAACAGCTTCTCCATTTTCCAGGAGAATTGCTTTAACCACACCTGCTTTGTCTGCTTCAATCTGATTCATCATTTTCATCGCTTCGACAATACACAGAGGATCACCTAGCTTAACCGTTTGACCGACTTCAACAAATGGTTTTGCTTCTGGACTTGGAGCTCGGTAGAAGGTACCTACCATTGGAGAGCGAACGGTATAACCACTGATTTCTGCTTTGTTCTCATTTACGGTTTCAGGTAAAGCTTGAGAAGGTGCAACGGCATTTGCTAAAGCAGGTTGATGTGTGGTGGGTGCTGCCATATGTTGTTGTAAAGTTGGTAAATTCTGTACAATGTTACGACTGATACGTACTGATTCTTCACCTTCAGAAATTTCAAGTTCAGAAATGCCAGATTCTTCAACAAGCTCAATCAATTTTTTAATTTTACGAATGTCCATAAGTTGATTCCGTATTTTTATTCTTTACATTTATTAGGATGGGTTTCATCAATGATTGCTAATTCTTTAATACTTAATAAGAATTTGACCGCCGCTTCTAATGCAAAAATATAACCATTAGCACATAAACCACAGATGACACCCTGTGCGATATCAGAGAGATAAGAGTGATGTCTGAAAGGTTCACGTGCGTAAATATTAGTAAGGTGGATTTCATAGAAAGGAATGGTGACGCTTAACATTGCATCCCGTAACGCAACACTAGTATGAGTTAATGCTGCTGGGTTAATCAATATAAAGTCAACTTTCCCTTGAGCTTGATGGATTTCATTAATAAGCTCATGTTCCGCATTAGATTGAAAATGGCTTAATTTAACACCCAATTGTTTTGCTTTTTGGCATGTTTGATTAACAATATCCAGGAGTGTAAGGTCACCATACAATAGTGGTTCTCTCGTTCCCAACATATTTAAATTTGGACCATTTAGCAGCAAAATGTGAAAATCTTTTGCCATTCTGCGGGTATCTCCGACTGATAGTTGATAATTTGTCAACATAACTCGATGTTAATAGTTTGTCATCTTTTTCTCACAATAAAAGCGATTATTTAGACGACAAAGGGCGATATTATAAACATTTCATAGCAATTAGCAGCAAAATTTTAGTCTAATTAGCAAAGTTATCTTGGATATTAAAAATTTAACGTATTTTTACTAGTGTCCGGCCAGTAATTTGGTTGCTGATTAATTTATCAGCATATTTAATAACTTTTTCTAAAGGGATCTCTGTTGCTGTTAGTTGATAAAAACTGTCAGCTAATAAATTAGCTAGGTGTTGTCATATCTGTGGGCGTTTTATCGCTGGAAACATCACAGAGTCGATCCCTTGCAGTCTTACATTACGCAAAATAAACGGCATCACGGTGGTTGATAACATAATATCAGCCGCCAAACCACAGGCTGTTACGGTACCTGAATAGTGCATCTATGAAATAATTGTTGCTAAATATTACCACCATCCGTATCAATTACGCCTGCCCAACATTGTTTTTCTAAAGGGTGAGGGATTGGGTTAAATTCTTTACGTAACAGCACTTGTTTAGCACCAAGAGTTTTTAAATAATCGATATTATTTTCTCTACCTGTTACTGCTGTTACAGAATAACCAAGTTTATTTAGAAGTTGTATTGCGCTACTACCTACACCACCACTGGCCCCTGTCACAATAATGTTGCCTTTATCAATAGTTACTCCGTTTTCTTCTAAAGCCATTATACAAAGCATAGCGGTAAAACCAGCGGTGCAGATAATCATAGCTTGTCGTATATAGTCAGATTGTCAGGAATAGCTGTTAACCATTTAGCTGGTACGCGAGCTTGCTCTGCTAATACAACCCAATGCTTTTCACCCTTTCCCCCAACCGGTTAGTAAAACTGGTTGGCCAGCTGCAAATTTTGGATCTTTTGAATGCTTAACAATCCCTGCAAAATCTATACCGGGTATCATAGGGAATTGGCGGATGATTTTTCCTTTACCCGTAATCGCTAAAGCATCTTTGTAATTCAGTGTAGAACGATAAATATCTACGGTGACGCCCTCGGGAGGTAAAAATGTGTAGTCGATCGATTTTATACAGGCTTTTGTTGTTTGATTTTCTTGTTCTAATAGAATAGAAACGCTTTCATGATTTTGTTGTCTTTGAATTGGTATGAAGAGATCCAGTATATAGTTATCTTGGTTATTTCTAATGGGATACCAGTTATTAATGATAAATAATTGTAAATATAGATTTTTTTACTAGCGTCAATAGGGAATTATCAGGCAAGATACTGGCTTATTAGTAAAAATTTTCTTTTTCTTCTATTATAAATAATAATAATAACGTGCAGAATTAATACTTACATTTAAATTATTTTTTATTGCTACTTTAAGTAAATTATTAACGTGGAAGGCTTTTAGAGTTTAAGATAATATTAAAAAGTAAATCGACCTTGCTTTTAAGCGTATGTCAACTAATAATTATGTAGCGTCATATAAGCTTAATACGGTGATATATTTTAATATGAGAGTAGTTAATTTTCTGGCTAAAAAGTTTTATATTAAATGAATTAAGTGTTTCTTTTGAGGGTAGTGTTTACTTTATACTGTAATAGATTATAGAAAATAAGCAGTAATAACGGTTTTGTATTGTAAAAAAAATTGGCTACTTTTTATTGAAGCAATTTAATTAACACCTTGTCGTCGCTTCATGTGGTTGGTAAAGTAGACGGATTTTCATTCGTTTCCAGCTTGCAGGATTATCCTTTCGTTATGTTTAAAAAAATTCGAGGCATGTTTTCCAACGACTTGTCTATTGATTTGGGTACCGCCAATACTCTCATCTATGTCAAAGGGCAAGGTATTGTGTTAGACGAGCCGTCAGTTGTCGCTATTCGTCAAGATCGCGCAGGCTCACCTAAAAGTGTTGCTGCAGTAGGTCATGAAGCAAAACAGATGCTAGGTCGTACGCCAGGTAATATCGCGGCTATTCGTCCAATGAAAGATGGTGTGATTGCTGACTTTTATGTTACTGAAAAAATGTTACAGTATTTTATCAAACAAGTTCATAGCAATAGCTTTATGCGGCCAAGTCCACGCGTCTTAGTTTGTGTACCTGTTGGAGCGACCCAGGTAGAACGTCGTGCCATCCGAGAGTCTGCACTTAGTGCTGGTGCACGTGAGGTTTTTTTAATTGAAGAACCCATGTCAGCAGCAATTGGTGCTGGTTTACCTGTTTCCGAAGCAACCGGTTCAATGGTGGTTGATATTGGTGGTGGAACGACAGAAGTTGCTGTTATTTCTTTGAATGGTGTTGTTTACTCATCATCGGTACGTATCGGCGGTGACCGATTTGATGAGGCGATCATTAATTATGTTCGGCGTAATTATGGTTCACTAATCGGTGAGGCAACTGCTGAGCGGATTAAACATAAGATCGGTTCGGCCTATCCAACAGATCAAGTATACGAAATTGAAGTGCGCGGCCGTAATTTGGCTGAAGGGGTACCACGTGGTTTTACCCTTAATTCGAATGAGATCCTTGAGGCATTGCAAGAACCTTTGACCGGTATTGTTAGTGCCGTTATGTTGGCTTTGGAACAATGTCCACCAGAATTGGCTTCTGACATCTCTGAAAGAGGTATGGTGTTAACTGGTGGCGGTGCATTATTGCGTAATCTGGATCGTCTATTAATGGAAGAGACAGGAATTCCAGTTATTGTTGCTGAAAATCCGCTGACTTGCGTTGCACGTGGTGGTGGTAAGGCATTGGAAATGATCGATATGCATGGTGGTGATCTATTTAGTGATGATTAGGCATTAACCAAATTAGGAGGAGCAACTTAAGGATGGTGGTGCTCCTTACTTTTGTATAAGAGATGTTAATGTTCAACATTTATTTATTTTTTATTAAAATAACTCATGAAGCCGATCTTTAGTCGAGGACCATCCCTACAATTGCGTATTATTATTGCGATAGTTGTTGCAATCGCTTTAGTTGCTTTTGATCGTCAATTTGATACTTTTAATAAAATACGTAGTTATTTAGATACGGCGGTTAGTCCTTTTTATTTTTTAGCGAATGGTACGCGAGAACTGCTTGATAATGTTTCAGACGTATTGGCAAGAAGGGATCAACTTCTTTTTGAAAATAAAGCCTTAAAGAAAGAGGTCTTACTAAAAAAAGCAGATAATTTATTACTTGAGCAACTTAAACAGGAAAATGCTAGGTTACGTGAGCTTTTGGGTTCTCCTCTACGTCAGGATGAACACATGATGGTTACTCAAGTGCTCTCAGGTGCGAATACGCCTTATCGCGATCAGATTGTGATTGATAAAGGTTTACATGATGGTGTTTATGAAGGTCAACCTGTTATTAGTGATAAGGGTGTTGTCGGTCAAGTTATCGCAGTTAGCCATTTTAATAGTCGTGTTTTACTGATTTGTGATACCACTCATGCCTTACCTATACAGGTATTACGTAATGATATTCGTGTGATCGCAGCGGGTACGGGATGTAGTGATGATCTTCAACTTGAACCTTTACCAGATAATACTGATATACGTATTGGTGATGTGATAGTCACTTCTGGTTTAGGCGGGCGTTTTCCTGAAGGCTATCCAGTTGCGATTGTTTCTTCGGTAAAACATGATACCCAGCGCGCTTATACAATTATTCGTGCACGGCCTAGTGCAGATTTACAAAAACTTCGTTATCTCTTATTGTTATGGGGAAACTCAAGCGATCCTTCTCATCCTTTACCTCCATCAGAAGTATATCGAGCAGCAAATGAGCGTTTAATGAAGATTCTGCCCCAGGTGCTTCCTAGCCCAAATGAGCCTCAAGGGCCACAGTTACCATCAACTGAGATGAAAAACAATATAGCACAACCTCCTGTGGTCACTCAGTAGGAATTGCTACCTTGAAATCAAGGCAACTAAAGGAAACATAGAATGGATCAATACCGTGGTAATGGGCGGTGGATCATTTGGCTGTCCTTTTTAATTGCAATAATTCTGGAGCAAATGCCCTGGCCTGAACAGTTTATTTATTATCGGCCCACCTGGTTAGTATTAATTTTAGTTTACTGGGTTATGGCTTTGCCGCATTGGGTTAGTGTAGGTACCGGATTTTTTTTGGGGATCTTAATGGATTTGATCCAAGGCTCAGCCCTCGGTGTACAAGCATTATCTTATAGTATGATTTGCTATCTAGTATCCTATAAACATCAGCTTCTTCGTAATATGGCACTATGGCAGCAATCACTTGTTATTGCTGGGTTATCAGTAATTATGAATTTTACCATATTCTGGGCAGAGTTTCTTTCTTCTCTTGTATTATTTCACCCTGAAATATTCTGGAATTGTTTGATTAATGCTATCTTGTGGCCTTGGATGTTTTTATTATTGCGCAAAGTTCGACGCCAGTTTTTAGTTCGTTAAAAATGGGCAGCCAATTGTCTATTTTTTCTGAGAGTTTTTTCTATGGTAAATAGCATTTATTTAACGTCAGCTTCGCCAAGAAGGCGTGAGTTAATTGAACAATTGGGCTGGTTATTTGAAATTATTTTTCCTGAGGTACCTGAAATATGGTGTGAAGGAGAGACGCCTAGTGATTATGTTATTCGCTTAGTTTGTGAAAAATCTCAAGTCGGTGTTGATATGGCACCGAAACAATATCCGGTTTTTGGCGCTGATACTATTGTCGTAAATGACGGTAATATTTTGGGTAAGCCTAAGGATGAAAACCAGCTGCCCAAATATTAAGACAACTTTCAGGTAAAACACATCGAGTGATGACCGAAATCACGTTCTCAGATAAAAAAAGACATTGTATGATTTAATTGTCACCGAAGTAACATTACGACAGTGAACGAATAAAAAGAAATCGATGAATATATTCTATCGGGTGAACCGATGGATAAGACAGGAGCTTATGCTATTCAGTTAAAAGGCGGTTGTTTTGTTAGGCGGCGTGTCGGAAGTTGTCACGCTGTAGTAGGTTTACCGTTAGTGGAAATAGATGAATTATTGACTAAATTTCTAGCGTTAAATAATAGGAAGGAAAGCTATGGTAGCTGAATTATTAGTCAATGTAACACCTTCGGAAACGAGGGTGGCTTATATTGATGGTGGCGTGTTACAAGAAATTCATATTGAGCGTGAAGCAAAAAGAGGAATTGTAGGTAATATTTACAAAGGCCGTGTGAGTCGAGTTTTGCCTGGTATGCAGGCGGCCTTTGTTGATATTGGCTTGGAAAAATCCGCTTTTCTGCATGCCTCGGATATTATGCCGCATACAGAATGTATTGCCGGTGATGAACATAAAAACTTTCATGTGCGTGATATTGGCGAATTGGTTCGACAAGGACAAGATATTATAGTGCAGGTTGTTAAAGATCCGCTTGGTACGAAAGGTGCTCGTTTAACAACTGATATCACATTGCCCTCTCGTTATTTGGTTTTTATGCCCGGTGCTTCACATGTTAGCGTTTCCCAACGAATTGAAAGAGAAGAAGAGCGAGAGCGTTTGAAAAACATTGTCGAACTATTTTATGATGAAAATGGTGGGTTTATTATTCGTACTGCAGCAGAAGGGGTCGGTGATGACGAGTTGGCACAAGATGCGGCCTTTTTGAAGCGTTTGTGGACTAAAATTGTTGAACGTAAAAAACGCCATAAAACCTGTATACAGATTTATGGTGAACTGGCTTTAGCTCATCGTATTATTCGTGATTTTGCGGGTTCTTCCTTAGACCGAATTCGAGTTGACTCAAAGCTGACTTTTGTTTCATTAAAAGATTTTATTGATGAATATGTGCCTGAAATGACAGTAAAACTTGAACTATATGAAGGGCTATTACCGATATTAGATCTTTATGATGTAGAAAAAGAAATTCAACGTGCTTTAGAACGTAAAGTTGAATTAAAATCTGGTGGCTATCTGATTATTGATCAAACTGAAGCGATGACCACAATTGATATTAATACTGGTGCTTTTGTTGGCCATCGTAACCTGGAAGAGACCATTTTTAATACCAATATTGAAGCATCACAAACCATAGCCAGACAGTTAAGATTACGCAATTTGGGCGGTATTATTATTATCGATTTTATTGATATGGTTGATCATGAGCATCGCCGTCGGGTTTTGGCATCTTTGGAGCAATCATTAATGAAAGATCGAGTTAAAACCACCATTAATGGTTTTTCCCAACTAGGACTGGTAGAGATGACCCGTAAAAGAACGCGAGAAAGTCTTGAGCATGTTCTATGTGATGAATGTCCAACTTGTCAGGGTAGAGGAACAGTAAAATCGGTAGAAACGGTCTGCTATGAAATTTTACGGGAAATTGTCCATATAAATCGTACTATCGATGCAAATTGTTTCTTAGTCTATGCTTCAACCGCGGTGGTAGAAGCATTAAACGGTGATGAATCTCACGTATTGGCAGACGTTGAAATTTTTGTTGGCAAATCTGTCAAAGTTCAAGTTGAACCACTATATAGTCAGGAACAATTTGATGTTGTTATGATGTAGTTATGCTAGAGGCTAGGTTGTTATTGTAGTAACTTCTTGTGGAAGGAGAGATGGGTGAAACGACTACCTAAGGTATTGGTAGTGATAAGCGTAATAACAGTAATTATTGTGGCATTAGCCATTATTGGTCTACGTCTTTTTCTTCTGCAGATTAATGAATATCATAGTCAACTTGAAGGGCAGCTTCAATCATTAACCGGCGTACCAATTAAAATTGGTCATATGGAAGGAGAATGGGCTTCTTTTGGCCCAGTATTAACTTTTTCTGATGTAAGTGTTACTACTGAAAAAGCGAATATTAAGGTAAAAACAGTAAAATTTTCCCTCGATATATGGCGTTCGCTATTTTCTTTGCATCTCCGTTTTCGCGATATTATTTTCTATCAATTAAATGCTGATTGTTATAGGTCTCTAGAGTTTGCCAATGAAGGTGATTTTAGTCATTTTAATTTAGATGCTTTAGATGAACTGTTTTTAAAGCAATTTGATTATTTTACCTTAAAAGACAGCCGTATCACTTTTTTCACTCCATCGGCAGAAAAAAGGACATTAAAGATTCCTGAACTGACATGGTTGAACCAAAATGAATACCATCGAGCACAAGGATTTATAAATCTTGATAATTTTGAACAGCAGCAAGATCAGGATGCAATTCAAATTAAACTCAATCTGTGTAATAAAAATGGCGTGATTAATGAGGGGACAGTTTACTTACAGGCAGATAATGTTAATTTGCGCCCATGGATAAGTCGTTGGCTACGTGATAGCACGGGATTAGAGGGAGCAGTATTTAGCCTTTCTAGTTGGATTACGATCAAAGACAGCCGTATCAATGGTGGCCAACTACAGTTGCATCAGGGACAGGCAAATTGGAAAGTTGATGGTCAGGAGCATCAGCTAGCGGTTGATGATCTATTGTTGACCATGCGTCGTCAAGAAAATGGTTGGTTATTTAATATTCCACAGCTACAACATTTAAAAACTGATCAACAACAATGGCTTGAAGGCCAAATTTCTCTGCTCTATTTGCCACAATCTCAAGCCCATCAAAATCAAGACCATTGGCGTATACGCGTTAATAATATTCAATTGGAGCGATTAAGAGCTATTTTGCCTACTTTCTCTTTTTTCACACCTGAATTTATCAGTGATTGGCAAAAACGGCAGCCAAAGGGGCAACTGGTGGCATTGGCATTGGATATTACGCCTCAAAATCCAGAAAAGGCTTTAATTGATGTAACTTGGCAGGATATTAGCTGGATACGTTGGAAAGATTTATCCTCAATCAGCCATTTTAGTGGTTCATTGCGAGGTGGGCAGCAAGGGGGAATATTTTCATTTAATTTAAATGACAGTCATATCGAATATGCGCCAGTGTTTAAAGCACCATTAGAAATTTCTCTTGGGCAGGGAACGATTTTTTGGTCGGAAGAAGACAAATCGCGCCAAATTTGGAGTAAAAATTTGGATGTGCAAGCGAAATCACTCTGGACCAAAGGCGATTTTCGTTATTTGTCACCTAAAGATCAGCCGCCTACATTAAGTATTTTGGCTGCAGCAAGATTAACCAATGCGGGTGATGCATGGCGTTATTTTCCAGCAACTTTAATGGGTAAAGAATTAACTGATTATCTGACAAAAGCGATTATTGCCGGCCATGTAGATGAAGCAACGATAGTTTTTCACGGTGATCCGGCTGATTTCCCTTTTAAAAAGAATAATGGACAATTTCAAGTTGTTGCGCCTCTACGAGCAGCAACTTTTAAGTATCAATCGGATTGGCCGACAATTTTTGATTTGGATATTGATCTTAATTTTGAACGTAATGGACTTCGGATGTTTGCCCCTGGCGTAAAATTAGGTGATGCGCAAGCGATAAATCTTAGCGCAGATATTACCGATTATAGTCAATCTAAATTATTAATAAAATCTACCATTACTGGTGAAGGAAAAGCGATCCGTAATTATTTTGTCCATAGCCTGATGGAGGGTTCGATTGGTAAAGCTTTAGATGCAGTGAAAATAGGTGGTAAAGTTAGTGGCAAATTGAGGCTTGATATTCCTTTAGCGGATGGCGGTAGTGTGATTGCTAGTGGTCAAGTTGATCTGAATAATAATGATGTCGATATTACGGTTATTGATAGTCAAATGAAGCAGCTAAAGGGACGTTTTTATTTTCATAATGGCGATTTGAAAAGTGAAAAATTGCAAGCTCACTGGTTTGGCCAACCGATAAATCTAACCTTTAAGACTGCTAATGATAGACAGAATTACTTGATTAATGTTAACGTTGCCGGTAACTGGCAAGCTAAAAAAATAGCCATTTTGCCTAAATCGATTACACGTCATTTGGCGGGTTACACAGCCTGGCAGGGTGAGGTTAATATTCAACTTCCCGATAAGGTAAACCAAAAACCAAGCTTATCTATTGATCTGAAAAGCAAATTAAGTCAGCTAACCAGCCGACTTCCGGCATTGGATAGCCAACAACTAAGGCAATTAGGGGAGATGCAAATTCGTGCTAGGGGTGATACTCGTCAATTGCAAATTTATGGAGATATTGGTCAGCAACTTAGCTTCAATAGTCAATGGCAATTTACTGATAAGCAAGTTCGTTTACTGAAAGGCGCTATTCAGCCCTATAGGCAACAACGAGTTGTTCTGCCAGACAGTCAGCAACTTATGATCAATTTACCTGAAATCAATGATGCGAGATGGTTTTCATTGTTGGCTTTACTTGCTTCATCAAATTTAGCGCCACAAAATTATGCTAAATCACTTGTGATATCTGATAAAACTACTGTTAACCTACTAAACATCACTATTGCTGAGCAGCGATGGAATAATGTGGTCTTTACCATTAATAAAACTGCCGAATTGACAAAAATTGTTGCTCAGAGCGATATGCTAAAGGGTAGCTTAAATATTCCGAAGCATGGTAATTGGCAAGCTAAGATTGATTATCTTTATTACGATCCAGAAATTACAACCAACCAGCAAAATTTCGCTGAAATAAATAACTCTGCGGTAAGATATGATATTTCAGATTGGCCAAATATGGATATTTATTGCTCGCAATGTTGGGTTGCCGGCTATAAACTTGGTGAGCTTAAAGCGCAAATCATCCGTAATCGACAGACGCTCATTTTAACCGAGGGATCTTTAATAAATAGTGCAAATAATCTGAAAATCTCTGGTATGTGGCATGCGGATCGACAAAATAGCACAACGATAAGAGGAACATTAAAAGGCAACCGATTTGATGATTTAGCCGCTTATTACGGCATCTTAGTGCCTATTAAGCAGGCACCATTTAAAATTGATTTTGATTTGAATTGGACAGCGGTACCATGGCAATTTGCGGTTGATAGTTTGAACGGTAATCTGAGTTTTAATTTAGCTAAGGGAGGAATTGCTCAGATGGGTGGTGGTGGCGCTGGTCAGTTATTACGTTTTGTCAGTTTTGATGCACTCTTACGTAAATTGCAACTGGATTTTAGTGATACTTTTAGTAATGACTTTGAGTTTGATTCAATTCGTGGTAGAGCTAATATAAAAAATGGCATTTTAAATACCGATGATTTTTATATTGATGGTTTAATGGCTGATATTGCAATACATGGCAAAATTGATTTAATTCGTCGTGATATGAATTTAGAAGCTGTTATTACCCCTGAAATCTCCGCCACGGTGGGAGTTGCAACGGCGTTTGCTGTTAATCCTATCGCAGGTGCGGCAGTATTTGCCGCTAGTAGAGTATTGGTGCCATTGTGGAATAAAATATCGGTTATTCGTTATCGAATTACCGGTAGTCTGGATCAACCCAAAATTGATGAAACTTTGCGTCAATTGCAGGAGAATCAACAGAATGACAACTGACAATATTGCACTATTACAATTGTGTAGTGGAAAAAATACTAAACATAATCTGGCTCAGATAGAGCAACAAATAAAGCAATTGCCAAATAGTGTGAAATTGGTTTTAACACCGGAAAATGCGCTGTTATTTAGTGATAATATCAGTTACCGTAATTTTGCCGAATTACAAGGGCAGGGGCCCTTACAACAGGCAATTGCTGAAATGGCTCGTCATTATCAGGTGTGGATATTAGTGGGTTCTATGCCATTAGTTAGTCGCGAAGATCCTGCGCTTATTACCAGTAGTAGTCTGTTATTTGATGATAGCGGTGAAATTCGCGCTCGCTATGACAAAATACACATGTTTGATGTGAATATTATTGAAGATGAACAAGGTATTTATAACGAATCCTCAATTTATCAACGTGGTGAACATATTACCGTAGTTGATACGCCTGTTGGCCATTTAGGAATGACTATTTGTTATGATTTACGTTTTCCCAGTTTGTTTCAAGCATTAAGAGCACAAGGGGCGGATCTTATCGCTGTGCCTGCTGCTTTTACACGGCTAACTGGTGAAGCACATTGGGAAACACTTTTAAAAGCGCGCGCGATTGAAAATCAATGTATTATTTTGGCGTCGGCACAAATAGGTGTGCATGGTCAACGTCGAACTTGGGGTCATTCAATGGTGGTTGATGGCTGGGGCAATATTTTGCAAGAAAATGCAGATGCAGTCAGTGCATTAACCCTTAATATTGATAGAGCCAGAGAAAGCCTGGTTAGTGTACGAGAACAGATGAAAGTTGTAAAACATAATCGCTTTCGTTCCAGTTTGATGTCATTAATTGAAAACTAAACGTCACAAAATGAGTAAATAAATATGAGCTTAACTTCTGTCAGTGAATATTTACTGGCATCAAATGATCTTGATCAGCAGCATCTTCAGGATGTTTTAGCTTTACTTGCAGAGCGACGTTTGGATTACGCGGATCTTTATTTTCAGTCGAGTTGCCATGAAGCGTGGCAATTAGAAGACGGAATTATTAAAAGAGGATCTTATAACATTGATCAGGGAGTTGGTATTCGTGCTATTCGTGATGATAAAACCGGATTTGCTTATGCCGATCAGATCACTTTGCAAGCGTTACAGAAAAGTGCAAATGCAGCACGTAGAATAGTAAAACAAGGCGAGAATGGCAAAGTTTGTCTATTTAGTAAGGTCGATTTTAAACATTTATATTCTACAACTGATCCATTACAAGCAATGAGTCCGCAAGAAAAAATAGCGTTGTTGCAGCGTGTTGATCAGGTTGCTCGGGCTGAAGATCCTCGCGTGCAAGAGGTTGATGTTACGCTATCGGGTGTGTATGAACATGTTCTGATAGCAGCAACGGATGGAACTTTGGCGGCTGATATTCGTCCGTTAGTACGCTTATCTGTCAGTGTATTAGTAGAGTATGACGGTAAACGGGAACGTGCTGGAAGTGGTGGTGGTGGTCGTTATGATTATCAATATTTTCTGGAAACATACCAGGGTCAAGTTCGGGCGGAATATTATGCTCGAGAAGCTGTGCGTATAGCATTAGTCAATCTGGCAGCCATTGCTGCACCGGCTGGAACAATGCCGGTAATACTAGGTGCTGGTTGGCCTGGTGTCTTACTGCACGAGGCAGTTGGTCATGGCCTTGAAGGTGATTTTAATCGGCGCGGAACATCCATATTTAATAATAAAGTGGGTCAAAGGGTTGCTTCAGAGCTTTGTACTGTAGTTGATGATGCTACGTTAGTCGGGCGTAGAGGATCTTTAGCTATTGATGATGAAGGCGTACCGGGTAGATATAATGTCTTGATTGAAAATGGCATTTTAAAAGGCTATATGCAGGACAAAATGAACGCGCGTCTGATGGGCGTTTTGCCAACCGGCAATGGTCGTCGCGAGTCTTATGCTCATTTACCGATGCCTCGTATGACAAATACCTATATATTAGCAGGACAGTCAACCCCTGAGGAGATAATAGATAGTGTTGATCGGGGTATTTATGCACCTAATTTTGCTGGTGGTCAAGTTGATATTACTTCTGGCAAATTTGTTTTTTCGACCGCGGAAGCTTATTTGATCGAAAACGGAAAGATCACTAAGCCTATAAAGGGAGCAACATTAATCGGATCTGGTAAAGAGGCAATGCAGCAGATTTCAATGGTTGGCAATGATCTTAAACTTGATAGCGGTATTGGTGTTTGTGGTAAAGAAGGACAAAGTGTTCCTGTTGGTGTTGGTCAACCGACATTAAAACTCGATAGCATGACGGTTGGTGGAACAGCGTAATAATATTTTGGATTATTATTAGGTGAATAGAAAAATTGTTATCTTAGTAATATTAGCCCTATTAATCGGTGCAGGAGTTTACTATAAATGGATGAGTTTGTACCAACCAGCAGTTATTGGTCCAGCGATAGAGTCAGCTTCTGTTCAGAAGATTGATTAATTACCTGCGGCAATATCATAGATTACTGAATTTTTATATCACAAAAGAGAAGCGCAACAAAATGGTTGGAACCCCAGAGAAGGTAATTTATGTCAGATTATACTGGGCAAAGCAATTGGCTGGGATAGATATAATAATAGAGAAAAATTGCCACCATCTGCGCCAAATCGTCAATGGTATGAAGCAGATATTAATTATCATTGTGGCCACCGAGGTAGTGATCGGCTCCTTTATTCATCAGATGGATTGATTTATGTAATCTTAGATCATTATAAAACTTTCTCAAGAGTGAACTAAATAATGCATTGTATTGAGTTTGATTTTCGTGAAATAAACAATCTGCCTGATTTTTATCAAAAAGCGATGTTGGTTTTTGATTTGCCAGCATGGTTTGGTCAAAATTTGGATGCACTTTTGGATGTATTGACCGGTGAAATTGCTTTACCTGTCGAGATTATTTTTTCTCATATAAATAAACATCAGTTAACAAAATTTGCTAATGTGATAACTGTTTTTAGAGAAGCTGAAGAAGCATTGGGAGGACAATTAATATTTCATTGTCGATCCTCCCAGTCTCAGTCAGATCAGACACTTTCAGGTAATGCCTTTAAGTACTTAAAAAGTTGGCGATAGGCTTTGGCGGGTTTATTGTCCTCTCTTTCCTTCTTACAATTACGAATTAGGGTACGTAGCTGTTGACGATCAGCTAAGGGAAATAAACGTATGACATCTGTGATAGCGTTATCGCCATGCTCTAATAATTGATTACGTAAAGCTTCAATCTTATGTAATATGACGATTTGTTGGTTGTGGCGATTTTTTAGTTTGGCTAAGGCGTCATAAATAGGTTGAGGATCTTGCGTTCTGAGTAATTTACCAATAAAGTGTAACTGGCGACGACGCCCTTCACGCTTAATTTTTTGTGCTAATTCGATGGCTGCTTGTAATTCTTCATCCAGTGGAATGCGTTCTAGTTCATGTTTACTAAGTTCAACCAGTTCAGCTCCCAACTTTTTTAGCGCTTCGGCATCACGCTTAATTTCGCTTTTACTGACCCAGATGATTTCATCGTTATCTATATTATCGGCGTTTTCATCGAACCAGTTATTGGGCTGGTTCGCCATCACGGCTTTCCTCTTTGCAAGACGAAGAATTAATTTATTTCAGAATAAGTTGTCGTCTGATATGTTAACATCTTATCTCTATTGTAACTGGGAAAATAGCTTTAATGTTATAGAGGATTTATTTTCAAGTGAAGATAAGTATTTGTTGAGTTGATTTTATTTTCTATTTTTGGACGATATCAATGAGTTTGACGGAACAGGTTTTATTACAACGTAAACAATTAGAAGAAACGGTTGCATACGCATTATCAATGGCAAAAGCGAGTTGTGATGCAGCAGAAGTGGCTATTAATAAATCAACAGGTATTAGTGTAAGTACACGGTTTGGTGAAACTGAAAATATTGAATTTAATAGTGATGGGGCACTCGGGATCACGGTTTATCATCAGCGACGGAAAGGCAGTGCTTCATCAACTAATTTACATCCAGCAGCAATTAAGCGTACTGTGCAGGCGGCTATTGATATTGCTCAATATACTTCAGAAGATCCTTTTACTGGCTTGGCAGACGCTGAACTTTTAGCTTATCAATCACCTGATTTAAAACTCTTTTATCCCTTTGATATTGATGTAAACAAGGCCATCCAATTGGCAAGTCAAGCTGAGCTGTCTGCTTTAAATGCGGATGAAAGAATTAAAAATAGCGAAGGTGGCCGCTTTAATAGTCATTATGGCATTAGAGTGTTTGGTAATACACACGGAATGTTACAGAGCTATTGTTCGAGTCGTCACTCAATGTCAAGTTGTGTGGTCGCACAGGAAAATGAGGGCATGGAACGTGATTATGCTTATACCATCGCTCGGCGTTTAGAAGATTTACAATCACCGCAATGGGTCGGACAAGAGGCTGCTCGTCGAACTTTAGCCCTACTTTCACCGCGTAAATTAACCACAATGAAGACGCCGGTCATTTTTGCCGCTGAGGTGGCAACAGGTTTATTTGGTCATTTGGTTGGTGCGATTAGTGGTACAAGTATTTATCGAAGCTCCTCTTTTTTATTAGACAGCCTGGGTAAGCAAATTTTTCCTACTTGGTTAACCATTCAGGAAAACCCACATCTGATTGGTGGACTAGCGTCATCTCCCTTTGATAGTGAAGGGGTCAATACAATCCCACGTAATATTGTTGAGCAAGGGATATTACACACTTGGTTACTCACTACTTATTCAGCACGCAAGCTTGGCTTGAAAAGTACCGGTCATGCTGGTGGTATTCATAATTGGCATATTGCAGGCCAGGGGTTAGATTTTGCTGCTTTACTACGAGAAATGGGAACGGGATTAGTCGTCACTGAGTTGATGGGTCAAGGCGTTAGCTCGGTAACAGGAGATTATTCTCGAGGAGCAGCCGGTTTTTGGGTCGAAAACGGAGTAATACAATATCCTGTCAGTGAAATTACTATTGCAGGTAATTTAAAACAGATGTGGGCTAATATAGTAACGATAGGTAACGATATTGAAACGCGTAGTAATATTCAATGTGGTTCGGTATTATTAGCGGAAATACATGTTGCCGGCCAGTAATTTAATTCTGCGCATAACTTGCTGTAGACGATTGAGAAAATTTTTGCAGACTCAATGACTAAGGTGATATCCATCATGCAATGAGAAGAGACATTAGCTAACGCCAGCCATAGGCTTGAAGTCAGTTCAGTAGCTTGCAAGTTGTAGCAGACTGGCTTTTACGCTACTTTGCCACAGGGTATTAGATTACATTTAAAAATAATATAGTTAGCTGACATCGCTTAATATTGATGTGTGAATAGTAGTGAAAAATTACTCTAGTAACTAATAACGTTGATTTAATTAAATTTTTTGAAAAAGACTTTTTAATCGTCTGCAAGTTTATCATGAAAAAGTTCAATAATTGCTGCCAGAGCTTGCTAGACCGGTTACTTCAAAATCGATATAACTGCCTTGCTCTGAGTCTAGCATCAACATCGCTATGACACTATCTGCTTGTGCTTCTATCTTATGGCAATTGCGTAGGATCACCTTAGATTTAAATTATTGGATCAGTTAAAAAAGCATTATGGCTGGCCGAGCATACATACCCAGCTGGTTTTTTATGATAATGCGTTGATAGACGGTCATGATTTTCTCTTTTCTAACGTTCGATGACGTGATTGAACATTTTTTCCTCTAGAGCGAAAGTAGTCTGCCAGTTGTTCGGCAACATACACTGAGCGGTGCTTACCGCCAGTACAACCGATCGCAATCGTTAAATAGCTACGATTATTAGATTCTAACATGGGTAGCCATAATTCAAGGTAACTACGTGTTTGATAAATAAAATTATGCACTTCTGTGTGTCGGTCAAGAAAGGCTGCAACTGGACGATCGAGGCCAGTCATAGGACGCAATTTGGGATCCCAATGTGGATTAGGTAAAAAACGGACATCAAATACATAATCTGCATCGATTGGAATACCATGCTTGAAGCCAAAGGATTCAAATACCATGGTAAGTTCACGATCGCGTTTACCTAATAGACGTGCTCTTAGCATTTCAGCAAGTTCATGCACCGACATTTCAGAGGTATCGATGACTAAATCAGCTCGTGAGCGTAGTGGTTCTAATAATTCATTTTCCTCATCAATAGCGCTTTCTAATGATAAAGTTTTGCTAGAGAGTGGGTGTAAACGTCGTGTATCACTATATCTTCTGATAAGTGTATTACGATCGGCATCGAGAAAAAGTAATTGTGGGGAAAAGCCCGCAGGTAAATTCTTCAATGCTTTCTCGAAAATTTCCGGGTTGTCTGGCATATTGCGAACATCAATACTCACGGCGGCTGAAGTTTGTCGTTCAGCAAGTGTATTGGCTAATTCTGGCAGTAAAGTCACGGGGAGATTGTCAACACAATAAAAGCCCATATCCTCCAGCGCTCGAAGAGCAACAGATTTACCTGAACCAGAACGGCCACTGACTATCATCAGCACCATGAGTAATACCCCTTAAGTTTCTGCGCAATAAAAAACTAATAATTTTTGGTATAGATTTTTTAAAACCGTTATTCAGTAATGATTTTATAAAGTTCTTCATTACTTTGTGTAGTGCGTAAACGACGACATAAGTTTTTGTCAGCCAACCGTTTAGCAATTAAAGAGAGTGTATGTAAATGTGTCTTACATTGCTCCGAAGGAACTAATAATGCAAACAGTAAATCAACTGACTGATTATCAATAGCATCAAAAGCAATCGGCTCATCTAAGTGAAGAAAGACACCCACTGTGTCGGATGAATAACTGTCATTTAATTTGCCATGCGGAATTGCAATACCTCCACCAATACCGGTTGTGCCTACTTTTTCACGGGTTAGTAATGAGTCAAAAATGACACTTTCAGGTACATTCAGTGCAGTTGCAGCAACTTCACTAATAATTTCTAGCACTCGTTTTTTACTCGTACAATGCACATTATTTAGTGTACATGATGGTGTTAATACCGAGCTTAATGATAATTTTTTTTCACTGTTCATTGGATTTATCACTTAGGGCAATTATACCAGATATCTATAACGAATATCTGGTATGAATGATACTAATATCGATAATCTATATTTAGTGTCATAGTGCCCTTGTTATTTAATAACACAAATTAATGTTGTTTCAATTTTTCTTTATGTTTAGTAAGCTGACGTGCCATTTTTTCTACCATGGCATCAATAGCAGCGTACATATCGTCCTCTTGAGCAGAAGCATGCAGCTCTGCCCCATTAACTTTCGCCGTTGCTTCAGCAATTTGATTAAATTTCTGTACTTTTAAAATTACATGAATTCTATTGATATGGTCAAAGTATTGTTCGAATTTTGAATACTTCTCTTCAACGGTTTGGCGCAAAGCTTCTGTAATTTTAATATTTTGGCCAGTAATTTGAAATTCCATAGTATCTTCCTTCTCAGTTAATTCAAATCAGTTTTTTACGCTGATTAGAGGGTGGAATGGATAGAGACTCTCGATATTTAGCAACTGTACGACGAGCAATTTGAATACCCTGTTCTGCTAGTATGCTCGTTAATTTGTTATCACTCAAGGGTTTTACAGGGTTCTCTGCCGCAATCAGTTTTTTTACTAGAGCACGTATAGCGATAGAGGAGGCTTCTCCGCCTGTATCTATATTGACATGACTGGAGAAAAAGTATTTCAGCTCAAAAATGCCTCTTGGACTATACAGATATTTTTGTGACGTCACACGGGAAATCGTCGATTCGTGCATATCAACCTGATAAGCAATATCAGCTAGCACCATAGGTTTCATATACTCTTCACCATGTTCAAAAAATTGTTGTTGATTCTCAACAATACATTGGGCAACTTTTAATAAAGTTTCATTACGACTTTCTAAACTTTTTATTAACCACTTAGCTTCTTGCAAGTTATTACGAATAAAGAGGTTATCTTCTTGATTATGAGAGTACTTACCTAGCGAAGCATAATGTTGATTGATTTTTAACCGTGGAATATTTTCTGTATTTAGTTCTACTTGCCAGTGATTATGTATTTTGCGAACCAAAGCATCGGGTACAATATATTGTGGCTCATTGGTTTGAATATTTTGTCCTGGTTTAGGATCTAATCGTTGGATCATATCGATAGCTTCTTTCAAGACCGTTTCTTTTAATTTTGCCTTGCGGCTAAGTTGTCGGAAATCACGATTGGCTAGTAAACCTAAATAGTCGTTAATTACCAGTTTAGCTTCTTTTAGAAAAGGAGTATCGACAGGTAAAGCTGATAACTGAATGAGTAAGCAGTCTTTTAAATTTTTTGCTGCGACGCCAATTGGATCAAAATGCTGGATCCTTTTTAGCACAATCTCAACTTCTTCCAGGCTAATATCCGGTAGTGCTAAACCGGCGTGAATATCTTCAATAGAGGTGGTTAAATAACCTGATTCATCGACAGCATCAATAATGGCGGTAGCAATTGCTGCATCTATTTCAGTAAAGGGAGTTAATGATGCTTGCCAAGCCAAATAATCTTGTAGTGTTTGTAAAGTTTCCCCCTGGTAGAGAGGAAAATCATTATTGGTAAAATTGCTAGATATGTTTGCATGGCTATCTGAAGTATAAATTTCTTCCCAATTAGCGTCTAACGGTAATTCATCAGCTAGAGCATTTTGTTTAATCGCGTCAAAACTATCAAGTGCCGCTGGGTCATTATCATTAATATCTAATGTTTCAATTTCCTGATAGAGGTCGTCGTCTTGTTCAAGTAAAGGATTTGTTTCAAGAGCTTGTTGAATTTCGTGTTGTAGTTCTAATGTTGAAAGTTGCAACCAACGAATTGCTTGTTGTAGTTGTGGTGTCATCGCCAACTGCTGACTGAGTCGGAGTTGCAAACTCTGTTTCATAAAATTGGCTTAGCCTCTTGGAATAACATGATATAAAAATTACCAACTTTAATTAGTCATGGCTAGAGGCGGAAACCTTCTCCTAAATAGACACGTTTGACTTGCTCATTTTCTAAAATCTCTTTAGGAGTTCCGTAAGCAATGAGATGGCCTTGGTTGACAATGTAAGCGCGTTCACAGACATCTAATGTTTCTCTCACATTATGATCGGTAATTAATACGCCTAAGCCATAATCCCTTAAGTGTTGAATTATTTTTTTTATATCTAATACCGAGATCGGATCAACACCGGCAAAAGGTTCATCTAAAAGAATAAATTTAGGGTTCGCTGCTAGCACACGAGCAATTTCTACCCGACGACGCTCGCCACCAGAGAGCGATTGACCAAGATTATTTCTCAAATGAGTAATACTAAATTCTTCCATCAGCTCTTCGGCACGTTCATGTTTTTCTTCGGAGGTCAAATCGTTACGAATTTCTAATACCGCCATCAGATTGTCGTAAACGTTTAGCCGACGAAATATAGAGGCTTCTTGTGGTAAATAGCCTATTCCCCTACGAGCCCGTTCATGCAGAGGAAGCAAACTAATATCTTCATTATCGATAGTAATTTTGCCGGTATTACGAGGAACGATACCAACTACCATATAAAAGGTTGTCGTTTTACCTGCACCGTTGGGGCCAAGTAAACCAACAATTTCACCTGAACTGACCACCAGGCTAACATCTTCAACAACCTTACGGTTTTTATAGGTTTTTGCCAAATGTTTCGCAGTTAATTTAGCCATTTTTTAATTATTTACTCTTGCTATTATTGGTACTTTTTACGCCAGGACCTTTTTCTTGTAATTGGGAAGGTAACAATATGGTCGTCACTCGTTTCCCTTTATCGCTGAAAGCTTCCATTTGTTGGGTAGGGACTAAGTAGGTAATTTTGTCACCTTTAATATTGCTGTCCAGTTGTTCCAGATAAGCATTACCAGTTAGAATAACCAACTCTTTCTCCATTTCGTAACGCATTTTATCGCTGTGACCTTTGATAGGTTTACCATCATCTTGTAGTTGATAGAAGGTCGCTGGTGTACCATAAGCTTCAATAATTATCTTTTTGGCGTCACCATTAGAGCGAGTAACAACGACTTTATCAGCTCGAACATCAATAGAACCTTGTTTTATGACAACATTTTCTGTGAATGTGGTAATATTTTTTTCTAAATCTAGTGACTGTTTGACAGAATCAATCTGAATGGGTTGTTGTGAATCACTTTTAAGCGCTACTACGGGTAGGCTTAATATGAATATTGTGCTAGTAAGTGCTGCATTGATGAAGATCTTTTTTGCCAATATCATTTTAATGGTCTCCTTCGGGAGCTTTTTGCTTATTTGGGATTTCATAATAGGTTTTTACATCTTCCATTAACTCTGCGGTACGTGTTCGCATATTACCGCGCATTTTCATACCCACTGATCGTAAACCAATACCAATTACTGTGACCTTATCATCGGACGAAACATCCTGAATAATTAAATTAACAGTGGCATTTTCCGTCAAAATTTGTTGTAAATCAGAAGCTGGATTTAAGCTATTTACTTGAACATTACCATATAAATAGAGCATATTGTCACTCGTTAGTTTGGCTTTATTAGCACGTATGGACCAAGTCGGTATACTCTTTGTGTCATAAGTTGTTAACACTGGATTGATGAACCAGCTAATTTTATTACTCGAAAAGTGATGTGTCTCATCTGTTATCAGTTTATAAGCTAATTTACCTAGCGGATCGTAGACATGAGTGGTGGCATGACCAATTTGATAATTTGGTTGACTGTTATCAAACATTAGAGGTGCTTTTGATTGATTAAAATCAGCTAAATTCCAGCCGATAAGCGCTAAGACAATTAGTGTTAATATAATGTTAAGCCAAATCTTAAATTTGCTCATTGTCGTTTCATTTTTGCCTATATTGATAAACCATGGGCACTTTCTAGCTTATTTTGCGCCAGCAGGATTAGATCGCAAATTTCACGTACAGCACCTTTGCCTCCTGCTCGATATGTAACATAATGCGCTTTACTTAACAATATTGGGTGTGCATCAGCTACAGCCACTGAAAGCCCTATCAGGGACATGACAGGCCAATCAATTAGATCATCACCAATGTAAGCGATCCGTTGCGGTTGGAGTTTTAATCGAGTTATTAGATCATTATAAGCTAATTTTTTTTCACTTTGTCCTTGGTAAAGATAATTAATACCGAGTGTTTTGGCACGATCTTCCAATAATTTGGCCTTACTTCCAGTTATAATGGCGACTTCAATAGTCGAAGTTAGTAAACAACGTATACCGTAACCATCTTTTACATTGAATGCTTTTAGTTCTTCACCATTATTTCCCATATAAATCAAACCATCAGTCATAACACCATCAACATCACAAATTAGTAATTTTATGTGACGAGCTTTGTCAATAATATGTTGTTCTACTGAACCATAACAGGTCATTATTTTATTATGTTCATTCATGTATTATTTCCAGTGGTTTTAGATGATACCAGCTTGCAAAAGATCATGCAGATGAATAACACCGATAAGTGTATCTGCTTTAGCCACCAGTAATGAAGTAATATGGTGTTGTTGCATTAAATTTAATGCGTCAATAGCGAACATATCGGGTTTTATCCTAATACCGCCAGCTGTCATTACATCGGTGATTTTGGCACTATTTAAATCGATATCTGTTGCAAAGACGCGCCGTAGGTCACCATCGGTGAAAATACCTTCAATTTGCATTTCTTCATCACAAATCACAACCATGCCGAGTTTTTTATGGGTAATTTCTACTAATGCTTGCTGTAAGGTTGCATGCTTAGTTACAACCGGGATATCTTTTCCTGTGTGCATTAAGTCACTGACTCTTAGTAAAAGTTTGCGTCCTAAGGTGCCACCTGGATGAGAAAGAGCGAAGTCTTCAGCGGTAAAGCCACGAGCTTCCAGTAACGCGACAGCAATAGCATCGCCCATGACTAGCATCGCTGTTGTGCTCGTTGTTGGTGCCAGACCTAATGGACAAGCTTCCCGTGGTACTTTGATGCAAAGATGGATGTCAGCTACTTTACCCATACTACTAGAATGGTTTTTTGTCATACAAATTAAACGGATATGTTTGCGTTTCAACACCGGAATGAGTGCTAATATTTCATCTGATTCACCGGAGTTAGAAATAGCTAGCACAATATCATGATGGCTAATCATGCCTAAGTCACCATGACTTGCTTCTCCTGGGTGGACAAAAAATGCCGGAGTTCCTGTACTAGCCAACGTGGCAGCAATTTTACGGCTAATATGACCTGATTTCCCCATACCCATAACGACGACTTTACCAGCACAATGAAAAATAATTTCACAAGCTTGGGTAAAATCATCATTGATATATTGTTCCAGATTGGCAAGCCCACTGCGCTCAATATCCAATACTTTCTTAGCTGTTTTTTGAAAATCAATTTCAGACATTTTTATTTCCCAATTGAAATAAGTAGTTTAATTATATGGATTAATGGTTCATTAGTAAGGATCGTTTTTATAGTACTCAGTTTATATTAAGGCCTACTGATATTATCAGTACAATGTATTATTAAAAAAATAGCATTTTTCATTATGATGACATTTGAGAATTTGTTTATTGTGACGATGTAATGAACAAAAGTAAAATTGACCATAATTATTGATAGCGAATATATGGTAGTTTTTAGGTAATATGTTCCATACTCAAATAAAAATACTTTAATGATAATTAGACAAAAAGGCTATTATCGTCATGAAGAAGTCTGTAGATAATATCATAGAAATCAAATATATGTCTTTTATTAGAGGTAGTCGGCCTATTTTCAACAATATGAGCTTGACTATACCCAGGGGAAAAATTACGGCAATTATGGGGCCATCAGGTATTGGAAAAACTACTTTGTTGCGCTTGATTGGTGGACAATTACAGCCCTATAAGGGAGAAATTTGGTTTGATGGTGTTAATATTCCAACCTTAGCGCGCTCTGAGCTTTATGCTGCCCGTAAAAAAATGAGTATGTTATTTCAGTCTGGTGCATTATTTACTGATATGAATGTGTTTGATAATGTTGCATTTCCTTTACGTGAACATACTGTTTTAGCTGAAGAGATTATTCGCACGGTAGTTATGATGAAACTGGAAGCCGTAGGATTGCGCGGGGCAGCCAATCTTATGTCAGCTGAATTATCGGGCGGCATGGCACGACGGGCAGCATTAGCACGTGCCATTGCACTTGATCCGCAATTAATTTTATTTGATGAGCCTTTTGTTGGGCAAGATCCGATAACCATGGGGGTTTTGGTTAAACTTATTGATGAACTTAATCATGCATTAGGTATTACTTGTGTTATTGTTTCACATGATGTTCCGGAAGTGTTGAGTATAGCGGATAAAGCTTATATCGTTGCCGAGCAACATGTTATTGCTGAAGGTACAGCGAAAGAATTGCAGCAAAATAAGGATGCGCGGGTTAGGCAATTTCTCGATGGTATGGCAGATGGTCCAGTAGCATTTAAGTTTCCGGCAGGAAGTTATGCTGCAGATTTATTAGGGTAATCGGATGATACTAATTGATACATTAGCCGCATTAGGCCATCGTTCATTGGCTGTGGTTGTGACATTTGGCCGCTCAGGATATTTGTTATTTCGGACTTTATTTGGCAAGCCTGAGATTGCCAAACAGTGGCTACTATTAATAAAGCAGTTCTACAATGTAGGAGTCTTATCTTTATTAATTATTGCTGTATCGGGATTATTCATTGGCATGGTACTTGGATTGCAAGGATATTTAGTCTTGACCATGTTTAGTGCAGAATCTAGTCTTGGCATGATGGTAGCCCTTTCTTTATTAAGGGAATTAGGGCCGGTAGTGACTGCGCTTTTGTTTGCTGGCAGAGCGGGCTCTGCATTAACGGCAGAAATAGGATTAATGAAAGCCACTGAGCAGATCTCTAGTTTGGAAATGATGGCGGTTGATCCACTACGTCGAGTGATTGCACCACGTTTTTGGGCCGGGTTAATTAGTATGCCATTATTGGCATTAATTTTTGTCGCTGTGGGCATCTTAGGTGGTGCGCTAGTTGGCGTCGATTGGAAAGGAATTGATGAAGGCTTTTTTTGGTCATCCATGCAATCTGCTGTTGAATGGAAAAATGATATTCTCAATTGTTTTATTAAAAGTGTGGTATTTGCTTTTACCGTCAGCTGGATCGCGTTATTTAATGGTTATGATGCCGTCCCAACATCTGAAGGGATCAGTCGTGCAACGACCAGAACTGTTGTTCATTCGTCATTAGCTGTGTTGGGTTTAGATTTTGTGCTTACTGCACTGATGTTTGGGAATTAGTTCATGCAAAGTAAGAAAAATGAAATTCTAGTTGGTCTATTTGTTTTGATTGCATTGGCTGCGATTATTTTTTTATGTTTGAAAGTTGCAGATATTAAATCATTTGGTAATCAACCAACTTATAAAGTTACTGCTTTTTTTACCAATGTGGGTGGGTTGAAAGTAAACTCTCCAGTAAAGATAGGTGGAGTAGTGGTTGGTCGAATAGTCGATATTATGTTGGACAAGAAAACTTATACGCCACGGGTAACCTTGGCGATTTTCAGTCAGTATGACAACATTCCTGATAATAGTTCGTTGTCTATACTTACCGCTGGCCTATTAGGTGAGCAGTTTTTAGCACTTAATGTGGGTTTTTATGATCCAGATATGGGCGTTACCTTTCTTAAGGACGGTGGGCGCATTGAAGATACTAAACCGGCCATAATATTGGAAGATTTAATTGGCCAATTTTTATATCGTAGTGGAGATCCTAATCGTTCAGATAGAGGGAGCTCAGTTTCAGGTAATAACCAAAATCTTCCACGACACCATGACGAGTAATCTAATATGTTAAAAAAGGAACCTATTTTATGGTTAAACGTTTCTTAATAATGGCTTTGTTAGTGGTAGCACCGTTTGCGATGGCGATAGATCAAACTAACCCATATAAATTGATGGATGAAGCTGCTGCCAAAACCTTCATGCGCTTAAAAAACGAGCAACTTATGATCCGTCAAACTCCGGATTATTTACGTACAGTTGTTCGTGAAGAGCTTATGCCTTATGTCCAGGTTAAGTATGCAGGCGCGTTAGTATTAGGTTCTTATTATAGTAGTGCAACGCCTGCGCAACGAGATGTATATTTTCGCGCGATTGAAGCCTATTTGGAGCAGGCTTATGGGCAAGCTTTGGCAATGTATCATGGTCAACAATATCAGATTGCGCCAGAACAACCGTTAGGAGATAGAAACGTGGTTGCTATTCGCGTTACTATTACCGAACCACAGGGACGGCCACCAGTTCGTTTGGATTTCCAATGGCGTAAAAACAGTAAGACAGGCTATTGGCAAGCTTATGATATGATCACTGAAGGTGTTAGTTTAATTACTACTAAACAAAATGAATGGGCTAATATTTTACGAACTAAAGGTATTGACGGCTTGACACAAGAATTGCTCAATAGCGCAAAAAATCCTATTAACCTGGAAAGTAAAAAACCATAATACCTATGTTAACTTGGCAGCAGAACGGTCAATCGTTGATTTTAATCGGTGAGCTTAATCGAAATACTTTGCCCGTTTTTTGGCAACAGAGAAATCAGCTGCTGAAGGGTATTAACTCTATTAATGTTTCCCAGTTATCTCATATCGATTCTACCGGACTGGCTATGTTTGTCAGGTTAAAGTCAGAACGGCAGTCAGACAATAAATTGGTGTTTGAAGGTATTAGTGAGCGTTTCAAAACGCTTATCAGGCTTTATAAACTTGAGGATTTTATGAACTAGTTTGGTCATAAGTTTTTAAAAATAGTTTATATAAAAAGCAGTCGCTCTTGCGGATTTTATTATGCCAAGGCGGTTTCTTTGATTTGCACTGGGTAATAGATCGATTAGGATAGATGCATGTCATTTAATGTTAGAATTGAGTTTAATTATGGATACAGATGAAATAAAGCAAGTATTAATGGATCAATTGAAGCTTGATCAAGTGATTGTAAAAGGCGATGGTAGCCATTTTCAAATTATTGCTGTTGATGAAATGTTTAATGGCATGAGTCGGGTTAAGCAGCAGCAAGTGATTTATGTGCCGTTAATGGAATATATTGCGGATAATCGGATCCATGCATTGTCAATTAAAGCTTATACTCCGGCAGAATGGACAAGAGATCGTAAGCTTAATGGTTTTTAAAATGATGTTTTTGCGTTAATAGTATATTGAATATTACTCATAGAGAGTTTCTTGATGGACAAGTTTCAATTAAAAGGGCCAACTCGTTTGATGGGTGAGGTCTCGATTTCTGGTGCCAAAAATGCGGCATTACCGATATTGTTTGCGTCGTTATTAGCTGAAGAGCCGGTTGAATTACAAAATGTTCCGAAGTTAAAAGACATTGATACAACAATTGAATTACTTAATCAGTTAGGTACAAAAGTTGAGCGTAATGGCGCTATTTTTGTCGATGCACGAAGGGTTAATAAATTTTGTGCTCCTTATGAATTAGTTAAGACGATGCGTGCATCTATTTGGGCTTTGGCGCCATTAGTTGCCCGTTTCGGTCAAGGGCAGGTGTCATTACCGGGAGGATGTGCTATTGGTGCACGTCCAGTTGATTTACATATTGCTGGACTTGAGCAACTTGGTGCTAAAATCATCTTAGAAGAAGGTTATGTGAAAGCTTCTGTTGATGGTCGTTTGCAAGGTACTAATATTGTTATGGATAAGGTCAGTGTAGGCGCAACAGTGTCTATTATGACAGCCGCAACCCTAGCTGAGGGAAAAACAGTTATTGAAAACGCCGCGCGTGAACCTGAAGTTGAAGACACGGCTAATTTTTTAAATTCATTAGGAGCAAAGATCAGCGGAGCCGGTACAGACAGCATTGTTGTTGAAGGGGTAGCGTGCTTAGGGGGTGGAACTTATCGAATTTTACCTGATCGCATTGAAACGGGAACTTTTCTTGTAGCAGCTGCGATCTCAGGCGGAAAAGTGACTTGCCGCAATACTAGACCGGCTACATTGGATGCGGTATTAGCTAAATTACGTGAAGCTGGTGCAGAGATTGAAATAGAAGAGGATTGGATCCAGCTGGATATGCAGAGTAAGCGGCCAAAAGCGGTGACTATCAGAACAGAGCCTCATCCTGGTTTTCCAACCGATATGCAGGCACAATTTAGTTTACTTAATTTAGTAGCTGAAGGCGTTAGTACAATAACCGAAACTATTTTTGAAAATCGTTTTATGCATATCCCAGAGTTAATTCGTATGGGAGCCCATGCGGAAATAGAAGGCAATACAGCTGTTTGTCATGGTATTAAACAACTTATGGGTGCTCAAGTCATGGCAACGGATTTGCGGGCTTCTGCTAGTTTAGTGCTTGCCGGTTGCATTGCAAAAGGGAAAACAATTGTTGATCGGATTTATCATATTGATAGGGGATATGAGAACATAGAAGAGAAACTACGTAGTTTAGGCGCAAATATAGAGCGTATCACATCAAATAAAAAATAACTTACTATTTGCCAACGTAAAAATCAGTAGCTTAGATAGACTGCTGATTCTTACTTAATGTAGTAGTCATTTATCTTCATGATACTCTTCAATTTTAACATTGACTGTCATGGTGTTGTTATTACGTAATAATACAACAGGGACGATACTTCCAGGGCTAATTTCAGCAACTTGATCCATTGTTTCAGCTGCAGAGGTAACCGGTTGACCATTAACTGAAATGATGATGTCACCGACTTGAATACCAGCATTTTCTGCTGGACCATTTGGGGTAACCTGAAAAATACGTAGACCTTTTATTTGATTAATATCGTTATTGTTAGAGCGAATACGGGGTAAGTTCCTAGCAGTGATACCAATAAAGCCACGTATCACTCGCCCATCACGAATAAGTTTTTCCATGATTTTAGTTGCTAATTCAATTGGAATAGCAAAACCCAGTCCTTCAGGGGTAAAACCGTTTTCTGAATGATCAAAAGAAAGAGTATTAATTCCCATTAATTCACCTTCAGTATTAATTAGTGCTCCGCCTGAATTTCCATGGTTAATAGAAGCATCTGTTTGGAGAAAATTTTGTCGGCGGGTGGGACTGAGTCCTACACGTCCTGTGGCGCTAATAATGCCTTGTGTTACCGTTTGTCCTAGATTATAGGGGTTACCGATAGCTAACACGATATCGCCAACATGCGCTTTACGCTGTGGGTTAATCGGTATCACAGGCAAATTTTCTACCTCTATTTTCAAAATAGCAAGGTCTGTTAGGCTATCTGAGCCAACAATTAACGCGTCAAAAATTAACCCATCCGGCAGTGCAATCTGAATTTGATCGGCATTATTAACGACATGTCTGTTTGTTATAATATAACCGTTACTACTCATAATGACACCAGAGCCTAATGCGGTTAATTCACGTCCATTTTGGGAAAAGCTACCAGTCCCACTGCTATAGACATAAACAACTGCTGGAGCTGCTCTACGTACCGCTTTACTAAAACTAATGGGTTGATCATCTTTTTTGCCGTCAAGTAATTCAGTGAGTCCTTTTGGGCGTATAGACGGAATAGCCATTAGCAAAATAGCAGCGATAACAAGCCCTATAATAACGGCACGGAAAAGCTTGATGAACATAGTTAGTATTCTGTAGTAAGCGATAACTAGATAATAAAATGGCAGGATATCATAAATACCAACAGGTACGGTAGTTCACAGTACCTGTTTGTTGAATGATCAATTGAATATATTATTACCACGCAGTAATAAGTAGATATTTTGATCACCGCGTAAAATATTTAATGCTAAAGTGATAGGTTTAGTTTCAATAATTTTACGAAGTTGATTAATATTCTCTATCCGTTGTTCGTTGGCACTAATAATAAGATCACCTTTTGCCAGACCAAGCATGGCTGCAGGTGAATTAGATGAGACACTATCGACTTTGACGCCTTTAGTGCCTTTAATTGTACTATTGCTTAAAGTGGCGCCCATTAGTGAGGTGGTTAGCACTTCGGCTTTTGTACCGCTGGAATCACTATCTTCTAAGGTAACGCTCACCTCCATCGGCTTGCCTTTACGTAATAGCCCGATTGTGATCTTTTTACCGATTTCACTGGTGCCAATTTTAGCTCTTAACTCAGCGAAGCTATTAATATATTTACCATTAATTGCAATCAAGACATCACCTGGTTGAATGCCTGCTTTAGCTGCTGCAGAATTTGGGGTTACTTCACTGACAAATGCGCCTTTTTGTGCATCAATATTCAATGCTTTTGCTACATCAGAGGTCATTTCAGTGCCTTTGATACCTAGCAATCCTCGTTTTACTTTACCGTGTTTGATAATTTGATCGCTAAGAGATTTGGCCATATTGGACGGAATAGCAAAACCGATACCAATATTACCCCCGCCAGGTGCTAAGATAGCAGTATTAATACCAATTAGTTCACCGTTGAGATTGACTAATGCACCACCGGAGTTACCTCTATTAATAGAAGCGTCTGTTTGAATAAAATTTTCTAGACCTTCTACGTTTAAACCACTACGACCCAATGCAGAAATAATTCCTGATGTCGCCGTTTGACCTAATCCAAAAGGATTACCTACCGCAATAGCAAAGTCGCCAACACGTAGTTTATCGGAGTCTGCAATCTTAATGGCTGTCAAGTTGAGTTTTTTGAGGTTTGCGGTACTTGAATCTTTGATTTGTAATAGAGCGATATCTGTTTGGGAATCGCGTCCGACAAGTTTAACGTCAATTTCTCCTCCATCATTAAGTTGGATTTGAATAATATTAGCATTATCAATAACATGGTTATTCGTTAAGATATAACCTTTTTCGGCATCAATAATAACACCAGAACCTAATCCTTCAAAAGGGCGAATACTTTGTTGCTGTGAAGGAAAATTGGGCCCAAAAAAGAATTTAAATTCTTCGGGTAACTGTTGATTTTGAACCTGTGTTCCAGATACACGAATAGTGACTACGGCAGGGAGTACTTTTTCTAGCATCGGAGCTAGGCTAGGTAATTCTTGACCAGATGATAAAGTGACTGGTGGCATTGATGCAGAATAACTTGCTGCAGGTATACCTATGAGTGAAAGACTGAGACTCATAGCTAATATACTTAAAAAATGTTTTTCTTTTTTCATCATGAATTCAATTCTCTTACATATTCTTTTAAGGTAATTTGCTTCCTGGATGGAAAAGACCTTAGCAGGGCTAAGACTGTAAATTATGTAAAAAGGTTCAGCCAACAGATAGTGGTAATCGTTTTTTTACATGTATTTACATGATATTAATTTTTTATAACAAATTGGTCTTGGCAGGTTGATTCGCTACCAACAAAATTAGGTCAAAATGCAATTTTATTAATACCAGGTAACCTAATTTACCTTTTTTTCTCTTTTATCGAGCGAAATAAGCCTGAAGAACCTTCAGAGTAATCTTTGGGTGGTAAATTAACCGGAATTTTATCATTATCTGCTTCTGATTCAGTCAAACGATAGTTAAAAGGGTTGTTTTGTATTGGCATATCAGGCATGAGCTCATGAGAACTTTTAGCCATATGCTGATAGAGTTTACGATAATCTTGAGCCATATTATCGAGTAACTCTGCACTACGAGCAAAATGGCTGACCAATTCTTTACGATATTCTTCTAATTCATGGTTTTTCTTTTCAAGTTCAGCTTGTAATGCTTGTTGGTTACGTAGCTTGGTATTGCCGAAGCGAACCACAAGTGCACCAATAATAAAACCTACAATCAGACCGATTAGTGCATATTCCCAAGTCATGGTGACTCCTTCATTAACAAAACAACATTTATTTTCATAGAAATAAATTCACAGTACAGCAGTCACTATACCTGTTTAAAGGGCATAAGTGAAAGCAGGAAAAGTTATTGCTAATGATTTCATATTATTTTGAGGTATTAAAGTGTCGATAATTATCGATATAATGTTTATGATTAGTTTTATTAGCCAATAAAAATCATAACATCTTTAAGGAGTATCGCGTTAATGGCATTGTTGACTCCCGCTAAACTTTACCACCAGTTTTTGGCTACCGGTGACTATCAATTTGATGAGATACAAAGTAAAACGATAGCACGTTTAGATATTATTCATCATCAATTGCTTAATAAAACATCTCGATTATCATTAAGAAGTAAAATTGGCAAACTATTTACCAAGCAACCACCAACAAATTTTCAACCTGTGCAGGGATTATATATGTGGGGTGGTGTCGGGCGAGGTAAAACTTGGTTGCTGGATCTGTTTTATCAAAGTTTGCCGGAGGGTAGAAAATTACGCTTACATTTTCATCGTCTTATGTGGCGAGTGCAAAATGAAATGGTTGAGTTACAAGGTCATCAAGATCCATTGGAAATCATTGCCGATAGATTTAAAGCGCAGACGGATGTTTTATGTTTTGATGAATTTTTTGTCTCTGATATCACTGATGCCATGATTTTGGGAACGTTATTTACGGTGTTATTTGCTAAAGGAATTTGTTTAGTGGCAACGTCTAATATCCCACCAGATGAACTCTATAGAAATGGATTACAACGAACACGTTTTCTACCAGCGATCGAACAAATTAAAAAATACTGTGACATCATTAATGTTGATGCCGGTATTGATTATCGTTTACGTACTTTGAAACAAGCGGCTCTTTATCTTACGCCGATCGATGAACAGAGCTGTAATAGGATGGATGATATATTTATTAAATTAGCGGGTAATGGTGGCGAGACGTTGCCTATGCTTGAGATTAATCATCGTCCTATGCCGGTGCGTGCTGCAGAAGGTATCTTAGCAATTGAATTTAAAGTACTATGTGAAGATGCACGTAGTCAAAATGATTATATCGTTTTAGCAAAAGATTATCATACGGTATTACTGTATAACGTTTTGATGATGTCAGAGCTACATGAAGATGTAGCCAGGCGTTTTCTTGCTCTAATTGATGAATTTTATGAGCGAAAAGTTAAGTTGATTATTAATGCTGAGGTAGCAATAGATAAACTTTACCAAGGGCATTTATTGCGTTTTGAATATCAACGCTGTTTATCACGATTACAAGAAATGCAGAGTGAGGCATACCTAAAATTGCCTCATATAGCTTGATTAGCAAATAATAATGCATAAATTGTTAAGAAAATTTATTTTTGGGGTCGATTTTTGTCAATAACTTCTCTATAATCTTGCACCCCACGTTACAGCAAGTTTTTTATTTTCCCCAAAATCTTGCATTAATGTCAGTTTGACTACTCGAAGGGGTAGGATTCACTGGACGAATCTAGTGTGAGCATGCTGAGTGTTTTTTTAAAATATGAGTGTTCACCAACATGTAACTTAATATATGGGTAAGCTTTAATGAAAACTTTTACAGCTAAACCAGAGACCGTGAAACGCGACTGGTACGTTGTTGATGCAGATGGAAAAACTTTAGGCCGTCTTGCAACTGAGATTGCTCGTCGTTTGCGTGGCAAGCATAAAGCGGAATATACTCCGCATGTCGATACTGGTGATTACATCATTGTTGTTAATGCTGAAAAAGTTGCTGTTACTGGCAACAAGCGTGAAGACAAAATCTACTATCGCCATACCGGTTATATCGGTGGTATCAAACAAGCGACCTTCGAAGAAATGATTGTCCGTCATCCTGAGCGTGTAATTGAAATCGCGGTTAAAGGTATGCTACCCAAAGGACCTCTTGGTCGTGCGATGTACCGTAAAATGAAAGTTTATGCAGGTAGTGAGCATAAACACACGGCACAGCAACCGCAAGTTCTTGACATTTAATCGGGATGGATATAGGCAATGGCTGAAAATCAATACTACGGCACTGGTCGCCGCAAAAGCTCTTCCGCACGTGTCTTTATTAAGACAGGTAGCGGTAATATTACTATCAATCAACGTAGCCTAGAGCAGTATTTTGGCCGCGAAACGGCGCGAATGGTTGTTCGCCAACCGTTAGAATTGGTTGATATGTTGGAGAAACTGGATTTATACATTACCGTTAAAGGTGGTGGTATTTCTGGTCAAGCAGGTGCAATCCGTCATGGAATTACACGTGCATTGATGGGGTATGACGAATCACTGCATTCTGAACTACGCAAAGCTGGGTTTGTTACTCGTGATGCGCGTTCTGTTGAGCGTAAGAAAGTGGGGCTGCGTAAAGCACGTCGTCGTCCGCAATACTCAAAACGTTAATTTATTGTTTTTGCAACAAATTATTAATACAGAACCCGCATTTATGGCGGGTTTTTAGTATGTTATAAGTTTATATTGTATGCGATTATTAATTTAATTTTTTTTAATAAAAAGTTGATGTGATTTTGTACATTTATCATAAAATCTTGTCAAACTTTCCCCTATATTGAACAAAATCTGATAGACTATAGATCATTAATTTCTTATATATTTCTCACCAAATGTGGTGGAAATAACATGTGTTAATTGCAGTTCAATAAATAAAATAAATGAGTGTTGACCTATTAAATTGGTTTACTAACATTTTAAACATGTAAGAATGGCCTTATTTATTATATTATGACTGTTTGTTCTTTTTTGAATAAAACTTGGAGGTTTTCATGGCTGTCGCTGCCAACAAACGTTCGGTAATGACACTGTTTTCCGGCCCGACCGACATATTTAGCCATCAAGTGCGGATCGTATTGGCAGAAAAGGGCGTAAGCGTTGAGATTGAGAATGTTGAAGCAGGTAATTTGCCGCAAGATTTGATTGATCTAAATCCTTACCAAACAGTACCAACGCTGGTTGATAGGGAATTAACATTGTATGATTCCCGCGTTGTTATGGAATATCTTGACGAGCGCTTTCCGCATCCACCATTAATGCCAGTTTATCCAGTTGCTCGTGGTAGTAGTCGTTTGATGATACATCGGATAGAAAAAGATTGGTATTCTCTAATGTATAAGATTGAAAATAAAGATCCTCAAGCTGATGCTGCCCGTAAGCAGTTAAAAGAAGAGTTTATATTAATCTCGCCAATTTTTAATGAGATGCCGTTTTTTATGAGTGAAGAATTTAGTCTAGTTGACTGCTACTTAGCTCCCCTTTTGTGGCGTTTACCGTTTTGGAATATTGACATACTTAAAGGAAAAGAAACTGAAGGCATTAGATCTTATATGGAACGGGTATTTGAGCGCGACTCTTTTCTAGCTTCATTGACTGAAGCTGAGCGTGAGATGCGTTTATCTACCACAGGTTAATTTATTATGGAGTTCTTAGGAATGTCGCCACGTCGTCCTTATCTTCTTAGGGCTCATTATGAATGGCTTCTCGATAATAATATGACACCTCATTTAGTTGTGGATGTTAATGTTTTTGGTGTGAATGTCCCGATGGAATATGCCCAAAAAGGGCAAATTATTTTAAATATTACACCTTCCGCAGTAGCTAATTTCGAGCTGACTAATGAAATAGTAAGCTTTAATGCCCGTTTTAGTGGTGTCCCTCGCCATGTTGAAGTGCCAATGAGTGCTATTATTGCTATTTATGGGCGCGAAAATGGCGCAGGAATGATGTTTGAACCTGAGCCTGAATATGAGAATAATACTGGTAATTCTGTTACTCAAAGTGAAAACTTAGTACTAGTTAGTGATAATGAATTGTCAAACGAAGAGCAAAAAGTAACACTGATTTCATCACCTGATGATGAACCGCCGACGCCACCAAAAAGACGTCCGACGTTACGTGTTATAAAATAAGATATATTATGATTGAGGAGGGGAGTATTAAAATACTGCCCTTTTTTATTTTTAAATATAGATTGTTGGCCATACTGGTTTTATTTTCGCTATATTTTACTTATTAAATCTTTATTTATCTGATAATTATAAAACTTTATTTATAGGTTAATTCATTGTCAATGAAAATCTAAATGTAAATTATCCCTCATAAATGTATGTTAGATCCCTCTGTTTTTTGTCTATATAAGTTATGATTTAAGCTGATTTTCTGTATCGGAGTGTGTATGAAGCTGCTTAAAGGACTCGCTCAATATTATGTTGACTTAATGATGAAGCTTGGCTTGGTTGGATTTTCCTTGTTATTAGCTACGGCACTTGTCGTTTTAGCCATGGTATTGCAGATAGCTGTTGATATTTTATTATATGGCAATGTTCATGATATTGATTTGATTCGCTCTATCTTTTTTGGATTGATTATTACTCCTTGGGCGGTCTATTTTCTTTCTGTTGTTGTTGAGCAACTTGAAGAGTCTCGGCGTCGCTTATCAGGTATGGTTGATAAATTAGAAGTGATGCGCAAACGTGATGCAGAGCTTACTGACAAACTTAAAGGAAATATTGCTCAGCTTAATTTGGAAATTGCGGAACGTGAAAAAGTACAAAAGGCGCATCTAGAGTTATTAGAAAAATTGCAAAAAGAGATGAAACGACGTGAGCAAACCCAACTTGAGTTTGAACAGCAGTCTATATTATTACAGTCATTTTTAGATGCATCACCTGATCTTGTTTACTATCGTGATGAGAATAATGACTTTTCTTGTTGTAATAGAGCAATGGAATTATTGACCGGTCGTAGTGAAAAGCAGCTTATTGGATTAACCTATCGTGAAATTTATGGCGAAGAAGTCGCAGAAAAAGAGCTTGAAACTGATGAAAAAGTATTTCGTCATAATGTGTCATTGACTTATGAACAGTGGTTGGTATATCCAGATGGACGAAAAGCATGTTTTGAAATACGAAAAGTACCTTTTTATGATCGTGTCGGAAAACGCCACGGTTTAGTTGGGTTTGGACGCGATATTACCGAACGTAAGCACTATCAGGAAGCGTTAGAAAATGCGAGTAGGGATAAGACAACATTTATTTCAACTATCAGCCATGAGCTTCGTACGCCGCTTAATGGGATTGTTGGGCTGAGTCGTATATTACTCGATACAGAATTAACTAATGAACAGACTAATTATTTAAAAACTATCCACGTTAGTGCCATAACTTTAGGTAATATTTTCAATGACATTATTGAGATGGATAAAATCGAACGACGTAAAGTTAGTTTGGATAGTCAACCGATTGATTTAAATGAATTTATCTCTGATCTTGAGAACTTGTCGGGACTTTTGGTTCAACCCAAAGATTTAAAATTTACGTTAGAAGTAAAAGAAAATATACCGAGCAAGATCATTACCGATGCAACACGGTTACGTCAAATACTGTGGAATTTAATTGGTAATGCCGTGAGATTTACACAACAAGGTGAGATCAAAGTTCGTATTTGGTATGAAGGGCATGAGCAGCTTTTTATTCAGGTTATTGATAGTGGCATTGGGATCCCCAAAGAAGAGCAAGAAAAGATTTTTGCCATGTACTATCAGGTGAAGGGTAGTGCTGGGGGAAGGCCAGAAACAGGCACTGGAATTGGTCTTGCAGTTTCTAAGCGGTTAGCACAAAGTATGGGCGGAGATATCCAGGTTGATAGTACCTTAGGAGTAGGTTCTTGCTTTACTGTATCAGTCATAGCTCCTATCGTTGCAAAAACAATTGAAATGTCAGCGGTAGAAGAAGTTTTACTACCTAAATTGCATATCCTTTTAGTCGAGGATATTGAATTAAATATTATTGTCGCGCGATCTGTATTAGAAAAATTAGGCCATACCGTAGATGTGGCGATGAATGGCAAAGAAGCGTTAAAAATGTTTAAAATTGGTGGTTATGATCTGGTCTTATTGGATATTCAGTTACCTGATATGACAGGTCTCGATATTGCACGTCAGCTTCGTCACACCTATGCTAATTATAAGCTACCACCTTTAATTGCATTAACAGCTAATGTATTGAGAGACAAAAATGAATATCTTGATGCAGGTATGGATGATGTATTAAGTAAACCACTTTCTGTCAGTGCATTAATCAAGATTATTGAAAAATATTTTGCCGATTGTAAGAATAAATCGATCGATATTCCACTAAAAGAGTTTGCTAAGCATGATAATGTATTAGATATCAATATGCTCAATCAATACCTTGAATTAGTAGGTCCAAAACTTATTGAAGACAGCATAAAGATATTTGAAAATATGATGCCAGGATACCTATCTTTACTGGATTCTAATATTGTGGCTAAAGACTCAAATGGGATTGTTGCTGAAGCACATAAAATTAAAGGCGCAGCAGGTGCAGTTGGTTTGCGGCATCTCCAGCAATTAGCTCAACAAATCCAATCTCCTGAATTACCAGCTTGGTGGGATAATACACAAGAATGGTTTGATGAATTAAAAGCAGATTGGCAAAAAGATGTTGAGATTTTGAAAAAATGGTTAGCTAGCGCTGAAAAAAAATAACTCCAACCGAAGTTGGGGTGCACTAATTATTGCGCCAACACCAGGGAAATCTTTTTTACTCGTCAATTATGATATGTGTTTGTATGAATGACGAGAAAAATAAAAACCTTCATTTTTCGTCAACCAATCAACGTAACAAATATAATCGTTTTTGTTACAAAATTCATTAAAATTTGTGACAAATGTTACATGTTATCACATTAAATGAGTTAGTAACAATCTACTATAAATGGAGTTAGATATGAAACTTATTGCAGTAATTTTAAGTGGCTGTGGTGTATTTGATGGCAGCGAAATTCATGAGTCAGTACTTACTGTTATCTTTGAATCAAAATAGCGCTGAAATGCGGTTTTTAGCGCCTAATAGCGATCAACTAAATGTTATTCATCATATAAATGGAAAAAAAAACGTAACATAATGGAAGAATCTTCGCGGATTTCACGTGGTAAAATAGAGTTTTTAGCCTCTGCAGATGAGTATAGTGCAGTGATAATTTCTGGTGGATTTGGGGTAGCAAAAAATTTATCTAATTTTGCTATTAAAGGAAGTGACTGTGAAATAGATAAAGATTTATTAATATTTTGTACCAAAATTTATCAACAAGGTAAGCCATTGCGGTTGATGTGTATCGCGCCTGTTATGCTACCTAAAATTTTAAATAAAGTGGTAAAGTTGACAATAGGTAATGATAACAAAACCATTGCTGAAGTAGAACGAATGGGAGTAAAGCATATTATTTGTTCCTTTGATGATATTGTGGTTGATGAAGATAATAAAGTGATTACAACACCTGCATATATGCTGGCATCCTCACAGCATGAAGCATAGCAAGGAATTGATAAATTAGTTAAAAAAGTCATTGAGATGGCCAGGTGTTAGTTATGCTGACTTATTTTCTTAATTTTGTGAAAATGGCTAAAAAAAAACTTATTGATGTTATTTTGCTGTTGGCTAATGACGATCTTTATTTTTAAATTTTTGCCTGTTCCCTTTTCGATGGTAATGCTGGAAAGAAAAGTTAACGCTTGGTTATCATCAAATTTTTCTTATGTTTTTCGTTCTAGTTGGGTAGAGATTAATGCTGTCTCACCGAACATGTTAATTGCTGTCATTGCTGCAGAAGATAAAAATTTCCCTAACCATTGGGGATTTGATTTTCAGGCAATAGAAAGTGCAATTAACCAAAATTCGGCTAGTAAAAAACCAATTAGAGGTGCTTCAACAATAACTCAACAAGTTGTAAAAAATATTTGGTTATGTGATAGACGAAGCTTTTTTCGTAAAGGTGTTGAAGCTATTATGACGCCAGTAATTGAAGTTATATGGTCTAAAAAAGGATACTGACCATTTATTTGAATATTGCTGAGTTTAGCTAAGGCATTTTTTGGGTAGAAAAATGCGGCAAAATATTATTTTAAAAAACATGTAAATCAGTTAAATGAATATGAATTTGCATCATTAGCGGCTATTTTACCAAATCCATTAGCTTATGACCTAAAAAAACATCTAATGATTTATTAACACGGCAAGACTGAATACTGCGGCAAATTAATCAATTAGGTGATAAGAATTTTCTGAAAAAATATGGCTTCATTTCTGATTAATCAAAGTAGTAGCATTTGATAATGAAAATTTATTTTTTATAGTACATTCTCCTTAATATATGGAAATTTTTTTAAAATAATTATTTTTTACTAAATAATAACATTTGTTATTTCGCTCATTAAATGATTAGCTAAGTTTGGGCCATAAACCATAAACTAGATAACTCAGCGGACAAACCAGGAGCTTGTTCACAATCCACTGAATGAGGAAATTAAGTTTTTATAAATTTTTCATATGCCCGATGCAAATAACACCAGCAGTCGATACCGCCGAAAGTAAATCGTTCGGCAATATCATGCGGTTGAAAAGTTATTCCAGCATCGACGCTTTAAGACTTAAAATCTTTCTAGTAAGGTGGAATGTGATAGCAAAATTTGGTTTCAGCTATGAGCATTTTTTTGTTGTTTAAATAGTCGAAGTTCGATGCTTGTAATTAACGAACAGCGTGGATCATGTTGATTTAGTAATACGCACATGGTTGATTTGTGGATTATCTGGATGGGGACGATAAGCAACTTATTGTTTGGTTAAACGGCGATTATAAAATGGGTTGATGGGCAGCTCTCCTTGAGATAATGATGATAATTACATATTTATCTTCATATTTGTTAGTTATGGCTTATTTGCAGACTAAAAAATTTTTGGCCTTTTGCTGATATCTAGTGAGCCATTTATTGCTTAATAGAATGTAATTGTTAATTGTGAAAATAATCTTTTTTATTTATTCAAATAGTTATTATTAATTATGGTTGAGGGGGGGGGGGTAATCTTTACACTGAATGTTTTTTTAATTTGTTTTCAAAGACATCATGCTGTTGCTAATCGAAGATATTAATTAATATAGGGCCAGGATCCTGGCGGTTAAATTTTAATATAAATTTCCTATATTGCGAGATAATAAAATCTTACTAAGTTATTCAACTTTATAAAAATTATCGTTAAAATAGCTAATTATTGCGAAATATCGAAAGTCGATGTGTTTCTAATCAGATATATAAGGACGGCCAGTTATCATGTTAGAATTGCTACCCGGGGTGATGGCTGCCGGGTAAATACAGTTTGAACCACCCCGGGTTTATTGGAGAGTTTTTATTCCGTGCATTTAAACAACA
>JBGDCZ010000011.1:0-67248 GCA_048493715.1 Arsenophonus endosymbiont of Dermacentor nuttalli | reverse complement strand
ATAGCCTAATAGCCTAATAGCCTAATAGCCTAATAGCCTAATAGCCTAATAGCCTAATAGCCTGGCGGCTTTGTTTTTGTTGTGGTTGCGAGTTGCTTTTGCTGCCGACACAGGTTGGCTTAAAAATTCAGACAATAATCATGCCGAAGTTCGTTCACGTGCTGATAATAGTGTTACCGACGTTACACGTATTTTACTCGATATACGTTTACAGAATGGTTGGAAAACTTACTGGCCAACACCAGGCGAAGGCGGTATTGTGCCCACAATCAGCTGGCAGGATAATTCAATCAATGCGCAATGGTTCTAGCCAACTCCGCAACGCTTTGATGTTTCTGGCATAACTACCCAAGGCTACCATAACGTTGTTACACTGTCGATCCAATTAAATGGCAAAGTGAGTACACCACTACGGGGGCCCTGACGCTGTCAACCTGTAGTAATGCATTCTAACCGATTATCCCTTTACGCTAGATCTACAGCAACCAACTAACTGGGCTTTTGGATATGATTATGCTACAACGATGGCAAAAATTCCGCAAGAAAACGTATTACAGGCAAAACTAACCGCAGGCTTTCGCCCTGGTGAAGTGCAATTGCTGGTTGAACGTTTAGCAGGCTGGAAAGCACCGACAATTTTTGTCGATATGCCAGCAGGTGCCAGCCTCGGCAAACCTGTTTTACAGTGGCAAGGAGAAGGCTTGTAGATCAGTCTACCAGCGACTGATGATTGGGGCGATAGTGTGCCAAATTTGACTGGCAAAACGTTATCGTTAGTTATCGAGGATGAAGGTATAGCACTAAACTTAATGCCGTGTGTTTTACCGGTACTAGGTCTCAAACTTAGCACTATTTTGCAGGTGCAACAGCGTGATCGTCGAAGTGTACGTTTCCAGTTCCTCGCTTCAAGTGTGGGTATTGTTGTCTCTTTTATGGCGCTAGCATTACTTATGACGATTTTACGGTTAAGCAATCAGGCAATAGGCTGGGGTATTCAGTTTCAAAATCCATGGCTTATTACTTTATTGGTGATCTTCACTCTGTTATTTAGCGCAAATCTGTTTGGGCTATTTTATTTCCGGCTAATGGCTAATTTTAACACCCGGTTAGGTTAGCTAGTCATAAGGAGGATGGGGTTGGTGGTCATTTCTTACAGGGCGCATTTGCCACCTTACTGGCAACCCCGTGTTCGGCCCCGTTTCTGAGAACAGCTTTTGCTTTTGCCTTAGCCGCGCCATTACCGCAACTGTGGGAACTATTTATCACCATGAGTAATCGGTATGAGTTTACCTTGGCTATTAATTGTAGCGAGACCTACGTTAGCTTTACGCCTGCCTCGCCAGGTCCTTGGATGAATAAACTACGACTAGTGCTGGCTGCCATGATGTTGGCTTCATGTTTCTGGTTACTCAGTTTGCTTACTTCCTTTATCGGTAGCGGTTGGACCCTGTTTTTTATCTTGTTAATCGTGATCGGTTTATTATTCAGTTATGCACGTCATCATTCACTTCATGCTGCGCTAACTGTAGCTAGCTAGTATCGGGGTGTTGGTTAATAGGGCTAGTTATGCTGACTTTACACTATAGTAAACCACCGCTACAAGATCAGATCCGCTGGCAACCATTATCAGAAGATGCCATTAATCAGGCACTAGCGGCTAATAAACGGGTGTTCATTGACGTTATTGCCGACTGGTGCGTACTTGTAAGGCTAATAAATTTAACGTATTGCTAAGTAGTGATGTGCAAAAAAACCTACAGGTTGAAGATGTCATCGCATTGCTTGGTGATTGGACACATCCGTCAGACACCATTAATCAATTTTTACAAAAACGCGGCTTGGTAGCAGTGACATTTAATCAGATTTATGGTCCTGGATTACCGCAAGGGAAAATTTTATCACCGTTGTTGAACAAACGACTTATTACAAATTTTGCAACAAGCCAAAGGAAATGCAAAATGAAAAAACTCATTCTGACTCTGTTGCTGGCAAGTACCCCATTATTAGCTAATAACACATTATTTAGTGTGCAACAAAAAGCTTACATCCAAGAGTTAAACGTTGGTTAATAATCCTGAAATTCTGGTACAAGCCGCTAATACCTATACTGAGCAGCTCCAACAGCAAAGTAATCAACAGTTGAAAAAAATAGTTAAACAAAACCAAAATATGTTATTTAATGATCCGAACAGCCCTAGGCTCGGAACCGCTGACGCTAGATTAGTGATGGTTTATTTTACTGATTATAATTGCTCTTTCTGTAAACAATTTGATCCGTTACTGATAAAAATTGTTGAGTCGCAACCCCAAGTCGCGCTAATTATCAAACCGTTACCCTTTCCAGCGCAAAATTCAATGACAGCGGCAAGCAGCGCATTATCTCTGTTGAAACAAAAACAGTAAAAGTTTTGGTTGTTGCATCATCGTCTGATGGCGAAAAAAGGCTATCATGATGATGCTAGTATTAAGACGGCAGAGCAAAAAGTACGGGTTAATTTAGCTCAGTTTGACAACCAGACGATAGGATACCATTAATTGCAATCTAGCTCTTGTACAACAGCTTGACGTTCAAGGTACGCCTGCCACATTGATTGTTGATCAAAGGCTGCGTGGTGTGGTGAGTTATCAACAGCTCCAATCGATAGTTAAAATAGAACTGGAAAAATTTAATGACAAATAGACTTTACCGTTGGTTGTGTGAAGGGCTGTTTTTGCTGTTAATAATAGTCAGTATAACTCTGTTACTGGATTATTTTCGTGAGCCGCAAGTTTCCATTGACTTTGCTAATGACCGCGTAATAACGTTAGCTGGACGACAAGTCACGTTAGCAGAATTAAGTGCCAACAAACCACTACTGGTTTATTTTTGGGCTAGTTGGTGCGTTATTTGCCATTTTTACTACCCCTAAAATAGCAGATTATGCGGCTAATGGTGGTAATGTGTTAACTTGTAGCCTTGTGTTCTGGAGATGATGCTAAAGTACAGCATTATTTGACGCAAAAGCAGTTCACGATGCCAACGATTAATGATCCAACTGTGCATATTCTGCTTAATGGAAAATTAGTGTAACGCCAACTTTTGTGATTATTTATAAAGGAAAAGTTGTCACTACCACAACCGGTTGGAGTAGTTTGATCAGCTTGAAATTTCGCCTTTTGTGAAGTAATTACTTGAATTGATTAGTTAATAATTATCTAATGATAAAAAAATAGTTCAGCTAGCAAAATTTTTGTTCAAGCAACTGTTATTTAGTCGACAGTTGTTTTATTCACTATAGAGTTTGTAAGACGAGTATTTGTAAGTAATATAATTAAATGTTTTTTATATAACTGAGTATAAATAATATACAATAAATATTTACTTTAATATGAAAAATTAGCGCGATAGCAAGAATATTTTGTTAGGATAGGTGATGGTAAAGGGATACTTATCCATTTATCCGGTGTTGTTATACAACCTTATCCTTTTATGACGGTATAATGCGCGATTTTAGTAATAATTGGGTACCGCAAGTGATGCGGGATTTTAGTTTGTGAAGAGATGAAGTTTTAAACTTTTTCGCTGAAGCAGAAACCCACCAAAGCGAAACAGATCCCGCTTTGAAGTTGGGAGCAATCTTCGACCTTTAGGGCGAGGAGGGTGTCAATCAGTATGCAATTGGATAAATTTTGAATTTTATTGTTGGAGAAATGCATGTCATCCCTAAGTCAAGAAGCACATCTTGTTCGTAAAGCACTAGAAGTTCGTGGTCTTGAAACTCCTCTTTGTGGTCAATCTCTTTCCTCAAATGAGCGGAAACGACAGATTGAAGGGCATATGAATGAAATTATGCGTTTGTTTAATCTCGATCTTAGCGATGATAGCTTAGCGGAAACCCCTAAGCGTGTTGCTAAAATGTATGTTGACGAAATTTTTTCAGGCCTCGACTATAGTAACTTTCCTAAAATTACTTTGATCGAAAATAAAATGGATTTTGACGAAATGGTGACGGTTCGTGATATTACTTTAACCAGTGTTTGTGAGCATCATTTTGTCACTATCGATGGTAAGGCGACAGTAGCTTATATTCCAAAGGATAAAGTGATTGGTTTATCTAAAATTAATCGTATTGTTCAATTCTTTTCACAACGCCCACAAGTTCAGGAGCGTTTAACACAGCAGATATTAATCGCGTTACAAGCTTTATTAGGCACAAGTAATGTTGCTGTTTCGATTGATGCTGTTCATTATTGTGTTAAAGCCAGAGGGGTCCGGGATGTAACCAGTAGCACAATGACAACCTCTCTCGGTGGTGTATTTAAATCTAGTCAAAATACCCGACAGGAGTTTTTACGCAACGTTTCTCGTCTGCGTAACTTGTAATTAATGATTTTAGCTCACATATAGATGGCAGCGGATTGAACAAATAGATCTGCTGCGTGGCAGCGCTGTTTTAGCCATTTTACTGGTTAATATCTCTGGTTTTGCACTACCTCAACTAGCTTATATAAATCCGGTTTATGTTTTTAGCACGATGGCTAAAAATATCGCCAGCTGGGTATGTTTGATATACTATAATTAAGTACGACTTTTTTTCTGGCTATCATGGGCCTAATACATGGCATTGGGTTATGGGAGGGTGATATTTTATTGCCTTATGCCTTGACTGGGTTATTAGCTATAAAATTTATTTATTTTAATAATCTGAGACAACTATATTTTAAATCTATCATTATTATTTGTTGTTTAGTTATTTTTTGCAGTTTTAGCTATTTTACTGATTAAATTAACATTAAAACAACTGGGGGTTGGCCCGCATTTATATATTGGATTGACTCGGTGGCACAAAGATTTATGATGTTAGTGATCGACTATGGTTGGCAGCTATTAGCTTTAATGATGACTGGTGCAGCATTAGTGAAAGCCGGATGGTTAAAGGGCATTTTACTTATTCTCATTATCACTATCATTGTTTATTGGGCAATACCGCTAGCTATTTTTATGTAATTATTTTCTATTACCATCCAGTATTATTATGATTGGAGTTATATTTCCACCGGAATATTAGGTTTTGTTGTTAATCAGCTTATTATACCAATACAAGTTATTGTCTATCATTGCTATCGTTTATGGTTTTTGGCCGCAGATAAAGAGTATTTTTATTGTTAAATGGTTACAATGTGTTGGTTGCATGGCTTTAACGAGCTACTTATTACAAACCCTAATTTGTACAGCTATTTTTTATCACCTGTTTTTTGCTTATTTTTACCGCTTACAATTACTCAGTTTTGTGCCACTGATTTGGCTTATTAATATTTTATTTGCCATAAGTTGGTTAAAATATTTTTCTCAAGGGCCAATGTAGTGGTTATAGCGTTATTTAATAGATAAATACGCTCGTTGATCAGGTTGATATTATTTAAGTTCTTCGGGCGAAACAGCTGGATATCCTTTGATGCCATCGGGCATTTTTATCGATGCTGGAATCGATTCTTGTTGTCCTAAAAAACGGGGTTCACTTTTTAGTATATAAAGATCAATCAAGGCACCAATACGGGCAAAAACCTCGCGTACACGAACTTTAATAATTTTTTTTGGTGAAGCAACTGCATAGCACTGAGCATCTATGCCTTTTTTCATTGCGATAAATAACGCTCTTTCGCAATGGAAACGTTGAGTTATAATCGTAAAGTTATTGGTCGCAAACACTTGGTGAGTTCGAATAACGGAATCCAATGTTCGGAAGCCAGCAAAATCCAATACAATTTTGGCAGCCGGGATACCCGCTGAGATCAAATCCCTACGCATGGTGATAGGTTCATTATAATTGTAGTGGGCATTATCTCCGCTAACGAGCAAGTATTTTATTTTACCGCTATTATAAGCAGTTATAGCGCCTTGAATACGATACATATAGTACTCATTGGGTAAACCAGAAGAATAATATTTTGCGGTGCCTAAAATCATGCCGACCGAGCGAGGCGGCAGTTTTTTTACATCGTCATAAATATAATCAGTAGTTTTCCAGCTAATCCAACGGTCGAATGCGAGGGTAGCGACGATGACAGTTGCTATAATGATAAGTAGACTATAAATAAAGAATTTCCTCATTACCTATGCCTATATAATTACATGATAGAGAATGACAGCTTAATTAGAGCTATTTTATTTATTATCATGCTGCTCCCTGTTTAATTTAACAGTTTTTTGTAAGGTAAGACTTATAATAGTCAGAAGTAAGTAAGTTTGTAAATATGATATTCCACCAGGCAGAAATTACCCTCAATTACCTGATCTAAAGCACTATTCAAGATCACTATGACAGTTGCCTGGATTTGGTGGTTATTTGTTCAACTAATAACGCTAATAATTAAAATTAGCACGTTCTACTGATATTAGACTTTCAACCATATAAAGTGATTATTATTTGGATGGATCATTTTTATACATGACTATTTAGTGTAATAAATAGATTAATATAGGAAAAATCAAAGGTGCAATTAATGAATTGATAATGCTACAGGCCATTAATGCGAGAGAACTATATGCACCTTCAATATAGTTTATCTCGGTACTACGCACAGTGCCTACTGCATGTGAAGCTGCTCCCATCGCTAATCCTCGAGCAATAGGGTTTTTTATGTGCAATAAATTAAACAGTAAGCGTCCACATATGGCGCCAAAAATGCCGACTAAGATCACACAAGCTACACTGATGGCGGGTACTCCGCCAATGGTCTCGGACACGGCCATAGCAATAGGTGTTGTGACAGATTTGGGTAATATTGAAGCTGCCATTTCAACTGTTGCACCGGTCCATAACGCAATAGTGGTTCCGGTTACCATGGCAATAATACTACCAATAAAGCAGACGCTAATAATAGATTTCCACTGACCACGAATTTGATGTAACTGTTCATATAATGGTAAAGCCAAAGCTACGACAGCTGGCTGTAGCAAATCATTGAGAATTCGGCTGCCTGAGAAATAATGGTCGTAAGAACTATGCGTTAGCAATAAAGTAGCAATAATGATACTAATGGAAATTAATAGCGGGTTTAAAATAGTCAGTTTATGTTTTTGGAATAATTTTCTGGCTAATAAGTAAACGATAATGGTAAAAGGTAGTGACCACCAGATATGATTTAGCATTTTTGTTACTCGTCATGTGGCAAATTTTTATCAGCTGAATTTTGTTTTTTTAGCTGCTGCTTATCAGTATTTTTAGCTGCTGCTTATCAGTATTTGAAGTATCTATTGCGTCTTGACGATGAATATAGTGCGAGCTGTAAGCAACAATAATCATAATAATTAAGGTACTAATAATGCACGAGAGCAAAATAGGAATAATTTGTTGGCTGAGTTGATCATAATAATTCATTATGCCTACTCCAATGGGAATAAATAGCAGTGTCATATTTTTTAATAACAAATGACAACCTGGCTGTATCCAGTGAGCAGGTATGATCTGAAGTGTTAACAAAATAAACAAAATCAGCATGCCGACTATACTGCCTGGAAGAGAAAAAGGTAATAAGGCTGAAATTAAGTTTCCTATTATCAGGCAGAGATAAATGAGTAAAAAAGCGCGTAAATATTGCCAACTAATATAAAGGATATTTGAGGAAAACAACATAATACCAGTCCTATAATAAACATACTTATAATGCATTAAGCCACTTAATGCGTTAGGCTGGCGCATTAAGTGGAATTAAAAATGTCACAGATTATATTACCGCCATTTTTATTTAATATTTTTCTGAGCGTTAATCTATTTTACTTGCATGCCGGGTTTGGCGCCAGCATCTGGACTTAATAGAAAAATATCTTTGTTACCAGGACCAGCGGCTAATACCATTCCTTCGGAAATACCGAAGCGCATTTTTCTTGCGGCTAAATTAGCTACCATAATAGTTAAGCGGCCTTCAAGTACTTTGGGATCAGGATAAGCGGAGCGAATTCCAGAAAAAACTTGCCGGCTGCAATAACCCAGATCTAATTGTAGCTTTAGCAGCTTATCGGAACCGTTTACAAAATCGGCTTGTTTAATGAGAGCAACACGTAAGTCTACTTTGTTAAAGTCATCAAAACTGATTGTCTCTTGGATAGGATTTTCTGAACTTTCTTTATTAGTTATGGTTTGATTGGTTATATTTTCACTAGATGCTGCTAACATGGCGGTTACTTGGTTTATTTCAATACGTTGAAATAGGGTTTTAAATGGGGTAATTTTATGATCTAACAAAGGGTGGTTAATGTCATCCCAATTGAGTGAAATATTTAAAAAAGTTTCTGTGCGGCTGGTTAATCCAGGTAATATGGGTTTTAAATAAGTCATCAGTACGCGAAATAGGTTAATCCCCATAGAACATATATCATGTAAATCTTGCTCACGGTCTTCTTGCTTAGCGACGATCCAAGGTGCTTGTTCATCGATATAACGATTAGCTAGATCGACAAGTAACATAATTTCACGAATCGCTTTATTATATTCAAGCTGACAAAATTCTTGACCAATTTTGTTTGCCGCTGCAATAAATTGCTGGTAAAGGTCGGGAGCCGCAAGGCGTGGTGATAATTTACCCTGAAAGCGTTTGTTGATAAATCCGGCATTGCGTGCTGCAAGGTTGACAACTTTATTTACGATGTCACTATTTACCCGCTGAACAAAGTCTTCTAAGTTGAGATCAATATCATCAATACGAGAAAAGAGTTTAGCGGCATAATAGTAACGTAAACAATCAGCATCCAGATGATCTAAATAGCACCGTGCGGTAATAAAAGTGCCTCGTGACTTAGACATTTTGGCACCATTAACGGTTATATAACCGTGAACAAAGATATTGCTAGGTTTACGATAACCGCTACCTTCTAATATTGCCGGCCAAAATAGGCTATGGAAGTAAACAATGTCTTTGCCGATAAAGTGGTAAAGATCAGTGGTTGAATCTTTGTGCCAATAAGTATGGAAATCGATGTTGGTTTGTTTTTCACAAAGGTTTTTGAATGTTCCCATATAACCAATAGGCGCATCTAACCAGACGTAAAAATATTTGCCTGGCTCATTAGGGATTTCAAAACCAAAGTAAGGGGCATCACGAGTAATATCCCATTGCTGTAAACCCGCCTCAAACCACTCTTGCATTTTATTGGCGACTTGCTGTTGTAGTGCTCCTGAGCGTGTCCAGCTTTGCAACATATTGCTAAATGCCGGTAGATCAAAGAAAAAATGCTTTGTTTCGCGCATTTCAGGCGTTACGCCAGAAATTACCGAATGGGGATCAATAAGCTCCGTTGGGTTATAAGTTGCACCACAGACTTCACAATTATCACCGTATTGATCAGCCGCTCGGCATTTTGGGCAGATCCCTTTAACAAAGCGATCGGGAAGAAACATACCCTGCTTAGGATCATAAAACTGCGAGATTGTTTTGCTTTTGATATAGCCATTATTTTTTAGGGACAAATAAATTTGCTCAGATAATGTTTTATTTTCTACACTATGAGTTGAATGGTAATTATCATAACTAATGGCAAAGTCAGCAAGATCATGTTGATGTTCCTGATTTACTTTAGTAATCATCTCCTCAGGTGTTATGCCTAATTGCTGAGCTTTTAGCATGATTGGTGTGCCATGGGTATCATCGGCACAGATAAAATAAACCTCTTTGCCGCGCATTCGTTGATAACGAACCCAAATATCGGCCTGAATATGTTCTAACATATGGCCAAGGTGAATTGAACCGTTAGCATAAGGTAACGCACAGGTTACCAAAAGTTTTTTCGCGACTTGAGACATAGTAAGGATCTAACTTCCATAAAAAATTGAACAATAGTTGATGTTAACCGATTGTGTTTTTTCCGGCTAGGCTTGAACAAGATTAATCTATCATTATTTTATCGTAATTTTGCTTGATAAGTGTCGTTTTTATTATCTATTTATCTTAATTAAATTGTTCTCTGGTATGGTGCAGTGATCAATTGTTGCTAAATTTAATATCAAATAAAAGGAGCTGCGATGAATTCAGGATCCTTCGAACAAATAAAACCAGAACATTTAACTCAGCAAGTTGCTGAGGTTTTGGATACATTTTCCCATCCAACACTGCTCAATAAACTCAGTACTTTAAAAGCCTTATATCATTGTGCATTATTAGATGATGTTTTACATATTGAATTAGTTATGCCTTTTGCATGGAAAACGCCATTTAAGCTATTAATTGAACAGCAAACAGCACAATTACGAAAAATAGCTGGCGCCCGTGCAGTGGAGTGCAAATTACGTCATAATATTAATACATTACGTAGAGTGAATGATTTACCTGGTATTAAAGGGATCCGCAATATTATTGCTGTCAGTTCAGGTAAAGGTGGGGTTGGCAAATCAACAACTACAGTGAATTTAGCTTTGGCATTGGCGCAAGAAGGGGCAAAGGTAGGTATTTTGGATGCTGATATTTATGGTCCTTCTATTCCGACTATGCTGGCAACCAAAAATAAGCGGCCTAAATCACCTGATGGGCATCACATGGTACCTATTACGGCTTATGGGCTGGCCTCGAATTCAATTGGATATTTGGTTAATGACGACAATGCAATGATATGGCGTGGTCCAATGGCTAGCAAGGCTTTAATACAAATGTTACAGGATACTGCATGGCCAGATTTAGATTATTTGGTGGTTGATATGCCACCAGGAACTGGTGATATTCAATTAACATTATCACATAATATACCAGTTACTGCGGCAATTGTAGTGACCACCCCACAAGATATAGCATTGGTAGATGTGATGAAAGGTATCGCTATGTTTGACAAAGTGAAAGTTCCTGTCTTAGGGATTGTTGAAAATATGAGTCTACATATTTGTAGTAATTGTGGTCATATAGAGCCTATTTTTGGTTCTGGTGGTGCTGAAAGATTGGCTGAAAAATATCAATGTAACCTTTTAGGTAAGATCCCCTTACATATATCGTTGCGTGAAGATTTAGATCAAGGTCAACCAACGGTTATCCGAGATCCAGATGGTGAGTTTGCTGATATTTATCGGCAAATTGCATCGACTATTTCTGCGCAAATGTATTGGGACGGGGAAAAAATTCCCACCGAAATTGCTTTTCGAACTATTTAAACTAATTAATCTCATAACTTATTGATTAAAAATAACTATGTAGCGATGATTATTATTAGGTTTTGCTATAAAAATTAGCAAGACCTAATTTTAAAGGCTGGAAGATACTACAATAACCCTTTATCATTCCTGCGATCATAATATTTAGTTATATTATTCCATTTATTCAAGTTCAGGTTATTTAAAATGGCTGACACAGCACATAAGTGCGCTATCGTAGGTATATCAGGTGCTTCTGCATCTGGTAAAAGTCTTATTGCGAAAACGCTTTATCATGAATTACGTACTCAAGTTGGTGATCATAATATTGGTGTTATTGCTGAGGACTGCTACTATCGAGATCAACATGATATTCCGATGGAAGAACGGGTAAAAGTTAATTACGATCATCCAAATTCAATGGATCATGATCTGCTTTTTCATCATCTCCAATTATTAAAGACCGGTGAAGGGGTTGAGTTGCCACAATATGATTATAGCCAGCATACACGTAAGAGTGATACAATTTTTTTTCAGCCGAAAAAAGTGATTATTATTGAAGGTATTTTATTACTAACGGATAAGCGTTTACGTAAAAATATGGATTTTGCCATTTATGTTGATACGCCGCTGGATATTTGTTTAGTAAGAAGAATTAAACGGGATGTAAATGAACGAGGACGAACATTAGATTCTGTCATTGAACAATATACTGAAACAGTCCGACCGATGTTTCTCCAATTTATTGAGCCATCAAAACAATATGCCGATATTATCGTCCCTCGCGGAGGAAAAAATCGGGTAGCGATTGATATTCTAAAAGCTAAAATAGGGGAGTTCTGCCAGTAATTATTTATCTATGAAGAGATTAGGCATTCTCGCAAGGAGATGGAAAAATGCGACTTTGTGACCGTGATATAGTTAAATGGCTTGATGAAAAGAAATTGGTTATTGAACCACGCCCATCGATCGAACGCATCAATGGGGCAACAGTTGATGTTTGTTTAGGCAATAAGTTTCGAATATTTCAGGACTATACTGCACCTTATATCGATCTTAGTGGGCCGAAAAATGAAGTCAATGCTGCACTGGATCGGGTGATGAGTGACGAAATTACATTAAGTCAGCATGATGCTTTTTTTCTGCATCCTGGTGAATTAGCATTGGCGGTCACTTTAGAATCAGTTACCCTACCTGATAGTATTGTTGGTTGGCTGGATGGTCGCTCTTCCCTGGCTCGTTTGGGGTTAATGGTCCATGTTACTGCACATCGTATTGATCCGGGTTGGTGTGGTCAGATCGTGCTAGAGTTTTATAATTCAGGCAAACTGCCATTAGCACTACGACCAGGTATGATTATTGGTGCCTTAAGCTTTGAAGCTTTATCCGGTTCTGCTGATCGTCCGTATAATCGCCGTCAGGATGCAAAATATAAAAACCAACAAGGTGCGGTAGGGAGTAGAATTAGCGAAGAGGGTAAAAGTAACCATAAATTGTAATATTTAAAATTGATTAATGCGGTATTTCGCTGAAATCATGCTATAACCAAAATTTCTATTTTCTCAGGTTACAGAAAATAAGCTGTCTAAGATGAAATCATTGATTGGTTGCTTGGATACCATTAATGGAGAAAGTGATGAAACGATTTCTGACAACATTAGCTATCCTGATGGTGGTTATTCTGGCAGGGTTAACGACGTTAGTGTTGCTTGTTAATCCCAATGATTTTCGTCATTATTTAATCGACAAAGTTGAACAAAAAAGTGGTTATCGGTTGGTTTTTCAGGGAGAAATGCGTTGGCATGTATGGCCCAGGTTAAGTATAATCACTGGCCCGATTTCCATCACTGCCCCAGGAGCGGCTAAAGCTGCTATTAATGCAGATAATATGAGGCTTGATGTATCATTGTGGCCGTTAATTTCCCACCAACTTTCTGTTGAACAAATTGTAATTAGTGGTGCAGTCTTACGCTGTACCCCTGAGAGTGAAGCAAAAATAAATCCAGATAGCCCGATTGCTCCAGAAGGTCTCAATAGTATTAATAGAAAAAACAGTAAGGATAGTAACTGGTTATTGGATTTTGACAAAATTAAACTAACGGATAGTTTATTAATTTGGCAGATGGATGATGACAGTCAGTTGAATATGCGTAATATTATGTTAGTGCTGAAAAGGCAAGATGATCATTTTATTAGTGTTAACTTCAGCAGTAATGTTAGTAAGGATCAGCAAGAGCTGACATTTTCTCTAAAAAGTAAGCTAAATATTGCTGATTATCCGCATCACATCACAGGGGAAATTAATCAATTAGAATATAAAATTAGCGGCATTAATTTACCAACTGAGGGAATTAGTGGTAATGGTACCACATTGTTTGATTATTTACATGATCAGCAACAAGTATTAACCGTTTCTAATTTAGCTATTAACGTTAATGATAGTAATATAACTGGCAATTTAATTGCCCATTTTGGTAAGTTGCCAGATTACCAATTAAATATCGCTTCCCGCCAATTGGATTTAGATAAAATTTTAGGCAAGCAACCTTTATTACCACAACACGCTTCAAAAACCACAATAACGTCTCAAATAAGTACTAAGTCTGTCATCGCTAGAGCTGAAACTGATAGCTATGATTTAAGTTATTTAAAGCAATTTCCATTTCGGGTAACCATTGCTGCCGATAAACTAATATACCGCGGTTTAGTTGTTGATAAATTCAAGGCTAAGTTAGTCAATAAAAAAGCGATATTAGATATTAGCCAGTTAGAAGGCGGCTTATTAGGCGGAAGTTTTCAACTTCCAATTAGCGTAAATTATGAAAACAGCCCGGCTATTATGACCGCTAAACCAAAATTTAATAATGTTAAGTTAGCACCTTTACTTAAAGTATTTAATATACCAACTAAACTAGACGGTTCACTAATGCTAGTTGCAAATTTATCAGGCCCAGGTTATGGTAAATTTGCGGTACTAAATTTTTGGTCTGGTAATGCTAATGTTGTGTTAAATAAAGCACAATTAACGGGATTAAATATTGTTTCATTGATCCAACACTCCTTTTCACGCCTGACCGATAAAGTGGATACTCCCCAATATCTGGATAATAATACACAAATTGACCATTTAAATGTTGCAACCAAGCTTAATAAAGGTAAGTTGTTGTTTTCAAATTTGTTTGCCTCTTCTGACGATATTGATGTTAATGGTAACGGTTGGTTAAATTTAGCGAGTCAATCTGCAGATATACGACTGTTGGTTAAAATTAATAAAGGTTGGTATGGGGATGATAGTTTTATTAATAGACTAAAAAAAGTGGCAATTCCTTTGCGTATTTATGGCAATTGGGGAAATTTGCAATATCAATTAAATATTGAAAAATTGCTGCGTAATGAATTTCAATCGCAAGCTAAAAAAGCATTAGATAATTGGTTAGAAAAAGAAGTGAAATCTCATAATTAGTTTTAGGCTAATTTTTTATTATAAACCTAACACGCCATGACAGCGCGTTATGGATTAGCTTAAGGTATTTTTTTAACATCATTTTTGGTTAGTTGCAGCGGAGTGATCAAGACTTTTTTAAGCCGATGGCTGGTGACTTCCAATGGTTCAAAAATCCAGTTTTTAATTTTGATACGTTCACCTACAACTGGTATTCGCTGCAGATGCTCCATTAATAATCCTGCAATCGTTTCATATTCACGTTTTTCATCAAGGGTAATTGGCACATATAGGATCAGATCTTCTAAAGGCATAAAGCCATTAGCAACCCAACGACTGTCTTCTAGTTGTTGAATGTCGTGACGTGAATCCACTTCTTCTTCGCTGATTGGCATATTACCTGAGATAGTTTCCATAATATCCGTCAGAGTAACAATCCCTTCGACAGAGCCAAACTCATCAACGATAAAGGCAAAATGGGTATGAGCTTTACGAAATTGCTCCAAAGCTTGCAATAGTGACAACCCTTCAGGAAAGATTAATGGTTGAATGATCAGGGCATGTAAATTAAGTTTTTGCTTTTTTAATTGCTGATTTAGGATGTCGATGACGTGTACAACGCCGACCGGCTCATCGCTTATTGACTCATCAGTCACAACCAGGCGCGTATGTGGTGTTTTTTCTAATAGATAAAGTAGCTTATCCGCTGGCCGATTGATATCAATATATTCAACGTCATGGCGAGAAGTCATAATACTACTAACGTTACGTTGAGCGAATCCTAATAAACGAACAATCATTTGACGTTCTTGTGGCTCAAAAATACCATTATTATCAGAGATTAAATCAGAGGTGAGATGATCTAATTCAGCACGTTCGTGTTGTCCATCTAAAACACGTAATACTGCCTCGGCAGTTCTCTCTCTGAGTGATTTTGTTCCTTTTAAAAAACGGCGTCGATTAAATGAAGCAAATTGATTGAGAGATTCAATCATAATAGAGAAACCGATAGTGGCATAGATATAGCCTTTTGGTATTAGGTAACCAAATCCTTCAGCAACTAAGCTAAAACCAATCATAAGTAAGAAACTGAGACAGAGAATAACAATAGTTGGATGGCTATTAACGAATGTTGTTAATGGGTTACTCGCGATAATCATTAAGATCATAGCAATAGTGACTGCGGCAATCATAATGCTAATGTGTTCAACCATGCCAACGGCGGTTATTACCGAATCAAGAGAAAAAATAGCATCTAATATAATTACTTGTGCTACAACAGCCCAAAATTTGGCAGTTTTACGTTGTTTACCAGATTGTTTATCTTTACCTTCTAACCGTTCATTAAGCTCCATAGTAGCTTTAAAAAGCAGAAAAAGTCCACCACCAAGCATCAGAAGATCACGGGCACTAAATGGGTGACCCCAAAGGTTAATAATAGGATTGGTTAAAGAAACGAGTAAAGTGAGACTAAACAATAAGATAATACGCATAAATAGCGCGCATGTTAAACCTGTCATTCTTGCTTTATTACGTAATTTTGCCGGTAATTTATCCGCTAAGATAGCGATAAAGACTAAATTATCAATGCCAAGCACGATTTCGAGTACGATTAGGGTAAGAAGTCCCACCCATATCGTAGGATCAGCGACCCATTCCATAAAATTTTTTTTACCTTCTAAGTATGACGGCTTATGCCGACCATTAAAATAATGGGCACTTTGAACAAAAATTTCAATATAATAACGTTTTTTAAATTATTTTTACCCCAGTTAACCTGAGCTTGATGGGATTAAATTACTATCACCAAACTTATAGAGTAAGTTAATATATCAGTACGTTAAAATATATTTGTTTGTAAATCGTGGGTAATCAATTGTTAGACAGGGGTTTTTACATGTCAAAACAACAAATTGGTGTAGTCGGTATGGCTGTTATGGGGTGTAATTTGGCGCTCAATATTGAAAGTCGGGGTTATTCTGTTTCTATTTTTAATCGTTCTAAAGAAAAAACCGATGAGGTGATCGCAGAAAATCCAGCAAAAAAATTAATCCCCTGTTATACGATTAAGGAATTTGTTGATTCATTGGAAAAACCACGTCGTATTTTATTGATGGTAAAAGCAGGTCAGGCTACTGATAAAACTATCGCTTCATTAACACCATATCTAGATAAAGGTGATATCCTAATCGATGGCGGTAATACTTATTTTCAGGATACTATTCGCCGTAATCAAGAGCTTTCAGCTCAAGGGTTTAACTTTATTGGCACCGGTGTCTCTGGTGGTGAGGAAGGCGCATTGAAAGGGCCTTCTGTCATGCCTGGTGGTCAAAAGCAGGCTTATGAGTTAGTTGCTCCTATTCTGCAACAAATTGCCGCTAAGGCCGAAGGTGAGCCATGTGTGAGTTATATTGGGCCCGATGGTGCAGGCCATTATGTAAAAATGGTGCATAATGGCATAGAGTATGGTGATATGCAGCTTATTGCTGAAGTTTATTCAATACTAAAAAACACATTAAATTTAAATAATGAAGAACTAGCCGATATTTTTACTGAATGGAATAAAGGTGAATTAAGTAGTTATTTAATTGAGATTACAGCGGATATTTTTCGTAAGAAAGAAGAAAAAACTGGTATTTATTTAATTGATGTTATTTTAGATGAAGCGGCAAATAAAGGAACAGGCAAATGGACCAGTCAAAGTGCTTTAGACTTGGGGGTTCCAGTTACCCTTATCACTGAATCGGTATTTGCTCGTTATCTCTCATTTTTAAAAGAACAACGGGTGGCGGCAGCCAAAGTGCTGACCGGCCCAGCGGTTAAGTCATTCAAAGGTGATAAGCATGAATTTATTGAAAAAGTTCGCCGTGCCCTTTATTTAGGAAAAATTGTTTCCTATGCTCAGGGCTTTCAGCAATTAAAAACGGCATCAGACGAATATCAATGGCAGCTAAATTATGGTGAAATTGCCAAGATTTTCCGCGCTGGTTGTATCATTCGGGCACAATTTTTGCAGAAAATTACGGATGCTTATAGCCAAAATCCATCTTTAGCCAATCTTATGCTTGCGCCTTATTTTAAAAATATTATTGATAAATATCAGCAATCATTACGGGATATTGTCTGTTTTGGTGTACAAAACGGTATTCCATTACCAACATTAACGGCCGCAATTTCTTATTATGATAGCTATCGTTCTGCGGTTTTATCGGCAAATTTAATCCAGGCACAGCGTGACTATTTTGGCGCCCATACCTATAAACGTATTGATAAAGAAGGCATCTTTCATACTGAATGGTTAGAGAGTAAAGCATAGCTGGAGCTATATAAAATATATTGGATGGTCTTTATCATTATTTGTAAAGGCCATTTTTATTGACTTTGGCTGCTGGCCAGCTGGCAAATTTACTTGCTAGTGTTTTATCTGTTTTTTAATTTAATAATAAATCAAAATAAATAAAACTATATATTATATTTTATAAAGTGATTTTATTATTTTAAATAAATTCATTATTTTTTAATAGAACAAATAAGATTTTTATATAATAAAATAAATTATCACTAAAAATAAAAAAAGAAATATTTTTAAATAAATTAGTAATTAAAATTTATTGTGATTTTTGTAATACATATCACAGTTTTAATATATAAAAATAACTTATTATTATAATAAAAAAGTGTAAATTTGAAAGAATAAGTAGGATTTTTAAATAAAATCATATATTAATATTTTTTTATTATTAAGCTTGATAAAAATAAACATAGTAACTAATCTAAATATTTATATAATAAGGAGTTGTATGATTTGTTAGTGTGATTTTGTTCATTTATAAGTTGTTAATTATTTCTTGTGTAAATATATTTCACGAATTGGATAATACAATATGGATAAATTGACTCCACCCAAGCCATTACCAACCTTAATTGCTATCACAATTACTCTCATAATTTGGTTTATTATTCCTGTTCCTGATGGTGTTAATGTTAATGCCTGGCAATTATTTGCTCTTTTTATTGGTACTATATTGGCCATCATTGGTAAAGCTTTACCAATAGGTGCAATTTCAATTATAGCTATTACTTTAATTGCTGTTACTGGAGTAACCAATCCCAATAATGCGACAGAAGCAATTAATGATGCATTGAGTGGTTTTTCTAATCAACTTATTTGGTTGATAGGTATTTCAATAATGATTTCTGTTAGTTTAAATAGGACAGGATTAGGAGCACGTATTGGTTATTATTTTATTTCTTTATTTGGCAAAAAAACTTTAGGTATTGCTTATTCATTGGCGATTGCAGAGACAATATTAGCCCCGGTTACACCAAGCAATACAGCTCGTGGTGGTGGAATAATACATCCTATTATGCGCTCAATTTCTAATAGTTTTGGCTCTGATCCAGAATTAGATAGTTCAAAAAAAATTGGTCGCTATCTTTCGTTAGTTAATTTTAATATTAATCCTATTACTTCAGCGATGTTTATTACGGCAACCGCACCTAATCCATTGATTGTGAGTTTGATCATGGAAAATACAACCCCGTCATTTGAGATCAGTTGGGGAATGTGGGCAATAGCCGCTTTGGTACCAGGCATTATTTCGTTATTAGTTATGCCATTAATTATTTATTGGATTTATCCACCAGAAATTAAAATAACACCGGATGCGCCAAATTTTGCTAAGCAAAAATTGCATAAGTTAGGGCCTATTTCCCGAGCAGAAAAAATTACCTTAGTTGTATTTGGCATGCTGTTGGTTATGTGGGCTGGCGTGCCCACGCTTATTTTCGGAAGTGCTTTTACTATTAATCCTGTGGCTGCGGCATTTATTGGACTTTCTGTTTTACTTTGTACAGGCGTATTAGGTTGGGATGATATTTTGAAAACCAAGGGCGCATGGGACACTATTACTTGGTTTGCTGCGTTAGTCATGATGGCATCTTTTCTTAGTAAACTTGGACTGATTAATTGGTTCTCTCAGATCGTTGGAGCCGCTATTGATCATATGGGGATCGACTGGATTGGTGGCATGTTGCTATTGGTTTTGATATATGTATATTCTCATTATTTTTTTGCCAGTACTACCGCCCATATCATGGCCATGTTCGCAGCATTTTTTACTGCCGGTTTAGCCTTGGGTGCTCCCCCTTTGTTGCTAGGTTTGATCCTGGCTTTCTCTTCCTCATTAATGATGTCATTAACCCATTATGCCACCGGTACGGCACCGATTATCTATGGCTCTGGTTATACAACGCTAGCGGAATGGTGGAAAATAGGTTTTATATTAAGTGTGGTCAATCTTTTTATTTGGATCGTAATTGGTGTTTTATGGTGGAAACTGTTAGGCTATTGGTAAGTTATCCTTAACATAACAATAGCTGAGTTTTATCTGTCTATTAACTGTGCGTTAAAGTTTAAACAAATCCAACCTTATGGTAAGACTAAGTATCTTCTAGCTAGTCTATTAGCTTTATTTAATAAGTAAGTGAGGAAATAATGCAATTACGAAGGTTAGGCTCAACAGGATTTGCTATTCCATTTCTTGTGCTTGGCGGCAACGTATTTGGCTGGACCAATGAAAAAGAGAGTTTTACAATATTAGATTGCTATGTATGATAATGGTTTAGTTGCCATTGATGCCGCAGATGTTTATTCAAGTTTGGTGTCAGGTAATAGGGGTGGAGAATCTGAAACTATTATTGGCACCTGGTTGACTAAATATTCAATAGCTAGAGATAAATTAGTTATTTTTACCAAAGTTGGTGCAGATTTAGGTTTTCCAGGAAAGGGCGGGCTTTCTGTCCGCTGGATCACCAAAGCGGTTGATGATTCTTTACGGCGTTTACAAACAGATTATATTGATCTCTATTTTGCCTGGCCAGACCTAAATACTCCTTATGAAGAGACGTTAAATGCTTATCTGAGGGCACTTTGTAACCAAGAAAATATTGGGGGTGTCACTTACTATAGTTTGGCATCAGGATTTTTAATCGATAAGTATCGTCGTCAAAGTGACTTAAATATCAGCCCAAGAGGAAGTGATGTCGATAAGTATCTTAATTAAAGAGGTGAAAAAATTCTCAATGCGTTGTAGGTAGTTGCTGATGAGCATCAGGCAACCTTAGCAGAAATTGCTCTTGCTTGGTTAATGGCTTTTATGGAATTACTGCACGATTGCCAATGCGACTACTTGTTGCTCAGGTTGAAAATTTTGTTAAAGCTATTAATTTAACATTGACCAAAAGGAAATTTTAATATTATAGATTAATGAAAGTAAAGTAAAGTAAAGTAAAGTAAATATATTTTCTATATTTAGCTAATTTAAAATTTAATTATTAAAAATGGATCATTCATTAGTTATTTGCAAACAGAATTTATCCATTTTTATGGTTTTTAGCGGGCGCAATTTTGTTATTTAGATAAGACTTTAGTAATAAAATAATAGAGATAATTTAATAGCCATTTAATATATTTCTTCTTATTAAACATGTGCTTAGCAGCATATCTATATTGATTAGGCGTTGATGCTGCAATAAGAGGAGTAGCTTTCCAAGGGGATTTTGTTTTTATTGTTATAAATAATTGAATACTAGGGTATTCAGACCAATTATTCCATGGTTTGGTTGGACCAATATAATGGATAAATTTTACATTATCAATGATAGGGAATAATGGTTTATTTTTTAATTCATAATTAATACTAAATTGGGTATTAAACTTTTTGTCTAGAAATAAGACATGATTTACCAGTGATATATTCAATGCATCCTGATCATAAAATATAAATTTTGCCTTTGATTTTTCGTCAAGTAATATATTTATTGTTTTCTCTGTTACCTTATTTTCATGCCATTTGTCTGTATTGATCAACATAACACCTGAATTAAAATAGCCATTAGCTATTCCCGGCGTTGCTAGCATTTCAGCGCGTTTTTGCCATAAATATTCATTTCGATCAGCGACAGCTGCAATAATATGTTGGCTTAAATCGATAGTGAATAATTCTGATATATCGCCAGCGCAAATAATGTCTGAATCTAAATATAAAACTTTATTTATTTTGTGGTAAAAATAATTGGCAATGATGAAACGAAAATAGATTGCATAAGACCATAACTTATTTGTGGGTAATTTTTTTAGCTGTAGCGTATCGATGAGTAATATTGTTATTTTTGTATTATATAATTTTGTTAGTTCATCATATTTTTTAAGTTCGGACTCAGAAATCGTATCCGTGAAGATATAAAAGTGAAAGATATAATTTTTATTAAAATGTAAAATTGAACATATGGAAATCGCTGTACCAAGGGAAAAATTCATATCTGCACCGTAGGCAATATGAAAATGGCAATTTTTTTCATCTGCAGATGAAAACTTATAACTTTTCAGTATGATCTCCTTACTATTAAAATACATTAAGTTTCCTTTTGGCAAAGCTTGCATTAATTTTATCTTAAATGTTATCTGATTTTAGCGTTAGTGGAATGAAAAAACCATTGTTAAAACTATTATACTTTATAAAGATTTATTAATAATCATTATATTTTTAGAATGAACAAAAAATTATATCATATTGAAAATAAACATAATTTTTGTCGTAGTTATATGTTATTTCTAATAGTTATTTGTTGATTGTTTGGTCAGAAATTTTTTCTCATATTAAATGAATCAATTATTATTTTTGGATTAAATACAATCACAAACTCATTGAAACGAGCGTTAATTTTTTTGCGTCATATCAAATAATTAGTGAATATGATGTATAGTTAATATATTACTTTTAGGCAATTATGATATTTTTTCAACACATTAGTTAAATTTTAGCTAATAATTTTAGCTATTAAATTTTATTGCAGTAGATTTACGTCATAAAAGAGGTAATTTTTAAAATCTAATATTAATATAATAAAAAATATTATGTTTTTATAATTATTTTATTCTATTTTGCTTTCAAGGATAGCGTATAAAATAAAACGCTTTTCTAGTGTAAAGTTTAGAATGTAGTAAAAATAAATCTAAATAGTTATAATTTATGTTAATTTATTATTAAATGTAAATTTTTTGGTGGCACAAATGAATAAGTCTTGCCCTATTTTTATTGTCTCATTGAAAAAGGATATAAATAGAAGATTACAAATTAGTCATGCATTGTCTTCACAAGCTTTACCTTTTACGATAGTCGATGCCGTTGAAGGGGCTAAATTAACTCAACACGATATGCCTTGGTTAAGGCCACCATATTCTGCCCAATCTTTTGTTGAAGCAAGCAGTATGAATGAGGTTGCTTGTAGTTTCAGTCATCAATCTATTTATCAATATATTATAACCAACGATATTGAATGGGCGTTGATTCTTGAGGATGATATTATCATTGATAAAAAATTATCACCTTTAATTAAAGTGCTAGAACAGGGTAAAAGTGATTTACTAAAAAAAAATTATGTTTATCTGCTGGGTGGTCAAGAAGGACTTAGTTCAAGAAAACGAATTTCGTTAAGTTTTTTTAATAAAATAACCATAGCTAATGTTACATTTCGGTTATTAACCTACAGTCCGGATAAAATTTTTCGCGCCTGTTGTTACTTAATTCATCGTACCACTTGTGAAAAAATAATCTCTGAGTTTTCAAAGAAATTCTTTGTCGCTGATTCATGGGGATTATTGTATAAAAAAAAGGCGGTTAGAGGATATTATTTAGCTGAAATTATAAAACATCCGATTGTAACTGTTGAAAATAGCAATTTGGAAGCTGATAGAAGAAAGTATAGTATTAAGAACAAAAGAAGAGAGAGAGGTAAGATTGAGTCTGCTTTGGCTTTTATTTTTCTACAGGTTAGGCGTTTTTTTCGTTCGTTAATTTTTTGGTATAAATAGCATTTTTATATTCTTTTAATGATGTTACAACCAAATTTTATTTATAATGTGGATTAAATAAGAATATTTAATCCACTAAATTATATCACGTTAGAATTTTTTTAGGGATAAATTAACTCTGTCAATGTAACTAGCTTCATAAAAGTCTAAGATAGAATTTTTTATGCTAGTCTGCATGTATAAGGTTTTATTATTAACAATACCTTGTAATATATCAACAAAACAAGGCATATCATTAACGGGAAATAATTTTCCATTAATGTCATTTTTAATGATGTCTTCTGGCCCTGTTAGGTAATTTGAACTTATCGCGTAAATGCATAGGATATAGCTTCAAGAAGAACCATACCGAGTCCTTCAAGGCTGGAAGTTAGGTAGGAGGGCCGAAACTGTTTTGATATGATTAGGTATATAAAACCATGAATCTGGCTTCCAGCCATACCAGCTAATTTTTTCTTCAATATTTAGTTTCTTAGCTAGCTGCTATTAATTAATAGATCTCTTTTTCTTCACCACTGCCGACAATATTCAGCTGCCAATCACCAGTGACATTTGCTAGACTAATAAATAGAAAAGCAAGTTGTTTTTGTCCATCAAAGAATATTCGACAAATAGAGAAAAGTGGTTTTACCTTTAGGCCACTGGATGACAACATCGTGTTTTTTATTAGATTAAATAAGGTAAAAATATTACTTTTATTGACTCCAAGAGCAATTAATTGTTTCGTTATACCTGAACTGATTGCGTAATAGTAATCAGCTTTTAAAATATATTCTTTTTTATAGCTTCCGCTAATGGAAAAATGCGGCCAGGGAATTAGTGGGATTTTTCTAGCTAAGAAAAAGTTTTCTACTGATATTTGAGTTATAGCAGGCAATCGAATCCAAGGCGATAATTGCGTTAATTTTTTGCTCTATAAGTAGTTGTCGCAGCTGTAAAGCATAATGAATACGACGTAGCTTGCCGTTTCTAATACTAAAATATAGTCGTGTGTATGTTATCTAACCAATCATTATTAGTTGGGTTTGTTTATCATTAAAAAAGACAAAGCTTACGGTTATATCTGGCCGTCGTGTTTTTAATAACATAATAAAATCATGACAAACGGTTTCCATACCACCAAAGCCACTATTGTTATAACTGGTTATTAATATTTTGCTGGACATAGTCTGCTAGTCTCATCAATTTTTTACGTTAAATATATCTATTAAGTCTGACTTTTTTAAAGAAAGTAGTTTGAGTAATTAAAAGTGGATCAGATAGTGCTTTGTTATTGAAAAAAATCGCTTTTAGCGGTTAGTTAATCGATTAAAATTTAATAATTTTAAAGTTTTTATTCGCAATTTATGGCATATCACTGAAAATTTCATAATTACCCTTAATTGATTTAAATCATAATCTATTTTGTCATTATTTTTTTAACATAAAACAATAACGATAATTTGTTGTTATTTTACTATTGGTTAATGTCAATGACTAAAAAGAAAGCAACACACTTTACGCAAATGAATCGACGACAGTTTTTACAGACTTCAGCGACAATTGCCAGTGTTGCAGCCATTGCTGGAAGCGTCACACTTCCTTTTTCTGCTCAGGCTAAATCGACAGGTATTATGCTAGATGAAATAATCAAATACAGTGCTTGCTTAGTTAATTGCGGTAGTCGTTGTCCACTCAAAGTACATGTGAAAGATAATGTCATTCAACGTATTTCAAATGAAACCTTCTATGATGATGCCAAATTTGGCGAACATCAAATTAGGCCTTGCTTGCGTGGCAGATCAGTGTGTTGGAAAACCTATAATCTTGATCGACTAAAATATCCCATGGTACGGGTAGGTAAGCGAGGTGAAGGTAAGTTCAAAAAATTAGCTGGGATGAAGCAACAACCATATCGCGCAAAAATTAAAGGAACCTATTGAGAAATATGGTAATGAAGCTATCTATTATTAATATAGTACCGGCTCAACGGGAGCAAATTTACACGGCCGTACAGCTTGCAAACGTTTATTAACGCTTATTGGTGGTTTTCTGGAGGATTATGGTACTTATTCTTATGCCCAATTAACAGAAATTACCCCTTATGTTTATGGCAGCGCTGAAGAAAGTTTATTAAATGAAATTGCTAATTCTGATTTAGTGGTGATGTTTGGTCATAATTTAGCCGAAACGTGTACGTCTGGCGGAGGTCAATTTTATGAAACTTTAAATGCACTACAAAAGAGTCAAGCCAAAGTCATTATTATTCTCCGTAGTACAGATAGTGTTACGACATTAGGTGCTGAATGGATTCCGATTTATCCAGGCACCGACGCGGTGTTAGTTGCGGCGCTTGGTTATTTGGTTATGTCATGATCAAGGAAACAACTAACAGACGAAGCTTTTTTAGCAAAATATTGTGTTGGCTGAACCTTACCTCCATCAGCATTGCCTAATGCTGCATACAAAGATTATATTTTGGGTAATGGGCCAGATGGTATTTAAAACACCTGAATAGGCAAGCAGCCTGACGGGTATTTCAAGTCAGTGTATCATTCAATTAGCCCGTGAAATTGCTAACACTAAAGCTGCTTAGATCTCACAAGGGTGGGGTTTGCAACGTACGGTGAATGTGAACAAGCCTGTCGTTCAATTATGATGCTACCGTTGATGAGTGGTCATATTGGTCGTCCAGGTTAATACTGGACTTTGGAGAGGAAGCATTACTTATCCGGTTGCCAGTTTTTCGTTGCCTAATCCAGTAAAAACCACAATACCAACATTTATGTGGAGTGAAACGATTGTTTGAGGGCCTGAGCTAACAGCAAAAAATGCCGGCACAGAGGTAAAGATAAATTAGATATCGGCGTCAAATTTTTGTGGTGCTATTCCAGTAATGTTATTGGTAATCAGCATGCTGATTTAAATAAAACTCATCAAATTCTTACTGATGAATCAGAATGTGAGTTTATCTTAGTATGGGATAATCATAATACGGCTTCAGCCAAATATGCGGATTTATTGCTGCCAGATGTTACACTGGTGGAAGCAGATGATTTAATTAATAACTCTTATGCCAGTGGTTTCTATCACTATTTGGTGCGTTTGAACAGGCTATTAAACTATTCATGGCAAAATCGGCCGTGTTATGATGTGTTAGCTGAAATTGCGGAAAAATTGGGGGTTGTGGCGGAATTTACCGAAGGTCGTACTTATCAACAGTGGATTGAACACTGTTATAATAAAACCCGTGAATTAATGCCGCATTTACCACCTTTTACACAAACTAATGATCAGGGGATTATTGATCGTCGATTAGCAGATAGTGATCAACAAATTACGCTTAAAGATTTTCGTCTCGATCCAGATAAATATCCACTAAAAACGCCATCGGGAAAAATTGAAATTTATTCGGAACAATTCAATAAAATCGTGCAAGAGTGGCAATTATCTGACGGTGATCGTATTCCCTCTATACCTGAATATTACGCTAATCGAGAAGGCGTTGAAAATGTGGACAGCAAAAAGAAATATCCTTTACAGATGACCGGGTTTTATAATAAAGGTCATGTCCATTCAAGCTATTATAGTGTTTCTATGTTACGTGAAGCTATTCCTCATCAATTTTGGATCAATCCAATTGATGCTAAGATGAGGGATCTGAAACAGGGGGATATTGCTAAAATTTATAATGATCGTGGGCGTATATATCAAAACTAAAGTTACCAATCGAGTTTTACCTGGGGGTGATTGCTGTTCCTCAGGGAGCTTGGTGTAATGTTAATAAGCAAGGGATCGATGTAGGTGGTTGTATTAATACCTTAACTTCATTACATCCTTCTCCCTTTGCTAAGGGTACTCCACAACATACCGATTTAGTTGAAGTTAAATTTAATCAAGTATTTGATTAATAAAGTAATGTTTTTTTCTTTGACTCCGCTAAGTGTACCGGTTGTAAAACTTGCCAGGTTAGTTACAAAGATGAAAAAGATCTAAAATTAGGCGCTAAGTTTCGGCGGGTTTATGAATATGGTGGCGGTAGTTGGCAACAACAGGATGGTATTTGGCAACAAAATATTTATAACTATTATTTATCAATTGCTTGTAATCATTGTGATTCACCTACTTGCTAGGCAGGTTGTCCAACGGGTGCTATGCATGAACGGCAAGAAGATGTTTTAGTGGTAGTCAATCAGGATGTCTGTGTCGGTTGTCGTTATTGTGAGCTTCGTTGCTCTTATGGAACTCCCCAATTTGATGCAAGTAAAAAGTTAATGAGTAAATGCGATGGCTGTTATCAACGAGTTGCCAAAGGCATGAAACCTGTTTGTGTTGATTCATATCCCCAACGAGCGCTAGATTTTGGTGAAATTTTGTTATTACGTGAACTACATGGGCATGAAAATGGTATTGCACCAATGCCAGATCCTACTTTAACTCAACCTAATATTGTGATTAAACCGCATAAAGACGCTAAACCATTTAGTGATCAGACAGGCAAATTACAAAATCTCGCGGAGGTTAAATATGCATGAGCTTCCCCTGGTTTTTTTACCGTATTGGGTCAATTAGTGGCAGGACTATTTTTGATTGTTTATTTGAGTAGGAAACTTAGCCTGATTAATAAAAATCAACTGCTTAATGCCAATCTATTCGCCACTGTAGTAATGTTTTGGGGATTAGTTATTGGTAATTTGCATGTTGGGTAACCATTGTGTTTTTTTATATACTCCTAGGGATTGGTCGTTTACCAATGAGTAATGAAGCTTTTTTAGCAGTATTTTTATGGTATTGGCTGTAGGTACGGTATTTTTATCATTTTTAAAAAAGTTTACTAAACTGCAACAAATTTGTAATTTAGCGGTGGTTATTGCTGGTATAGTTTTTGTCTGGTCAGTTCCACAAGTACATTATATTGATACAGTAGATAATTGGCATACGCATTACTACGTTACAAATGTGGATGACTTGTTTTATCGGTAGTGAAGCATTAGCGACAATAAAATAGGAGCACCCAAACTGGGAGCTCTGTTTTTTATTATTGGTGCACTGGTAATTTTGGCTACTAAATTCGATTGTATCAGTTTACTTAACTCAAAAGCGATGGAGCAAACGGGATTTTGGGGCATACAGCTCGTTTACTTGGTTTAGCATTATTTGTAATGGCAGCTGTAATTTTAAAAGATAATGTGCCGCGAACGACTTTAATTGTTTGTGCAGTTATTGTTTTTTTAGCAGAACTATCCGGTCGCATAGCTTTCCATAATTTATGGCAAAGTTACTATGTAAACTATGTTTTATTATTTACTCTGCAAAAGTATATTTGCAGAGTAATTTTTTGTTACTGTTACTTTTTATGAGCTGCTTTTTATGGAAGTGAACTGCATATTATTATTGTTTGGAAAATAAATTTTATGCTATTAAATACTTCAATTTTGCGTATTCTCGAGGCATGTTTTTATTATCCGCCTGATTCACCCTCAGTAAAGTCATTAATTCTTTTAATGCATTTTTTTGTTGAGTTATTTCCATGGCGAGATAGATATACAGAAAATTGAGAAGCTAACAAAAGAAATAGCAAAGCAAGATTTTAGATTATTAATTTATGATTTTTATATTTTATTTGAAGGACAAAGAAATATGCCAGTTCCTCCTTGGGGATCTGTCTATTTAGACTCAGAAAAAATCGTTATGGAAAGCTCAACTTAAGCATATCAGCGCTTTCTATCTTTACACTCTCTCTATATATAGTGATCAGAATGAATCGGCTGATCAGTTTGGGCTTATGTTATTAGCAGTGGTTTATTTATTGGAAAAAAATAGAGAAAATATAGCAATTGAATTAATAGAGAAGCATTTATTGCCTTGGGCATATCGTTATTTATCTTTAATACAAATGACAAAGTTAGAGCACATTTTTTATCGAAATATTGTGGTTATTGCAGAAGAATATTTAAAAACTGTTCAACAACCGCTTAATTTACAATTTGCAAAATACCATTGTTTTATTGAATAAGCGTAATAGAGTATATGCACAAAACATATACTCATTTTTTTAGACTAGAAACTGGAGCCAGATTTCTTTAAAACTAATATTTCTTCAAGGGTAAAAGCCATATTAAGAATTTTATTTCTATTGTGGATAGCGGCCAAAATGATCAATAATTTCTTTATGTCGCATTTTAAATTCAAGTGTTATTTTATCATTTAAGGCAGTAAAGAGAGGAACTGCTTTTTGATGAATAAAAGGTGATTCTGAATGCATAAATGGCATCAAAATAAATTTACGCTGTGTGATGGGTAAGTTGGTATAATCTGGCTGTTTAATAGCTTCTTGAGCTAACATTAGCGCCATATTATCTTGAGAAAATGCTTTTACGGTATCATGCCAAATATTTCGTGAAAATTGATCAAGTACGATAATTTCAGCTAACCTATCTTTTATTGAACAACGCCAATGTGCAAGTTCTCCACGACTTGCTTTTTCAGTAGTATGCTTAATCTATCCCGTATGATAGCGTTAAATTGTGGTTTTTTTCGAACCATTGTTTATTGGTGGATTCTTTAAACCAAAAATCTAAAACTTCTTGCCATTCATTATGCATTATATTTATCTCTTTAAGTTAGCAACTTTATGGCTGTAAACAATCTATAATTATGAGTCTGTAAAAATGAAATGAAGATAAAAATTAATATAGCGACTTTATAAGAAAAATTCTGTTAAATGGAGCAAATTATTTTATAAATTTTTTTGATATGTAATGATAATATAATCTTAAATTATTTTATTAGTATGAGTAAAATGTATAACGTTATTATTATTTTGAATTCTATTGAGTTTAGAAAATATTAATTATTTTTTGAATATTAATTCTTATTTTTTATATGCTTTTAAGTGGCTAATTTTTAAAAAAGATACGTAATCTTATTATCTAGTCTTGAATATTCAAGAATTTTATTTATATTTTAATTATTTGATATATTAAAATGAAAATTAAATACTGTTATATAGTTCAGAAACATAGCCGCTAAAAAAAGCCGCCTTATTTTTGTATTAAATTAACCTCTTGACATTTACTCATAAATACTTGACGTTCACTCTTTTTAAATTTTTTTTGGTTGTTGCTGCATTACATTTTCTCATTCTGAGAATTACCTTTCTTAGCAGACTTGTTACTAAGACATGATGTCATAAAAAATTTTCTCTTTTGACTCGTTAATGCTTTCTTTTTTGCTTAGATATTGCAATCTTTCATTCTCATTTGTTGAGAGTTTATTGTTTTTTGACAGTTGTTTCGACAGCAAAAACAGGACTTGAAGTAAAAATCCAATTAATGTGATAGATAGTATTTTCAATTTCATAATAGAACTCCAAATTTGCTTGATATTAATAAAATAATAGCAGCAAATTATGATTTATGTAAAAATAGTCATTAAATATTTATAGTAAGTTTTTGAATAAGATATTTTCTGCTATTTTATTACAATAAATTATCTTGTCTCATTTTGCTGAATAAGCCTGGAGTACTAGCAGATAGATAGTTATGTATTTAGAATTATCTATTTAACCAGCTAAGTTAATGTGTTTAGGTTCTTGTTTTATTGATTCGGGTATATAAAGAGATTTTATTTCTGTTAGTACATAGCAATCTTGAGCTAATTGGTGATCACTAATATCTTTTTTGTAGCTAAATAATTATTATAAAATTAATTAAGTTCTTTAAGTACAATAAAGAAAATATCGTTTTTAGGATCCTCACCAGCAAAAGATTTTTCACAAAAAATTAGCGGATTACACGCATTGGCTATCGCAAAAACGGTTTCTTCCAGTAGTTTTTTTGTTTTTAATTCATTTACTATTGAATAAAATTCTGTCTGATCTTTATTACCCCAGGTGGCGCAATTTTATTATATGCTAGCTGATGGGCAAAATTATATTGACAACAATACCAAACATAATTTCTATCATGTTCGCTTATTTTCTGTAATTCTTGATCGGCTCTTGACAATGAACAATAATAAGATTCAAAAAATTTATTATTATTTTCAAATACCTCTTTAGAAAGGCTATAACTTTCCCCGTCAGTATCACCAGATTTTATGGTAACCATACTAGACTTTATTTTTAATATTTGTAACTCTTTCATAAAAGGACTGGTAATATCTTCATTTAATTTAATGTATTTATCATACAAATTTTCAATTTCATTAAGTAATCCCATAATTTTATTATTAACATCTTCTTTTTGTTTTAATGTCGTGCTGTTAGGATCACTGATTATTAAATCTAATTCTAATAATTATCGGTATTAGCTTCGAATTGATCGGCTGAATATGATGGAAAAGTAGTCAAAGACTATACACGTATGTTAATTTCTTACAAGATTATATATTGACTAAATATAAAAATTTAGTTATTATAAAAATATTTTTATTACTTAATATTTAATATTTTTATTTTTTAAAGATATTTTTAAGTGATGAACAAATTATTTTTTTATCCGATCTTTTAAGATTGTGTTGGTCGATTTTATTTATATAAACAGATCTAATTTTTTATTTGACCATTATTTTTTAATTCCTCAGCGATTAATTGTAGGATATTATCACTTAATTTACTAATTTTTAAACTAATATTCGATAAGTCGTATTTTGCTGTCTGTTCTCCGGCATGGACAACCAATCTGCTTTGTAACGATATTGAATTGCTTTATAGCAGCATTTATTTGCGATATCATAAAAGGCTCTATTGATTTTTTGTCCAAACCTAAAGCTTCTGCTTTATTAATCGAGTTCAAAATAACTTTATTTTCTTGGGTACGATCTTCTACTGGCAAGTGTTTTTCAAATTTGTATCTGGCAACATATTTCATATAAGAGAGGCGTTGCTCAATAAGATCAGCAATTTCTTTGTACTGATGAGCACTAGCTGTAAATAAAATGAAAAAAAGCGTTGATAAAGAAAACTTCAAAATAGCTTCAGTGAGTTTATGGCGTTTAAGGTTATTAATCATAATGCATCCGGATGCTTATTATTTTTATAATAACCTAAATATATCAATAAATTAAATAATATACAACATTATTGAATACATTAATGTAAGTATTCAGAAAATCTTTTTTCCTTCAATTGCACATTTAAGTATTTCAAGATAATCAGGGGTTTCTGTTTCAAATGATGCTTTAATTTTATCGCGCGCTAAATTAACTAATTCCGGTTCGGCTATTTCAGAGTTTCCTGAATGGAAGGGGTGAGGGTCATACTGGGTAAATAGTTGCATTAACTTTGCGTCAGTTTCTGATTTTAGCATGGATAATAAGTATAACTCAGAATCAATACCAGTGGTGACTCCGCCACCAGTAATTCTATTTCTATCAATAGTAACACGTTGGTTTGAAACGGTAGCCCCGAGCTGGGCTAAAAATTCATTACAACTCCAATGTGTTAAGGATTGATAGTTATCTAATAGATTTACAGCGGCTAAAAACATTGAGCCATTATAAACACTAGTAATATATTTAGCATTCTGACTAACCTTATATATCCATTTTAGTATCTTTAAGTGCAGGTAAAGGATTATGAGAGCCGGTAATGCATAATATATCTACCACATTCAATTCATCAAATGTCGTTGTTGGTGTCAGTGTTACACAATTAATTTTTGTTGCAACAGGTTGTTTGTCATGCCAGCCCTTGATTTTGTAATAGTGTGGCCGGTGCAATAATATCTAATGGTGTTATTCCAGGGAAAAGGACAAATGCAAAAATTAATTCTTTTTGCTCGGTGGAAATTTTTTTATTGTTCATATTATAACCTATTTAATGTTATAAAAGGAAAGTTAAATATTAAGTTATCACTCTTATTCTGTTAACATAATTTCTTATTGATAATATTAAGAAGTAAGCTCTTTTAACAGTAAGAAAATAGATCTAAGCGATTATTGATAATAGCTTATTTTTGCTCCTTAATATTAATTTAATATCTAATGTTACTTATTATGTTTTAATTATTTAATTGATTAAAAGTAATACCAGTGTTATAAAAAACTGGTATTATTATTTGTCTATTGTTTTTATAATATTATTTAATTATGAATTATCCGTTTATTGTAATATCCAATAAAATATTTTTACATAACCGTTCAGCAGAACCACTTTCATCACTGCCATGGAGCGCAATAATGCCTTTGAATGTTCCTTTACCGATAAAATGAAGATTATTTTCAGGGTAATAACAGACTCTTAAATATGATGGGCCTTTAATATCATAATTACATTTTAAGTTAATTCTAGCTGGTTCATATTGTAGGGTATGGTTCTTTATTTGTTATTGATTTTATTTGATATGCCTGGAAAGTAACTAACTCTTTTTTACCTTTTTCGTTTATTATTAGTGCTTTTAAAATCGAGTAACGATTTACAATTTCACCGACTTTTTCTGATCCTCAGCCATGGCGTAAAGTATAAAATGATAAATTAGGATTAGTTTCGGTAAATGGATGCAAGACAGAATTAGCTTGGTTCACATCAAAAACTACTGGTACGCTGTCTGCTGTTTTAATATCAAATGGTATTTCAAAAACATCATAGTTATAGCTTAAGATGCGGGTGATAAGGAATAAATTTCAGAGTGACTTCTCCAGCTAACGCAGGATCATTGAGATGTGTCACCTGGTTATTCGTCATAATTGCTAATACTTTGTATTTTACCGGTAAAGTCGTTCTTGTCGTGAGATCCAATCCAGCCATTTCGACAATAGAGTAACCATCGTGGTTTTCAACTTGGATGGTGTCAAAAGGAATTAATTGTTCTTTATAGCCTAAAATAACTTTAATTTCAGCGTTATCTACTGGTGTGGCTTCAATATTACCTTGTGACTTAATTTGGGTATTATTAGTAGAAATAAACTCTTTTAGTTTATCGAGAAGGTATGGTGATGAAGCTCCTCTTTGCAGGAGTATTTGACCCCATAAAATTCCTAATGCGTGATGGGTTTTCCGACTAATTAGTGGGGCGCCTGACGATCCTGACTCCATATCGTCAAAAATGATTAATTCACCTTCCTGCCAACCAGCATTATTGATGTAAAAGGATCCATAGTAAAAGTTTGTCGAGCCCTAATTTGTAAGGGTTTTACACCACCATGTTCGGGAATATATATGTTTTCACGCTTCTCATTTATTGTTTCTTGAAGCTTTAAACCGCCGAATAAAGTTTTAACGTGAGTATTGTAATAATCAAAATCCGTAATGGTAAATAAGGCATAGTCATCGCTGCTGCCATTTGATTCACCATGCACTAATGCTTCATCTGTATCAAAATGGATAATATCAGTGACTGGTGATGAAAAGTCGTTGGTGGTATTGTGCCAGTTAACCAATATTTCACCAGTTTTTACCGCTTCTGGGTCGATTTGATTGTTGGGGTCTAAAACGACATGATGGTTTGTTAGTACATGATTAGATGAGCCGATAAATGAGCAGGTTCCACCGTAACCGTTAAATGCGACAAAATGTACCGAACGAACTGGATTAAAGAAAAGTGTATTTTTATACCACATATCAGGTTGTCGCCTATCCTTGCTATCTTCGACGACTTGCGTTAAGTCATGGGGTAGCACTTCATAGTAAGCAAGATCTACCATTTGATTCTCATTATAGTGATAATTTTTAGGCAGTATGACTTTGATATTGATACAGTTAGTAAAAAAAGTTACATCTAGCCTAGAGCCTTTATCAAGTGGAAAGATACGGATATTTTGTTTTTCACGATCGGTCATTTCTATATATGAGCCGGATTGCATATTAGCCAAAGTAAATACCAGTCGTATAAATTGCATATTTAATTCTTGAATAACAAAAGTTCGAATTAAAGAGCTTTGTTTGTCTTGTATAAATTTATGTTTGACAATAGTTATTTTGCTATTTTCCGTGTATTTTTTAATATTCATTTTTTCCCGGGTTAATTAAATATTTGTTAATATCATTAAAAATATGGTTATGGATTTTAAGATTTCAGCAGAGTAAAGTGAAATTAATTTCACTTAATATTAGTGAATATACAAAAATCAATATTTTTAAATGATTAATATTATTTTTTTATTTTATCTTTTTAGCTGTTATTTTTGCTAAATTAATATAATTAAATATATATTTTTTGCTTTTTCTGCTATTAATCTCAATGGAAATGTAATGTTAATCATTATGCTCTGTATTCTAAGATTTGAATATGATAATTTAATAATTTTTATTTTTAAAATACATAACACAATAAATTTAACATTAGATTTAAGTAATGTTATCGACTTAGTAAATGAGGAGTAAATATGATATTGTTTATCAAAATGATATAGTTGGTATCCATTAAAAGTATAATATTATCTTAAAAGCTACCCTTAGTGATTATTATAGTAAAAAGAAAAACATAGATAGCCATGATATTTGAAATTATTATATCTTGTTTTACTGGATTTATTGGCGGTTTATTATTAATGGAATATGACGCTAGCCACTATATTGCATTAGTGGTTGTTGGTTTACTTGGATCCATGGGTGGTACAAGATTAAAACTACTCTACCAAAAGGTTTTCAATTTTAGGATTGATAAAAAATAATTTACTTTTATATCTGCTATAATTATAAATATTTAATTATTACTCCCCATCGTCTTTTTGATTTCTTTTTTTTTCCGTATTTAGTATATATCTAGTTACACCTCCCCATGCAGAAAACAAACCTATAAGACACCGTATAAGAACATCATTTTCCTTAGGCATATGGGTATAACCCCCAGATTCTATATTTAACTTTTTAAAGAATTTTATTGCAACAAAAGTAAGGCAAATATTAAAATTAAGCGTTACAACCACTATGTTTGCCATTAATATACCACAATGGTACGTTCATTATTTTATTTTATTTTATTTTATTTTATTTTATTTTATTTTATTTTATTTTATAAATATACTCTTTGGAAAGATATAATTGATTATTTTTAATAAAATAGCTAAAGATGGATTTAAAATTTTTCATAATTAGTAATAATATTTAGTTCCTAATAGGAACTAAAATTCATTAAATGAAATAAAATTTATATTAATTAAACCTGTTATTGCTGTAAAATTAATTTTAGTTAATTTAGTCTTTAAAAAAGCTATTATCAAAATTTTTAACATAAGCCCAATAAAAAAAAGTATAGTTTTGTATTTTTTATTGAATAAGTATAACTATATTAGTTTGTTTATATTTTATCAGGAGTAGGAAGCTACGAAGTCGTATATAGTTATCAATAGTGTTGGTAGGACGGTTGAAATAGAAGATGAAATTGTAAAATTAACTCCTAAAGAATTTCTTATGCTTGAATTTATCCTTAATTTTTTACATGGCAAGGATACAATGGATTTAGAACACCTTATTCAATATGTTTGGATGGATAGATATAGGAGTATAACTGCAAATAATGTTAGCCAATTGTTTTCTAGAGTTCGAAAAAAACTTTACAATGTTAGTAGTTATCTTGATTTGAAAATAATGCCGAATGATATGATTTGTGCGATTATAAAAGATGGTACAGAAATATTATGGAGTGAAAAACTCCCTAAGCGATATCTTCTAATTACTCACATCTACAATTATTTAAAAAATACAAATTAAATTATAATTTATCTAAAATTAAAATAGTAGAGATTGATAGCATTAATTAAAATCGCCTTATTTACACCATGGAAATCATGGTAACTTAAATGTATGTAAGATTAATAATATTTCTGTTTTTCTTAAAAAGAATATATAAGTTAAATAATTTTTGGAAAATTATATTATTGTGTTAATGAAATGTGCATAATTTATTTATAAAATAATTTGGTAAAATATCTTGTTATTTCTCTAGTTAAAAATTAATTAACTATTTTTAATGTAAATATGTTTTATAAATATTAGATTGTACTAACAATGAATCAAATCAATTGTTAAATTACATTGTTATTTTTATCAGATAATTTAACTAAAATTATAAAATTATTGGGATTTTTATTTTGAAGTATAATTCTAAATATCAACTAATGAACATAATCAATATATTTATAATTTATAGTTGTATTTTTTAGATAGTCAAAGTGTTGGATGTATATGGATTTTTAAGTAATTTATTTCACAATAAGATGAACTATTAAAATTAATTATTTATTATACCAGATATACTTGTGGTTTTTAGTTATATATAGATAATGTTTTAGTTCAGATTTCATATATCTAACATTCCCCAACTTTTAAATTAAACTAAAGATAGCTGACAACAAATTTTTATTTGAAATTAGTTAGATATTGAATTATTGTTGAAAGTTTTTCATTGCTATAATATAACCTTATTAAGAACAGCAGGAATGACATAGACTTGCTTTTTAATATCTTATGGAGTAGTTTTTATACGTAATTATTATTGCTATCTAAGTTGTTTTTGCTGTTGTTGTTTTTTAGTACAATTGATAATTGTTATATCTAAGTCTTTAAGTAAAAGAGATAGTTTTGTTAATATTGATTTTATTCAATCAATATTTCATTATATAGGTGTGAATTTTTTTAGCTGAATATTTTTCGCTATTAAACCAAATTTTTCTTCTAATATAGACTAATTCAGACTGATTGTTAAAACCGTAGATCATACAGCTAATAATTTTTTGTCTGAATATATTCCAGATAGTAGAATTTAAGAATCTATTTATTATTTAAATTTTCATTTGATAAATTAGATAATAAATGCTTTTAATTATGCAATAAAAATATCTTTTTTATATAAATAATAAATTATATGTCAAAGTGAAATGCTCAATATCTAATTTATTATTGTTTATTTCAATTTATTACTGTAATTAATAAAAAATGAATAGCTGTATGTTAGTTATTATGTTTTTCCATTCAAAGATGATATAATCTATTAATAATGTTGTTTTTGAAATGACCTATTTTAGCTTTGATATTTAAACTAGGCTATAAGTGATCAAGTTGCTATTACTGAAAACTATTTTATATTAAAACGATAGACTAAAATCTGCTAGTGGTGTGTTTTGAATACACTTAATTTTAGTTATTTTATAGTGAATTCCAGTTATTAAACAAATTATTTTATAGGTTATTTATTGTTTAATTTTATAACAAGTCAATAAAAAATTTTATGTTTTAATTTTGTCAAAATAGTTATTTTAATGAAAATAATTTTATTTTATCTTTATAGTTAAATAAGAAAAGATAAATTAGATTGTAAAGGAAATCTATTAATATTTTTTAACATAAAATAACGATAGGTTTAAAGTAATTAGTTAAGTAAGGTAGCATAGGTTATTCTGATTAATGTTAAAAGTTAGGAAAATTTTATGATCTATCAATTCCTTATCAATCGCAGGAACTGATCTAACGAGTGGTGCAGGTATTCATGCTGATTTGAAAGTTTTTTCAGCATTAGGCAATTATGGTACAGGTGTGATAACAGCATTAGTTGCACAAAATACTTGTGGGGTACAGTCAATTCATAATTTGGCGGGTGAAATCATTGCTTCACAACTTGAATCGGTGTTAACCGTAACCGATGTGCAATTGATAGCGTGAAAATTGTTATGTTATTCAATATTACGAATATATCCATAGTAGCCGCCGCATTAAAAAAGTATTCATTAACTTTTACGGTACTTGATACGGTTATGCTAGCTAAAAGCGGGGTAGCATTATTAAAGGCTGATGCGATCGATAGTATTATTAATAACTTGTTTCCTAAAGTGTCGCTTATTACGCCAAATTTGCCAGAGGCTGCAGCACTTCTTAATTGTTCTGTAGCTGACAATGAACGGGAGATGTTATCACAAGGAAGAAAATTATTGTCATTTGGCTGTCAGGGAGTACTTATTAAGGGTGGACATCTTGATAATAAAGAAAGTCCAGATTGGTTGTTACACATAGTGGTGAATGGAGATATTGATTACCTAGAGTAAAAACCAAGCATACTTCATGGTACCGGCTGTACATTATCTGTTGTGTTGGCTGCACTTCGTCCTTACTTTGACAATTGGCATGATACAGTCATTACAGCTAAAAATTATGTCCAAAATACATTAAAACATGCTAACAGATTAACTGTTGGAGAAGGTGTTGGACCTGTACATTATTTTTATAATTGGTGGTAGTTTTTTACCTGGTTAAAAAATATGTCAAGAGTTCTACATTGACGCAAATAGATCTATTATCTGGCAAACAGTAAGTGAAATATAGGAAAATAAAATCATTCTTGCAAGTTATACTAACGTTATGTTTTTGAAAGGTATTATGCCCTAATTTATCCTTCTTATTAGTATTTTTGTTTAATCGTATCAAATTATTGGTTATCTACAGTATTTAAAATGAAATACATTAATAAAATTAATTAATATTTAATTATGCAAATGATAGTTAATGTAAATTACATCTGATAATAAAAATGATTTATTACATAAAATGGTATTGAAACTTAAAGTCCTAAATAGATTTCTAGTAGGACTTTTAAGTATAAATTAAAAATTGTAAATATTATTTATTGAAAACATTTTTATCTGTTTTATGCATTAATTGGCTAGTAATTGTTCCTGCAACCATTGAACCATTAACATTTAGTGTAGTTCTTCCCATATCAATCAGTGGTTCGATCGAAATAAGTAATGCTACTAAAGTAATAGGTAGCTCCATCGCAGGTAAAACCATTAATGCAGCAAAAGTCGCTCCGCCACCAACCCCGGCAGAACTAATGGTTACAATAACAACAAGTGTAGCAATCCATACGGGATCTAGCGGATTGATTCCAACAGTTGGGGCAACCATTACAGCAAGCATTGCCGGGTAAATTCCTGCGCAGCCATTTTGACCAATTGTGGTACCAAAGGATGCTGAAAAATTAGCGATTGATTCAGGAGTACCTAATTGTTGAGTTTGTGTTTTAACGTTTAATGCAATACTGGCGGCACTAGAACGACTAGTAAATGCAAAAATTAAAACTGGAATGACTTTTTTAAAAAATTTTATTGGATTAATGCCAGGTAAAGAAAGAAGAATACCATGAATAATAAACATTAAAGATAACGCTAAGTAGGATGCAATAACAAAACTGCCGAGCTTGATAATATCTTGTAAATTTGAATTGGCAACAACTTTAATCATTAAAGCCATTACGCCATATGGTGTTAGTCGTATAACTAAACGAACCAGCTTTATGATCCAGGCTTGAAAAATATCTATCGCCGATAAAATCTTATCGCCTTTTGCAGGATTAATTTTAGCTAATTGCAGAGCAGCTATACCTAAAAATGTAGAAAAAATAACAACGCTGATAAGGGAGGTTGGATTTGCTCCGGCCAAGTCGGCAAAAGGATTTTTAGGAATAAATGATAATATTAATTCAGGTATTATTTTTTGAATGTAGTTGCTTTCTATAACACCAAGTTGAATATTTTCATGACTACTTTGTACAAGACCTTCTGCCGTTAAGTCAAACAAAATTGTAATAGTGATACCAATGATAGCGGCAATCGCTGTTGTAAAAAGCAGAACCCCGATGGTGAAGAAACTGATTTTTCCTAATGAAGATGTTTGATGTAAGCGCGCGACAGCATTAAGTATTGAAGCAAACACTAAAGGCATAATGATCATTTACAGCATACAGCAGTTTTACATAACCATTGCCAATTATATTGAACCACGACAATGAATCATGCACTATTTGATTATTAATATCATATACCAAATGCAAAACCACACCAAAAAAGATACCAAATAAGAAGACCACCAAAGACTTTTTTTGACAGGCTCCATCCATGTGCACTTACTTTTGCCAATAATAGTAGTAATATAGTAAAGACAAGTATATTAAGAATTACAGGAAAATTCATACCCATTTTCCAACTCCATATTGTTCTAGGTATAGCATTTTTTGTCATTGGGGAAGTATGAAGGTTAAAAACTTCCAATGAAACACATTTTGCCTTATAATTATCAGTAATAAAAATATTTTTGTTATAACTAAATGCAATTTTATTTTAATAATTTTTCAATGAGAACGTAATAATTTTAAGCCGTTTAGTTCATTAACTACATATGTAATAACGTTTTTTTTCGTTTCTTGTAATAGCGGTAGTAAAGGTGATTGATAGTGAGATGGAATTAATACCGCACAAATAGCTAATAAAATAGCAATAGAATGCTCTGCTCGGTGATTAGAATTATTACCTAAAATAGGGAAACAAAAGCAAAGTTTCAATGGCCATAGGAAAGGTATACCATTTGTGGTTAACATGTCTCCAATTAGATGACTGAAATAACCTAACAAAAATGCTTGAATTAGTGCATCAGAAAGCCAATAATTACTGGGAAGTTGAGTCGATAATAATACGATCAGCAACCATGCGAGTAAGCTATGGGTAAAGCCACGATGACCACATAAACGACAAACTGGAACAGAAATAAAACGAAATAGACGCCCTAAATGAGAAGATGGATGATCAATATCGGGTAATAGAGCACCAAGTAATGCCCCGGCTAATAAATGAAGCCAATCACCATGTGTAAACTCTGGTGTAATTGCTAATTTATGCACAAGTATTAATGATGATACTGAAAAAAGTAGATGCCCGGTGGCAGTCATAACACATAATGTCCCACTGTTTATTTATACAGTTTATAGAGTATAATAGTTTTGACATGATTTGAGTAGTGTAATCGAATTTATTAAATAATAAGATTAGTATTTTGTAGTTAGCTGGTGAGAAAAGTAATAATGTTTTAGATATATTCAAGTTGGAATACTGCCAATCGATAAAGTTCAAATGATATGTTTAGTTGTTAATTCATCCAGTGTATTGAGTTTGATATCCGCTAATGCCTAACGAGGATCAGTAAAATGATCTGCTGGTGGAACAACGATACTACGCATACGGGCAGTTTTAACAGCAGTCATGCCATGAAAAGAGTCTTCAAAAGCAACACAATGTATTGGTTCAACATCTAGTAGTTGGGCTGTTTGTATGTAAACCCCGGGATGGGGTTTGCTGTAGGGCAATGGGGTTGCTGATACGACGGCTGAGAAGCAATCGTGAATATTAAACATAGTAAGTACTTTTTCTAGCATATGTTTGGGGGAAGCAGATGCTAAACCGATTTTTAAGTTATGATCTTGACATAGTTGAAGAGCATGTTTAACATCGGACAATAGTGGACGTTGTTCTTCTATAAGTGCAATAACACGTTTAATAATTTTTTGTTCCCCCTCTTTTAATGAGGCACCTTGCTAAGGAGAAGCCAAATACCACAGTTGTACAACTTGATCGATGCGTAGTCCTAGTGTGTCAGGAAGTTGATTTACAATTGAAGTAGTTACACCAAGTTTACCCAGAATTTCTTTTTCTGCTTGACCCCAAAGGGGCTCAGAATTAATCAATAAGCCATCCATATCAAAAATAGCAGCTTTGATAGATAATTGATGAGACATTAAAAGGACTCCTATTATTCATGACTTACCGATTAATTTTATTAATTGTAAAATAAAAAAATCTTTTAATATAGATAGGCTAGGGTTAATTTTGATTAGTGATAAAATAACAATTATATATTTTTTATAATATTTACTTATTCATTTAAATAGTAATATAAAAAATATGGGGAGCTTTAATGAATTACCAAACAGCATTTTATATCGCTATTGGAAAGCGTATTTTAGGGTGGATAGTTTTTTCTCTAGCGCTCGTGTCTACATGTAGTATCATTAATTTCTTTAGCAGTTAGCAGAAAAGCAAGCTTTACAAGGCACTGGTTTAAATGCGGTAGTCAATAATTTTATTAAAATTATGGTGTATATAGTAAAACGAAATACCACTTTTCTAAATTTTTTTGCATAATTCATCTATTCCTAATACTCATATATGGGGGATTTTTAACAGCTAATTTCGGTTTTATTTTGCTATTTTACTTGATGTTTGTTGACCAAGCTTTGAGTGCTTCAGCTAACAGAATGAATCGTCAGTTAAAATTTATCAAAGAAAGTATTGAATATTACCTTATTTGTTGAAAGAGCAAAAGGTGTTGAAGTTTCAAAAGAAGAAATAGAAGCAAAAATTACTATTCCGTCTCATACTATTTTCAGCAAATTTTTCTACTGTATGTATTGCCGGTTATATTAGGAGGAATGATTTACTTCGTATTGAATATCTTAGGTTGGTAGTTTTTTTATTATAATCAATTTGAAAATAAATATGTTATTGAAAGGTAACGTGAAGATCATAATTAATTATCTAGTTGTAAAACTATTGTCATTTCGAGGGATTATAGTAATTTACTAAATAATGGTGATATATCGCTTAGCGCTTATCAAAAGATAAATATAGCGTTTTTTATTTAGCTTTAGTAGGCAAGTTTTACAATACTAAGGATCCGTTTAATTAATGATTTATTGCCTGCTGATGTTAGCCGCTTCCCTATTAAATTTAAGAGATTATATTATAGCTGATTAAGGTTAGTGAATAGTCTCTGCTAGTAAAAAACAGGATTATCATCTATCAAAAATAAGATAATCTTAATTTTTTGTCAGTTATTTTTAATTTAACAATATTGCTTATGAGCGAATTGATATTTTATTCAAAAAAGACGCTTTTTTATTTTACTGATATAGTTGTAGATTAATGCAGCTATAAAATAGATTGCTTGCGTTAGTACAATACAAGGACCAGTTGCGGCATCAATATGAAAACTCAGAATAGTGCCGATAAGCGAGGAAGTGGTAGAAGCAATAACAGCAATAATTAGCATTCGATTAAAGTTTTGACATAACGTAAAAGCAATAATGCCAGGAGAAATAAGCATAGCTATTACTAGAATTATTCCTACTGCTTGTAAAGATGCAACAATGGTGAGAGCTAATAAAGACAGTAATCCATAATGTAAAAGTTTAACAGATAAACCGATAACTTTAGCCTGATTAGGGTTAAAACAGTAGAGCATAAAATCCTTACGTTTTAATAGAATAATTGCAATGGTAAAAGCTGAGATGTAGAGTGTTTGTTTAAATTCGGTCTCAGTAATGCCTAGGATATTGCCAAAAAGAATATGGGTAAGATGTTGATCTGTATCAATACGGGCAAATAGTACTAATCCAAACGCAAACATCCCGGAAAAAACAATCCCCATGACAGTATCTTCTTTTATGCGACTATTTTCTTTTAGATAACCGGTTGCAAATGCACAAAAAATTCCTGATAAAAAAGCGCCGATTGATAAGGGAATACCGATAACAAAGGCGATAACGATCCCGGGTAATACAGCATGAGAAATAGTATCACCCATTAAAGACCAACCCTTAAGTATTAAAAAGCATGAGAGGATAGAACATACTGTTCCGGTGACAAGTGCGGTAATAATGACTTTTTGCATAAACGGAAAAACAAAAGGCGTTATTAATAACTCCATAAAGTCATTCATTGTGACTTACCTCTTGCTCTAATTGTTTGAGGTTTACGATTTCTTCGCGTGCTTTTCGGTGGGATACGAATAAACCATATTTAGGTGCAAAAAAGAAGGCCAAGAGGAAAACCAAAGTTTGTAGGGTAACAATGATTCCGCCGGTAGCACCATTAATAAAATAGCTAATATAAGCGCCAAGAGCACTAGAGGTAAATCCAATCAGTATGGCAATAAAGAGTAGCCGTTTGAATTGATCCGTGAGTAAATAAGCGGTTGCTCCAGGTGTAATGACCATTGCGATGACAAGTATCGATCCCACGGTTTGTAAAGCGGCAACCGTACAGGCGCTAAGTAGCGTAAAAAAGATAATTTTTAGTTTTAACGGTTTTAGTCCAATAGAGCGAGCGTGATTTTCATCAAAGAATACGACAAGTAAATCTTTCCATATAAACATAAGCATAATAAAAGAAATGGTAATAATAATTTCAACTTGGAGTACATCTTCATCGGCAATACCTAAAATATTGCCAAAGATAATAGTTTGTACATTCACTGACGTGGGATTTAATGAAAGAATTAGCAATCCTACGGTGAAGAAGGTGGAAAAAATAAAACCAATTACTGCATCTTCTTTCAGTTTCGAAATATGGCGCACGAATGTCATAGAAAGTGCAGCAAGAATACCGGTAAAAAAAGCACCTACGGCGTAGGGGAAGCCAAGTGCATAGGCGCTAGCGACACCTGGCACGACAGAATGGGAAAGGGCATCACCCATTAATGACCATCCCTTTAACATTAAGTAAGCAGAGAGAAAAGCACAGACTGCGCCAACGATAGCGCTAACCCAGATTGCTTTAACCATGTAGTTATATTCAAAGGGCTGAAGCAATAGATCCAACATGATTTATTCCTCTGGTTGCTTTTTAATAACTGATGCTTGTTCATGGTGACCATAAAAAATAGCTGCTCTTTCATCATCAGTAATAACAGTCAATGAACGAGGATCATCATCGTAATGAAGTTCAGCTCCAGAGAGATTAATATGCCGCAGTACCCCGCCAAAAGCGAGTTGAATATTTTTCTGGGTAAAAGTTGTTTCAATTGGCCCACTAGCCAGTATGGTGCGGTTTACTAAAATAACTTGATCACAAAATTCAGGTACGCTTCCCAAGTTATGAGTAGAAACCAAAATAAGATAGCCATTACTCCGTAATGAGCGTAAAAGCTCAATAATAGCATTTTCCGTTTTTACATCGACGCCAGTAAAAGGTTCATCAAGAAGTAATACTTTTCCTTCTTGGGCAAGTGCTCGTGCGAGAAAAACTCGTTTCTTTTGCCCACCAGAGAGCTCACCTATTTGTCTTTTTTCTAAACCGGTAAGATCAACTCGCGCAAGCGAATCAGCAACAATTTGTTTATCTTGTTGACTGGGAATACGTAAAATACCCATTTTACCATAGCGTCCCATCATTACTACATCAGAAACTAGGACCGGAAAATTCCAGTCAACTTCTTCAGTTTGTGGTACGTAAGCAATAATATTTTGTTTAAGGGCAGTTTTGATAGGGGCATTGTTTAATGTTACCCGTCCCTTTGTTGGTGTTACTAAACCCATTATTGTTTTAAACAGGGTGGATTTGCCGCTACCATTAACTCCTAATAGCGCACAAATTGAGCCGACAGTGATATTGAAGCTGGCGTCATAAATAGCAGTATGTCCGTTATTGTATGTAACAGTTGCATTATCAACAACTAAGTTAGGTTTTTCGTAAAAAGTATCGTTACTCATTATTATTGACCAAAACCTTTTGCAATAGTATTAACGGTATTTTTTAATAGTTCTATATAGGTTGGAACCGGGCCATCACTGGTAGAAAGAGAGTCAACATAGAGTACACCACCATATTGAGCACCGGTCTCTCTACTGACTTGTTTAGCTGGTTTATCAGAAACGGTACTTTCGCTGAACACGACGGGAATCTTATATTTTCTCACAATGTCGATAACCTTACGAACTTGTTGTGGTGAGCCCTGTTCCTCAGCGTTAATTGGCCACAAATAAGCTTCTTTAAGGCCATAATCTTTAGCTAGATAACTAAAAGCACCTTCACTGGTCACTAACCAGCGTTTTTCTTGCGGTATTTGGGCTAGTCTTTTACGTAGGGGTTCATCAATATTGCTGATTTTACTAGCATATATTTTCGCATTATGGTTATAGATATCTGCATTTTTAGGGTCAGATTTTACGAGCGCAGCCCGAATATTTTCAATATATATTAATGCATTTTGCGCCGACATCCAGGCATGAGGATTAGGATTACCTTGATATTCACCTTCGCGAATAGGTATTGGTTTTATTCCTTTAGTAACAGTAACGGCTGGAATATGTTGGAAGTTTGCAAAAAAGCGTTTAAACCATGTTTCAAGTCCTAATCCATTCCATAAAATTAAATCAGCATTATGTGCTTTTAGAATGTCTTTGGGGGTCGGTTGATATCCATGAATTTCCGCTCCCGGTTTGGTGATCGATTGAACATTTGCTGCATTACCTGCTACATTTTGCGCAATATCTTGGATGATAGTAAAAGTAGTTACAACGGTAAATTTTTTTGCGTATGCAATTGGATTAAAAAGAGCAAGTGTAGTAATTATAGCTAAACCAGTAAAAATGTACCTAGACCATAGGCTGGATCTTTTATACATAAATGTTTCCCCGATAATAAAGTAATAAATCATACATTAATGAGAATGATTATCAACTATATAGGAAAGATGTCAATATGATCAATAATTGTAATTGTGATGTATATAGTAGATAATGAGAGCATCTTCACAACTCAACGCTCAAAGGGACCATTTTTATCTCATTAGGTTATCCTAAATAGGATCAAGCAACTGGAAGTTGGCGTAAGGTGAAATTTAAAAGTTGTGGCGTCGTATTTATTATTGTATTGGTGGGTTCTAGCAAACAATCAAATAACCAGAAAACAGCCTATCAAAACGATTATCTACTCTATGTTATTATAGAGGAATAGAGGAGCAAACCGAAAGTGTACCATCAAGAACCGCTTACGATGCTGTAATTAGACAGGTAGCCCAACACTATAGTGTTGATGAAAACCTAATTAGAGCGATTATCAAAGTGGAATCTAATTTTCGCGCTAATACAGTCAGTAAATCTAACGTGATCGGTTTAATGCAAGTTAAGGCTTCTACCGCCGGTCGTGATGCTTATCGGTTACAGGGTAAAGTAGGGCAACCGACAACGAGTCAACTTAAAGATCCGGCGATTAATATTGATGTTGGAACGGCCTATATTAGTTTTATTCAAGATAAACATTTATCGGGTATCCGTGATCCGAAAGTACTTTATTATATACAACCGTTGTTGCTTATGTTAATGGTGCTGGAGCATTATTACGAATTTTTGATAAGGATCCTTATCTTGCAATCGATAAACTTAATAAGTTAACCATAGAAGAGTTTTATCAGCATATTCAAACAAAACCCCCAAGTGAGCAAGCACCACGCTATCTTTGGAAAATTAAAAATGCTTACAATTCGATAGCTATGATAGATTAATTATTGATTTATAATAGAAAATGTTAATAATTTTTTATTATAAGCTTTTTTCCAAAAAATCACTGATTAGCAAACATCAATAAAATTTTAGCAATAAACTTATATAGTTTTATAATACTATTTCATTGTATTATAAAAATAAATTTAAATTAGGTTGATTAATCAAAATTTAACTAGCTGACGATTAATTTGTTGCTATATTTTTAGTATTTTATTCTTATTATCCGAGATTTAATCTATTAATCAATCCTGCATAGTGATATTATGCGCCACTAAGTTAATACAAGTACGTATATCCCTTTTGCTCTGTTTGGGCGTTTTCTTAACGTATATCAATTACTAGGTGAAGTAAGAAATTGCTTTAACTCATTTTTAATAAAAATATATTTTTATACATGTGATCTTGCGTATGGGTCACCACTGTAAATAAGGATTTTAAATGCCAGTTATTACTCTTCCTGACGGAAGTCAACGTCAATATCAGCATGCTGTTTCAATTATGGATATTGCTAATGATATTGGTTCAGGCCTTGCAAAAGCCTGTATTGCCGGTCGTGTTAATGGTGAGCTTGTTGATGCGAGTGATGTGATTAATAATGACGCTCAAGTAGCCATTATTACCAGTAAAGATCTTGAAGGCTTAGAGATTATTCGTCATTCATGTGCACATTTACTTGGGCATGCAATTAAACAATTATTGCCAGCCACTAAAATGGCAATTGGCCCTATTATTGAGAATGGTTTTTACTATGACGTTGATCTAGAGCACTCTTTAACACAGGAAGATTTGGACAAACTTGAGCAGCGCATGTACGAACTCGCTGAAAAGAACTATGATGTTATCAAAAAGCGAGTTAGTTGGCAGGAAGCTCGGGATACTTTTGTTGCTCGAGGGGAGGATTATAAAGTTAAAATTTTGGATGAAAATATTAAAAAAGATGATCATCCTGGACTTTATTATCATGAAGAATATATTGATATGTGTCGTGGGCCGCATGTCCCCAATATGCGTTTTTGTCATTATTTCAAATTACAGAAAGTGGCTGGAGCGTATTGGCGCGGTAATAGCGATAACAAGATGCTACAAAGGATCTATGGAACAGCTTGGGCTAATAAAAAACAATTAGCTGCTTATTTGTTACGTTTAGAAGAGGCAGCAAAACGTGATCATCGTAAGATAGGTAAGCAACTTGATCTTTATCATATGCAAGAAGAAGCACCAGGTATGGCATTTTGGCATAATGATGGTTGGATCATATTTCGTGAATTGGAAAACTTTATTCGTACTAAATTGAATGAATATCGATATCAAGAAGTAAAAGGTCCATTGATGATGGATCGTATTCTTTGGGAAAAAACAGGTCACTGGGAAAACTATAAAGAAAACATGTTTACCACGTCATCGGAAAACCGAGAATATTGTATAAAACCGATGAATTGTCCAGGGCATGTACAGATATTTAATCAAGGTTTGAAATCTTATCGTGATTTGCCACTACGTATGGCTGAGTTTGGCAGTTGTCACCGTAATGAACCATCCGGCGCTTTACATGGCTTGATGCGCGTGCGGGGATTTACTCAAGATGATGCCCATATTTTTTGTACTGAAGATCAGATTTTAGATGAAGTGAAAAGTTGCATTAAAATGATTTATGATGTTTATGCAACATTTGGTTTTGAAAAAATTGCGGTTAAATTGTCAACCCGACCAGAAAAACGGATAGGCACTGATGCTCAATGGGATCGTGCCGAAGCAGATCTGGCTAAGGCACTAGGGGATATTGAATTCGATTATCAACCCGGTGAAGGTGCATTTTATGGCCCCAAAATTGAGTTTACTCTGTATGATTGTTTGGATCGGGCATGGCAATGTGGTACTGTACAGCTTGATTTCTCATTACCGAGTCGTTTAGGTGCTTCTTATGTAGATGAAAATAATGAACGTCAGGTTCCGGTAATGATCCATCGTGCTGTTTTAGGCTCACTTGAACGTTTTATTGGGATTTTAATTGAGCAGTATGCCGGTTTTTTCCCAACCTGGTTAGCTCCATTACAAATTGTTATAATAAATATCACGGATGCGCAGGCTGATTTTGTGCAAAAAGTAGTAGAAAATTTGCGTAATTTTGGTATTCGTGCAAAAGCGGACTTGAGAAACGAGAAAATAGGCTTTAAAATTCGTGAGCATACTTTGCGTCGCGTTCCTTATATGTTAGTTTGTGGCGATAAGGAAGTTGAATCGAACCAGGTATCTGTTCGTACTCGCGATGGCAGGGATTTAGGAACATTTGACGTCACAAAATTTGCAGAAAGAGTGCTTGATGAAATTCGTACTCGTCGTATTTATCAACTGGAGGAATAAGGTATTAAAGGCGGAAAAAGAATTCAAACGGTGCGCCCGAATCGTATTAATACGGAGATTCGTGCTTCTGAAGTTCGTTTAACTGGTTTAGACGGCGAGCAGATTGGTATTATCAGTCTAAAAGAAGCTCTTGAAAAAGCCGAGGAAGCAGGTGTTGATTTAGTCGAAATCAGCCCAAATGCCGAGCCGCCGGTTTGCCGAATTATGGATTACGGCAAGTTCCTCTATGAGAAGAGTAAATCGATCAAAGAGCAGAAAAAGAAGCAAAAAATTGTTCAGGTGAAGGAAATTAAATTCCGACCTGGTACAGATGAAAGTGATTATCAGGTCAAACTACGCAACCTGATTCGCTTTCTAGAAGATGGTGATAAAGCCAAAATCACGCTACGTTTTCGTGGTCGTGAAATGGCGCACCAACAGATCGGTATTGATATGCTTAATCGTATTAAAATCGATTTGGATGAGCTGTCAGTCGTAGAATCTTTTCCAACTAAGATCGAGGGTCGTCAGATGATCATGGTGCTTGCACCGAAAAAGAAATAGTTAGGCAACCAAGCAATAGAGTTCTATTTAGGTTGAAAGCTATTCGCCTGACTAGTTTGTTAAATTAACAATGCGAAGTGGATATTTATAATGCCAAAGATTAAAACAGTACGTGGTGCGGCAAAACGTTTTAAAAAAACTGCCAGTGGTGGTTTTAAGCGTAAGCACGCTAACCTTCGTCATATTCTGACTAAAAAGTCAACTAAGCGTAAGCGTCATTTGCGACCAAAAACCATGGTTTCCAAAGGTGATCTGGGTTTGGTAATGGCTTGTTTGCCATACGCATAAGTTTGAATTTTTAGTCTAAGACTATCGAATTTAGTTCGAAGTGATAGGAGGAGTATATGGCTCGCGTAAAACGTGGTGTAGTTGCCCGTGCACGTCATAAAAAAATATTAAAACAAGCGAAAGGTTACTATGGTGCTCGTTCGCGTGTTTATCGTGTTGCTTTCCAGGCAGTAATTAAAGCCGGTCAATATGCTTATCGTGATCGTCGTCAGCGTAAGCGTCAATTCCGCCAATTATGGATCGCACGTATTAATGCTGCTGCACGTCAGAATGGTTTGTCTTATAGTCGTTTTATTAATGGTTTGAAAAAAGCATCAATTGAAATTGACCGTAAGATCCTATCTGACATTGCTGTTTTTGATAAAGTTGCATTTGCGGCATTAGTCGAGAAAGCAAAAAGCGCATTAGCATAAAACTGTTAAAAAAGAGGAACTTAGCTTTCTCTTTTTTAATCACTATGGATAGTTGTCTTATTATAAAAATGAGTTATTCTATGAATAGTAGCTTAAAGATGAAAATTGTTTTTTTTCGTTTCTTTTTTTACTTTAGCTCCTAAAGTTTGGGGCTTTCGCGCATTTAAGAAAAAGAAATGAAAAACCGCGATAAGCCTCCGAATGGAGGCTTTTTTGTTTGTAATTGCTAAAAAAATTTTTTTATTTTCAATAATGATTAGGCCAAAGGGTCGTAAGAAGAGGGAACAATGCCACATCTCGTCGAGTTGCTTGCACAGGCAAAAGCAGCCATCGAAAAAGCTCAGGATATTGCTGCGTTGGATTCAGTGCGTGTTGAGTTTTTGGGTAAAAAAGGCCATTTAACACTACAGATGTCAACGTTGCGTGATCTACCTGCAGAAGAACGCCCTGCAGCAGGAGCAGTTATTCATCAGGCTAAACAAGAAGTTCAAAATTCATTGAATGTGCGTAAAGAGCAGTTAGAAAATGCTGTCTTAAATGCTCGCTTAGCGGCAGAAAAAATAGATATTTCCTTACCAGGTCGCCGTACTGAAAATGGTAGCTTACATCCAGTAACCCGCACAATTGAACGTATTGAAGAATTCTTTGCTGAACTTGGCTTTTCTGTTGTTTCCGGGCCTGAAATAGAAGATGATTATCACAATTTTGATGCTTTAAATATTCCTGCTCACCACCCTGCTCGTGCTTCACATGATACTTTTTGGTTTGATACAACGCGTTTGTTACGTACCCAAACTTCTGGTGTTCAAATTCGCACTATGAAAGGTAAACAACCACCTATTCGTATTATTGCCCCTGGTCGTGTGTATCGCAATGACTATGACCAAACGCATACACCAATGTTTCATCAAACTGAAGGCTTAATTGTTGATAAAAATATTAGTCTTACCAATTTAAAAGGTACGTTACATGACTTTTTAAATTATTTTTTTGAAGAAAAAACCCACGTTCGTTTTCGGCCTTCATATTTTCCATTTACTGAACCATCAGCTGAAGTCGATGTGATGGGTAAAAATGGAAAATGGTTAGAAGTATTAGGTTGTGGCATGGTACATCCAAATGTATTACGCAATGTTGGCATTGATCCTGATTTATATTCTGGTTTTGCCTTTGGAATGGGAATGGAGCGTTTAACGATGTTACGGTATGGCGTGACTGATTTACGCGCTTTTTTTGAAAATGATCTTCGTTTTCTTAAACAATTTAAATAAGGCAGGGCTATCACATGAAATTAAGTGAACTTTGGTTACGTGAATGGGTAAATCCTGCAATTAGTAGTGAAGCCTTGGCAGAGCAAATGACGATGGCTGGGTTGGAAATTGATGAGGTTAAACCAGTTGCGGGTCAATTCCAAGGTGTCTTAGTTGGTGAGATTGTTGAATGTGTTCAACATCCTAATGCAGATAAATTGCGGCTAACAAAGGTCAATATTGGCGCTGATCACTTACTAAATGTCGTCTGTGGAGCACCAAATTGTCGTCAAGGATTAAAAGTCGCTGTCGCAACGCTTGGAGCAATTTTACCTGGTAATTTTAAAATTAAAGCGACAAAACTGCGTGGCGAACGATCTGAAGGTATGCTTTGTTCTTATTCTGAACTCGCTATTTCTGATGATCATGCGGGCATTATTGAATTACCTCACGATGCGCCGATTGGTATCGATATTCGCAAATACTTACAACTAGATGACCATATTTTCGAAGTAAGTTTAACACCAAATCGCGCTGATTTTTTAAGTATTTTAGGTATAGCTCGCGATATTGCTGCTATTAATAGCCTTGAGTTAGATAAAGTAAACATTGAACCGGTTAAAGGCACTAATACGACTGTTTTTCCTATTCATATTGAATCACCGGCGACTTGTCCACGTTTTTTAGGGCGAGTAATAAAGGGGGTTGATGTTAAAGTTCAAACCCCTAACTGGATGAGAGAAAAATTATCTCGCAGCGGGATCCGTACTATTGATTCGGTGGTTGATATTACTAATTATGTGTTATTAGAGTTGGGGCAACCCTTACATGCTTATGATCTTGATGGCTTAAATGGCGCCATAATTGTTCGCATGGCGAAACAGGATGAAAGATTAGTTTTACTTGATGACACCGAGGTAGCATTGAAGCCAGATACTTTGGTCATTGCTGATGAGAAAAGCGTCTTAGGCCTTGCCGGTATTTTTGGCGGTAAGTACTCTAGTGTAAATGAAAATACCACTAATATCGTGTTAGAGTGTGCTTTTTTCGCTCCATTAGCCATTGCCGGACGTGCCCGTAATTATGGTCTTCATACTGAGGCTTCACATCGTTTTGAACGGGGTGTTGATCCACAACTACAATATAAAGCTATGGAACGAGCTACCAGATTAATACTCGAGATTTGTGGTGGTGAGGCTGGAAATATTATTGATGTTAGCCATGAAACTAATTTACCACAAGCGGCAGAAATAACGCTAACTCGGCAAAAACTTGATCGTTTAATTGGTCATAGTATTCCAGGTATTAATGTTACTGAAATCCTACAGCGCTTAGGTTGCCAGATAGTTGCTCAGCAGGATAGCTGGCAGGTAATTGCACCATCTTGGCGTTTTGATATACAGATTGAAGAAGATCTGATCGAGGAAGTTGCCCGAGTCTATGGTTATAATAATATACCCAATATACCGTTACATGCTGATTTAGTTATGACTCCACGTTGTGAATCGGAGCTGCCATTAAAACGCGTTAAAACTTTATTAATTGATCGTGGTTACAATGAAGCGATTACTTATAGTTTTGTTGATCCTAAAATTCAGGCTTTGTTACATCCAGATTCCGATACGATGATTTTACCTCATCCAATTTCAGCTAATATGTCAGCAATGCGGCTTTCTTTGCTGCCAGGATTATTAATGACGGTAATTTATAATCAAAATCGGCAACAAAATCGGATTCGACTATTTGAAAGTGGATTACGATTTGTGCCGGATGAAGCAGCTGAACATGGTATTCGTCAAGAATTGATGTTAGCAGGGGTTATTACTGGCAATCGTTATGAAGAGCATTGGTTACAGGAAAAACGGGTAGTTGATTTTTTTGATATTAAAGGTGATCTTGAAGCAATACTGGAATTAACCGGAAAATTAGACAATATTGTTTTTAAGGCGCAATCTTTTCCTGCGCTTCATCCTTGGCAAAGTGCTGGGATTTATCTTGATAATAGTTATATTGGATACGTAGGTGTAATTCATCCTGAACTTGAAAATAAGCTAGATTTAAATGGTCGGACCCTTGTTTTCGAATTGCAATGGAATGTAATTGCAAAGCGTGTTATTCCTAAAGCAAATATGATTTCACGTTTTCCTGCCAATCGACGAGATATTGCTATTGTTGTTCCAGAAGAGGTCGCAACGGCGGATGTTTTAGCTGAATGTAAGAAAATTGGCATAAATCATATAGTTGGCATAAACTTGTTTGACGTGTATTGTGGTAAAGGTGTAGCGGAAGGTTATAAGAGCCTTGCTATTAGCTTAATCTTGCAGGATACAGGCCGTACTCTGGAAGAAGAAGAGATTGCCGCAACTGTTGATAAATGTGTTGCTGCGTTAAAACGGCGATTCCAAGCATCCTTGAGGGACTAAACCTATGGCGCTTACAAAAGCTGAAATGTCAGAAAGTCTGTTCGAAAAACTAGGTATAAGCAAACGTGATGCGAAAGACCTAGTTGAGCTCTTCTTTGAAGAAGTTCGTCGTTCATTAGAAAATGGGGAGCAGGTGAAACTGTCAGGGTTTGGTAATTTTGATCTGCGTGATAAAAGTCAACGTCCAGGTCGAAATCCAAAGACTGGTGAAGATATTCCCATCACTGCTCGTCGAGTAGTGACTTTTCGACCAGGGCAAAAGTTGAAAGGCCGGGTTGAAAAGGTAAAACCTCATAAATAATGAATTATTATTTTAAAAAGCCGCTGAAGCGGCTTTTTTATTACTCAATTATGCCAATATAATTTTAAAAATAAGGATATGGTTAGTGAGTTAGCTATTTTGGTTTTTATCAATCAAAATTATTTTTTAACAAAAATTGAGCTAATAATAACTTTAAAATTACTTATTATTAGAAAACTTTCTTCTTGATAAGAATTATTAGGAATTTTATTTATTTTTCTGATTTGCTTAACTAACATGAAATCCTAACTAGTTATATTGGCAAGTTATTATCATGTTGATATGTAGTTAAGTTATTTTATGATATCATAAACAATTAACTATAAAAAATATTAGATGAATTGCTAGTAGGTTAATCTTATGAATAATTTTCTTCCTTTTTCTCGTCCAGCAATAGCTGATGAAGAAATTCTGGCGGTAGAAAATGTATTGCGTTCTGGTTGGATCACCACCGGTCCACAAAGTCATCAACTTGAAGAAGATTTTTGCCATAAGTTTGGTTGTCAGCATGCAATAGCTTTTTGTGCGGCAACTGCAGGTATGCATATAACGCTTATGGCCTTGGGAATTGGTCCTGGCGATGAAGTTATTACACCTTCACTAACATGGGTTTCAACTATTAATATGATTACCTTGTTAGGGGCAAATTCAGTCATGATTGATGTTGATCGTGACACTTTAATGATTCAGCCTGACGTGGTTGAGAAGGCAATTACTACTAAGACTAAAGCGATTATTCCTGTGCATTATGCAGGAGCGCCATGCGATCTTAAGGCGTTACATCAGATTGCCCAAAGAAACAATATTACATTAATCGAAGATGCTGCCCATGCGGTAGGTACTCAGTATCAAAATGAATGGATTGGCCAACAGGGCACCGCTATTTTTTCGTTTCATGCTATTAAAAATATCACTTGTGCTGAAGGTGGTTTAGTTGCTACCGATGATGATGCTTTGGCTACTCGCCTGCGATGTTTAAAATTTCATGGTTTAGCTGTGGATGCTTTTGATCAACAAATACAAGGTCGTAAACCACAGGCAGAGGTTATTGAACCCGGATTTAAGTATAATCTTTCTGACATCCATGCTGCAATTGCAGTTGTTCAATTAAAAAAATTAGAACAGCTAAATAAACGTCGTGCTGAGCTTGTTGCCTATTATCGAGAAGCGCTTGCCAACCTACCGTTGAAAATGTTGACTATGCCTGTTTATCTCCATTTGCATGCTAACCATCTGTTTATGGTACGGGTTGATGAAGCAGTCCGTGGTATTAGCCGTGATAACTTTATGGAACGCTTAAAAGAAAAGAATATTGGCACAGGTTTGCATTTTCGTGCTGCTCATACACAAAAATATTATAGAGAACGTTATCCATCGCTTTCTCTGCCTAATTCTGAATGGAATTCGGCTACCTTATGTTCATTGCCACTATTCCCTGACATGCTTGCTCAAGATGTTGATCGCGTTGTTACTGTTATTAATGAAATTTTTTCGGAGCTGAAATAGTGTCTTTTCAAAATGATTTTGAAGAAATAAAAAAAGTTTCTATTGTTATCCCTACTTATAACGAAGAGCAAAGTTTACCCCAATTATTGGAAAGAACCTTGGCTGCTTGTCAGAGATTGAAACAGCCATATGAATTAATTTTAGTTGATGATGGCAGCACTGATAATTCAGCTAAATTGATGATAGATGCTGCTGAAAATCCAGCAAATCATGTTATTGCGGTGATCTTAAATCGTAATTATGGCCAACATTCTGCTATTATGGCTGGTTTTAAACATGCACAAGGTGATCTTGTAATTACTTTAGATGCTGATTTGCAAAATCCACCTGAAGAAATTCCATATCTAGTGCAGGTTGCTGAAGAGGACTATGATGTAGTTGGCACCAGACGAATGAATCGGCAAGATTCTTGGTTTCGTAAAACGGCATCAAAAATTATTAATGCTATGATCACCAAAGCAACCGGACGGACAATGGGCGATTATGGCTGTATGTTGCGTGCTTATCGCCGTAATATTATTAATGCTATGCTACAGTGTCATGAACGTAGTACATTTATTCCCATTTTAGCCAATACTTTCGCTAGAAGAACGATCGAAATAGATGTTGCTCATGCGGAGCGTGAGTTTGGTGATTCCAAATATAGCTTTATGAAGCTAATAAATTTGATGTTTGATTTGCTAACGTGTTTAACCACTACCCCGTTACGTTTGCTTAGTGTCATCGGTAGTTTTATTGCGACAAGTGGGTTTTTATTGGCGGTTGTATTAATTATTTTACGTCTTATTTTTGGTGCAATGTGGGCCGCAGAGGGTGTTTTTACTCTGTTTGCCATTCTGTTCATTTTTATTGGTGCGCAGTTTATTGCCATGGGACTACTCGGTGAATATATCGGCAGAATGTATAATGATGTTCGTGCCCGACCCCGTTACTTCATTCAAAAGATAGTTGGTATTGATCAAAATGCTGACGAAAATCAGGGAAAAAAATAATGAAAGCTATTGTTTTTGCTTACCATGATATTGGTTGTGTGGGATTAAAGGCGTTACAGAAGGCGGGCTTTGAAATTCAGGCTGTTTTTACACATACAGATGATCAAAAAGAGAATCATTTCTTTTCTTCAGTTGCTCGCTTGGGGGCAGAGATGGGGCTGCCTGTATTTGCGCCAGAGAATGTTAATCATTCGCTTTGGATTGAGCGTATTCAGGAAATGCAACCTGATGTTATTTTCTCTTTTTACTATCGCCACATGCTTAGCAAACAATTATTGGCTTTAGCCCTTAAAGGTGCTTTCAACCTACATGGTTCTTTACTGCCTAAATATCGTGGTCGAGTGCCGATTAATTGGGCTATTTTGAATGGTGAAACAGAGACTGGTGTTACGTTACATAAGATGATAGCCAAAGCGGATGGCGGTGATATTATCGCACAGCGGAAAGTGTCGATTGATGCAATAGATACTGCATTGATGTTACATGAGAAAATTCGTCAGGCTGCTGAACAACTTTTGGATGATACATTACCATTAATTAAAATGAGTGATTATTCAGCAACACCACAAGATGAGAGTCAAGCAACTTATTTTGGTCGTCGTCGGGCTGAAGATGGTTTGATTGATTGGTCTAAATCAGCTACCGAAGTGAATAATCTAATTCGTGCAGTAACAGAGCCATATCCGGGTGCCTTTACCTATTTAGCTGAGAGCAAAATGATTATCTGGCGTGCGTGCGTGTTGGAAAAATCGCATGATAATTTACCCGGTACAGTCATTTCTAGCGATCCGTTGCAAATCGCTTGTGGTCAAGGTGTACTTGAGGTACTAACCGGTCAGTGTGGTTCTGGATTATATATCGAAGGATCGCGTTTGGCGACTGAAATGGGAATTGTAACCGGTGTGCGGGTTGGAGCTAAACCAATGGCCCAGATAAAACGCCGTAAACGTATCTTGATTTTAGGTGTAAACGGTTTTATTGGTAACCATTTAACTGAACGTTTGTTAGCTGATGGCCACTATGATATTTATGGTTTGGATATTAGTTCTTCTGCTGTCTCATGCTTTATTAATGATTCCCGTTTTGGTGATGATCAACGTTTCCATTTTGTTGAAGGTGATATCAGTATTCATACTGAATGGATTGAATATCATATTAAAAAATGCGACATCATTTTGCCGCTCGTTGCCATTGCAACACCTATTGAATATACCCGCAATCCATTAAGAGTTTTTGAACTGGATTTTGAAGAAAACTTAAAAATAGTTCGTTATTGTGTAAAATATAATAAACGTATTATTTTCCCATCAACTTCTGAAGTTTATGGGATGTGTGATGATAAACAGTTTGATGAAGATACCTCTCGTTTAATTGTTGGTCCAATTAACAAACAGCGTTGGATTTATTCTGTTTCTAAACAGCTATTAGATCGCGTTATCTGGGCTTATGGTGTCAAAGAGGGGCTGGAATTTACTCTATTCAGGCCTTTTAATTGGATGGGGCCACGTCTTGATAGTTTGCATTCAGCTCGTATCGGTAGCTCGCGAGCGATAACTCAATTAATTTTAAATTTGGTTGAAGGTTCACCAATAAAATTAGTTGATGGAGGCTCTCAAAAGCGTTGCTTCACTGATATTAAAGATGGTATTGAAGCATTATTCCGCATTATTGAAAATAAAGATAAAAAATGTGATGGGCAAATTATCAATATTGGTAATCCGACCAATGAGGCAAGCATTGCTCAATTAGCTGATATGCTACTTGATAGTTTTGAAAAACATCCGTTACGTAAACTCTTTCCTCCGTTCGCTGGCCTCAAAAAAATTGAAAGTAGTAGCTATTATGGTAAGGGATACCAAGATGTTGAGCATCGTAGACCGAGCATTGAAAATGCGCGTCGCTTACTCGATTGGCAACCAACTATTGATATGAAGCAAACTATTGATGAAACTTTAGATTTCTTTTTGCACGCGGCTGCGGAAGAGTTAGGTAAAAAATAATGAAGAAAATTGGCTTAAGAATTGATGTCGATACTTATCAAGGTACAAAAGAAGGTGTGCCACAGTTACTTAGAGTGCTCGCTAAATATCAAATTCGAGCCAGTTTTTTCTTCAGTGTGGGTCCAGATAATATGGGGCGCCATTTATGGCGCCTGTTTCGACCTAAATTTTTATGGAAAATGTTAAGATCGAATGCAACATCACTTTATGGTTGGAACATTTTATTGGCTGGTACGGCTTGGTCAGGTAAAAAAATTGCCAATGATTTAGGCTACTTAATGAAACAAACGATGGATGAAGGTCATGAAGTAGGGCTACATGCGTGGGATCATCAAGGCTGGCAAGCTAATGTAGCTAGATGGCCTAGAACTAAATTGGTTGAACAAATTAAATTAGGTGTGGATGGGCTAGAGGCAGTAACGAGCGCTACAGTAAAATGTTCAGCAGCGGCTGGTTGGCGAGCCGATGAACGGGTATTAACGGCCAAAGAAAATTTTAAATTTGACTACAATAGTGATTGTCGAGGTACACATCCATTTCGTCCTATTTTAGCTGATGGTTCAATTGGTACCGTTCAAATTCCAGTGACACTACCGACTTATGATGAAGTGGTTGGTAGTTTAGTTAAAGATGAAAATTTTAATAATTTTATTATTAAAGCGATGCGGGAAGATACAGGAACTTCTGTTTATACCATTCATGCGGAAGTAGAAGGAATGTCTAAATCGACAAAATTTGACTGCTTATTAGAAAAAACGGTTGCGGAAAAAATGGTATTTTGTACCTTGCGTGAATTAATACCAGATGATATAGATTCTTTACCAAAAGGAAAAATTGTTCGTTCATCTTTTCCAGGACGTGAAGGTTGGTTAGGGTGTCAACGCGAGGTATAGTGTTTGATGTTAACTAAACAGTTACAGAAAACAGGTGCTTTTTTATTGGCACTTTTTTTTATTTTTACTTATTTAGTACCGTTGAATGGTCGATTACTGTGGCAGCCGGATGAAACGCGTTACGCAGAAATTAGTCGAGAAATGTTGCAAAGAGGCGATTGGATTGTCCCTTATTTGCTTAATATTCGCTATTTTGAAAAGCCAGTGGCCGGATATTGGATAAATAATATCAGTCAAATGATATTTGGTGATACTAATTTTGCTGTCCGTTTTGACGCTGTGTTTTCAACTATGATCAGTGCTGGGTTAATCTATTGGCTGGCAATGATAATGTGGTGTAATCGAAATGTCGCGCTTGTTGCTACCTTAATGTATGTTTCGATGTTTTTGGTATTTGCTGTTGGCACTTATAGCGTACTCGATCCTATGTTAACAATGTGGCTTACTGCTTGTATGCTATGCTGTTTTTGGTTATTAAAAGCGTCAAGCCTGTCGGCAAAGTTACTTGCCTGGGCAGTTATGGGGCTTACCTGTGGTATGGCCTTTATGACCAAAGGTTTTTTAGCTTTAGCTATTCCGGTTATCGTCATGCTACCCATCATGCTTTATCAAAAACGTTTTATTGAGATGCTTAAATTTGGTGGGATAGCGATAGCTAGTGCGGCATTAATAAGCCTTCCCTGGGCATTAGCTATCAATAAATATGAACCCGATTATTGGCATTATTTTTTCTGGGTAGAACATATTCAGCGTTTTTCATCCGAAGATGCTCAACATAAAGCGCCTTTTTGGTTTTATATTCCGATCATTTTAGTTGGTGTTATACCATGGCTAGGACTTTTACCTGGCACATTATTTAAGAGCTGGCAGCAACGAAAAATTAACCCGGAGATGTTTTTTCTACTTTGTTGGTTTGTTGTACCTTTGCTATTTTTTAGTATTGCTAAAGGTAAGCTTCTGACTTATATGTTGCCAGTGATGGCACCACTTGCATTAATGAAGGGGAAATACGCGATTGATTGTATTAAAAATAATAATTTAGCACCGCTTAAATTTAACGGATTTACCAATGTTGCTTTTGGTATATTAGCGATTATTGCATTGGTTGTGATGGAATTATTTGTTGAGCATCCTCTGTATACACCAACAGAATGGCCCAAGCTAGCCTTAGGTATAACTGTTTTTTCTATTTGGGTAATTATTGGTTATTTTAGTCTAGTATCCAATGCTAGATATTGGTTGTGGGGGGCAGTATGTTCTTTAGCCTTAAGTTTATCAATAAGTAATATACTGCCGCAAGACACCATAGATTCTAAATTACCGCAGCACTTAATTCGACAAAATATATCCTTACTGGCAAAAAGTAAATTTGTACTAGCAGACAATGTTGGGCTAGCTGCAGGTTTGGCGTGGGAGTTAAAGCGAGGTAATATTTATTTATATGAAAGATCAGGTGAGCTAAGATATGGTTTGGCTTATCCTGATAGCCAATTTCGTTTAATCAAACAACAGAATTTTACTAAATGGCTTAGCCATGCGCGTAAAGAGGGACAAATTTCAGTGGTACTTTTATTACGTAGAAATGAGGGCCTTCCTGAAGGTATTCCTAAGCCTAATGATGTCATTCGCAATACCCGAATGGCAATAATGACTTATTATCAGCAACCATGACACATTTTTTATTATTAATATTTGTAAGCCTGTTAACTTGCTTTGGACAGGTTTGTCAAAAGCAAGTAGTTATCTATTGGCAAAGTGGTTTGCCTCAAAAGAATAGTTTAGCCATTAAATGGCTTATTTTTGCGATTATTCTGCTTGCGCTAGCGATGCTATTTTGGCTTAAATTATTACAACTTTTACCGCTTAGTATTGCTTATCCGATGTTAAGTATTAACTTCGTTATTGTTACCCTAATTGGATATTTTATCTATCAAGAAAAGATAAGTATGAAACATTGGCTAGGCGTATTTATCATCGTGTTTGGTATTATTTTATTAAATATATGAAAGGTTATTTTTGGGGTATTGGAAGTGTAATATTGATCGCCTTAGCTCAGCTTTGTTTAAAGGCGGGGGTAATGATATTGCCTGAGTTTAAATTGAGTGATCAATGGGTAGATGTTAATTGGTTATTTGAAAACGGTCAAGCATTTGGCTTAATTTTGGTCGGTTTAATTGGTTACTTTTTTTCTATGGTTTGTTGGCTATTTGCTTTAAGGTTTTTAGCATTAAGTAAAGTGTATCCACTGATTAGCTTAAGTTATGTTTTAGTTTATTTATTAGCAGTCACTCTGCCTTGGTTTAATGAATCGGCGACCTTGATTAAATTTGTGGGTGTAGTATTTATTTTGTTCGGTATTTGGTTAATTTCTCAGCCTGAAGTAAGACGTTAATAAAATCAAACAGCGTGAGCATAATAGTTATTTTGTTACAAATAAGGTTTAGTTAATACAAGTAAAAGTTACGCATTAATAAGCATTTGTTATTTTATTAATTATAGATTAAAGTCATTTTGTTATTGCTGTTAGGCGATTAAGGTGCTTTATGCAAATAAGAATTAAACACCTGCTTTTTTTATTCTACTTAATTTTAATAGGTTGCTCCTCTACAGTAAACCGACCAGCCCCACCGTTAAAAACCGAACTTTCTGATCCTATTATGACTATCGCTCAACTTAAGGAACAGCTAATACAATGGCATGGTACGCCATACCGTTATGGTGGTTTAGAAGCAAGTGGTATTGATTGTTCAGGATTTGTTTATCGGACTTTTAGTGACCGTTTTGCGATTCAATTACCGCGTACCACCATAGCTCAAACAACTTATGGTACCCGTATTGATATCAAAGATCTTATGCCAGGCGATTTGGTTTTTTTTAAAACTGGTTCAGGTGAAAATGGTTTACATGTTGGGATTTATGATACAGATAATACTTTTATTCATGCATCAACAAGTAAAGGGGTTATTCGCTCTTCACTTAATAATATTTACTGGCGCAAGGTTTTTTGGCAGGCGCGTCGTATTTAATTATAATAATTTCTGCTCTTTGCTAGCGTAAAATGAATTTAGGTTAACCCAATTTTTATGGCTTCAATACGTCTTTTTATTTCTGAATCATTTGATGCTTGGTTTAATTTACGGTTGAAGAGGCTATTTTTCGCGAAATGTCAGTTCAACAGCGAGTTATATTTCTTTGGCGCGGTTGTTATCGGTAGAGCGCAAAATCCATGGAAAGAGTGTAATCCCCGAAAAATGGCACAAGATAGTGTTAAATTAAGCCCGCCGCCATAGTGGAGATGGTACAGTTTTTCATGATCTGGGAAACACTTGTTTTACCTTTATGGCGGGTAAACCCGCTTATGATAAAACCATTTCAACACAAAGTATTATTGCAGTACTGGCAGAGCTTGGAGTTAATACACAAGTTTCTGGTAGAAATGACTTAGTTATTCATTCAACCCAAGGAGAGCGTAAAATTTCCGGATCAGCATATTTTCAAACTCATGATCGAGGTTTTCATCATGACACCCTGCTAATAAATACAGATTTAAACCGTTTGGCGAGTTATTTAAATCGGGATCCGAAAAAATTAATTAGCAAATGCATTATATCAGTACGTTCTAGGGTAATGAATTTAGCAGAAATTGATGCGCATATTACCCATGAAAAAGGGTTTGTAAGGTATTAGTCAGTAATTTTTTAAAATATTATGGTGAAGTGGTGCAACCAGAAATCATTTCACCGAATAACTTGCCATATTTTCCATGTTTTATAGATATTTATGCTAAAATATAGCAGGGAATGGAATTTTGGTCACGTGCTAGCTTTTAGTCATATCCTAGAGAGTCGATTTGTTTGGGGAGGAGTAGAACTTTATTTTGATATTGATAAAGGCAAAATTTCGGCTGGCAAAATTTATACGGATAGTTTAGATCCTGCGCCATTGGAGCTGTTTAGTCAAAAGTTGGTTGGAGAAAAGTATCAACTAGTCACAATTAAGATGATAATTGCTGAGATTATAGTTCAATATCCAAATTTTCATGAGCAGCTTACACAATTAGAAAATTGGTTAGTTAATAAAATGGCCTGAACTAAATAATTTTTAGTTATTAGCATTGGTTAAGTGCTAGATAAATATTCAATCAAAATTTTATCGCCTTCAAAGCCAGTATTTAGACTGACATAGATTTGGTATTTAAAGTTAATAGTTATTACAGGTTAGTCCATAAACTGATTAAAATCGGGTAATTGCCCATTTTGGCGAAATTTGGCCGGTGTAGTATTAAAATGTTTTTTAAAAGTGCGGGTAAATGTTGCTTGAGAACTAAAGCCGTATTGTAGAGCTATATCTAGAATAGAAAATTTATCTTCCCGTAATAACCTAGCCGCTTCAAGTAATCGACGTTTACGAACATATTCACCTAGTGTGCAACCTTTTAATTGTTTAAAGATCCGTTGTAAATGCCATTTAGAATAACCACTTTTATTTGCAATGGTATCAATCTTAATGCCTTCATTTCGTTGTAATTGGCTTTCTAACCAACTAACAATATCATTGATTACATTTTCCGACATGTTCACCTTCTACAATATGTGGGTAAATAGCCTAACAGTAAAGAATCATTCATATATTTTATAAGTTCTATTTTATGATTTTTGATATTTATAAATAGGCAAAAAATGCCATTTGTAATTGATTATAAATATTATCATTAATCTATAATATATAGTGTTTTATTTAGAAATCATGAAATCAATTAAATAGATTATTATTTTGTTAATACATACTATTTGCTAGAAGATTTACAGTTAATAATTTTGTTAGTAATGATAAAAATTATTAATGTTTATTATTTATTTCTAGTTATTTTAGCATACAGCAAAAAATTTAAAAATATAGCAATGGTCTTATCATTTGATAAGTTAAATATGTTCATAAATTATACTAAATCCAATAATAATTAGAATAATGCCGTCAATCATATGGGCTTTTTTACCTAACAATGGGCCAATATAACGTCCTAATAATATACCAAGTGTTGCCATAATTGTGGTCATTAGTCCAATTGTAATAGTTGTATGGATAATATTAATTTTCAAAAGGGCTAAACTAACACCAATAGCCATTGCATTCAGACTGGTTGCTAAGGCGGGAATAATAATAGTTAAAGAATTGTGGTGATGAATAGATAAATTGTTATTATTTTTTGCGTGTTGATAACTTTGATGTATCATTCTGACGTCTAATATTAATAATAGGCTAAAAGCTATCCAATGGTTCCACTTTATGACATATTGACTGGCTAATAACTCTAAACTCCAGCTAACAATCGGTGTTATAGCTTCAATAATGCCAAAGATAAATCCAGTTCTAATTGTTTCTCGTAAGGAAGAATTAAGTAGTGTAGTATCTTTACAAATAGAGGCAGCAAAAGCATCCATGGATAATGCGAGAGATAAAACTAAGGTCGCATAAAGGCTTATCAAGCGCCTCGGTTGGATAGTTATCCATACACATATTTTTACCTCCAACCTTAAGTAAAAATATGTCTATGGTCTTGCCAACCGTATCTGGTATTCATGCTATGTTATTATTAACAAGTATGTTGACATGAATTTTCTAAATAAATATCTAATTAACGATCTTATTTAGAACAGGATACTCCACAATGACTTATAGCGAAAGATATCATAAAAATAATAAAAGGCAATTAGTTATTAATTTATAAAAATATATCTTATTTAATAAAAATAATAATAATTATTGATTAAGTATATAAAATAATTAACAATATTATTTATTATTTATTATTTATTATTTATTATTTATTATTTATTATTTATTAT
>JBGDCZ010000010.1:0-73773 GCA_048493715.1 Arsenophonus endosymbiont of Dermacentor nuttalli | reverse complement strand
TGTTAGGCTCCATACCTCACCTTTCATCTTTTTTATGCCCAAAATCAAATGGGGGAATGCGTTCATCTCATTCCATCTTTTATCTATAGCTAGATTGAATTGCTGACAAAATTTTCTTAACTGTAAATGGGCAAAATGCTGTTATTGATCAATAACAAATTGAGAATATTGATTATTTTTATCTGTACTGTTTATCGCTACCAGATAAGTGATATTCAGGTGTAGTATGGTGATATTGGTAACAATAACATTGGCTGTTTGATAGCTTAAGTAAAAAACTATCAATTGCTTTCCTGATGACTAGTATATAACATAAAGGATAATGATTGTGACACGAGGAATTGCAGATAAAGTTGGTGCTAGTAGTGGATTAGGTGAAGGATTGGCTCGCTATTTGGCTAAAGATGGCGCCAGGCTGGTTTTAGGCGCGCGGCGTCTGGATAGTTACAATTATTAGCCGAAGAATTAAATCTTGATAAAGAAGCGGTTGTGGCCACTGATGTTACCAAACCTGAACAGGTACAGGCATTAGTTGATAGGGCAATCGCTTTATACAGCAGAATTGATGTGATAGTTAATAATGCAGGTGTTATGCCGCATCACTGTTAGAAGATTGTCATATTAGTGAATGGAATGAGATGATCGATATTAATTTAAAAGGGGTGCTTTATGGTATAGCAGCGTCGTTTCCTTAATATGAAAAAACAGATGAGTGGACATATATTAAACATCGTCAGTAACAGCACATAAAGTAAGGCCAGGTTGTGCTGTTTATTCAGCAACAAAAGCGGCGATACGGATGATATCGGAAGTTTTGCGGCAAGAAGTTATACCTTATCATACTAGAACAACTGTGATTTCTCCAGGTGCAATTATCAGTGAATTGATTGATAGTGTTACTTATCCAGATATTGTAGCTAGAATGCGATCTTTTTACAACGATTATGTAATTCTGGCAGATTCATATGCACGAGCAGTAATTCACGAGCAGTAATTTTTGCTGTTAAGCAACCGGAGGGTGTTGATATTAATAAAATTTTGTTTCGCCCAACCCGGCAAGAATTTTAATTATATTTTTAGTAGACCTATCAATTAGGTCTCTTTTATTTTTATTAATTAATAAAAATAAACAAGCTTACATTAATATAGTATTAATTCGAGCTATCAGAATGCATAACCTAATTGGATAGATGTTTTAGTGCTGATGCGTTTTGTTGCCGAGCGCGGAGGATTGTCATTTCAGTTAAGGTTATAAATCAAATTGAGTGACAGGCGTTCAGTCATGGCGACTTGTAAGGCGGTTTCTGAGATAGCGGAAGAATCGTCACCCAGTCGGCTAAAAAATGAAATGCCTTGTCTAAATGTAGTATTGTCAGAAATTTTCCATTCATAGTTTCCACCAATATAACCTAATCTAGTTATTTCGTGTCCGCCACTGGTAAAATGTTCATATTTAACACTTGGGCCAGCTTCAATTTTTAGTGAGTGGATCGGTCTATCAAATATTTGACGACCATAACCGACGGCAAATACGTCTTTAGAATCAAAGCCGTTATATCTGTCAGTTAACCAGCTAGCCTGACTAAATAGATAATTGGTGCACGGTATTTTTGCCAATGCCTTGACCACGTAACATGGAAGAGATAAATAGCATTTCTAACCGATTTTCTTTAATCCCCATAAAACCGGTGATATTGTTTTGCTCGTCAATTGATTATAAACATCAATATTGGGTAAATAATTATGTAAAATTAACGGTCGTAAAGTTGTGATCATTTTTTCTGGCAGAAAATCGTGGGTAGCGCGTACCGCATTTCCCCAAATCGTCATTATTTGCGCAAAGTTGCTGCTGGTTGCCCACTTAATATGCATATATTTTACCTTTCAAGCATATATTTTACCTTTCAATAAAAATAGTAATACTACAGTCTATGATTCTAGTTTGAACATTGTGTAGTTAAAGTGGTAGCAATTGTGGTATACCGGGTTTTAAGCTGAGCAGCCCATGGATACACTCAATTTGGCATTGACCATAACCATCACATTTTATTTCATTAATCATCGGGCTATTTTCCGCTGTAAATGATAACGCTTGTTGTGGGCAGTCATAAACACATAACCGGCAGCTGTTATCATGGCGGCCAAAGTAAGCTTGAGAAATATCCGGGCAAAGTGCGGTATCGACTATTATTTGCTGATGTAAGTGCGCCGGTAGGACAGACTAGCGTGCATGCTAACAGTTATCTGTCGTACAGCAACAAAAATCAATATTGATCTCAGCCAGATTATGATTAATTGAAATAAGACAATAGAGGCAAGCTTGCAGGCATTTGTCACAGCCAATAAATTGTTGTAGAAAATCAGTCTCGTTAATCGCTTGTGGTGGACGCCCTGCCAGGCGAGCAATGTTTTTATTCTTGACGTCAGGGGTAAATGTTTTACTACTGAATAATTCCCGCAGTAAACCTCGACGGCTAACATAACGATGCGACATTAATGCGCGATAGTAGCTTTCATCTTGTTTATTATTCGCCATAGAGTTAACTCGGTGTGAAGTAGAATATTAAGACTTGATTAGTATAATTTTAACTTTTTTTATTAATAAGCATAGCAAGTTAGATCAAATTTTAGCTGATTTAACTAAAACCAGCGGAATGTTATAAATCTTTGGCGTAAACTTGATATTTGATTGGCGGGTATCATTTTATAGTAAGTGGGCTAACAGTATTCAAAGTTAAATAAGGCATAGGGATTTATGTTGTATCCTAATAGGGAAAGCGGATTTTTATTTTGTGACCGTTAGTTTTAATAACTTCTTGGCCTGCTATTAATTTCCATATAAATTGCCTATCTGTCGTGTTAATCACTATATCAATACCAGAACGAGTTAATATCCTATAATTGGCATATATCCAGCAGCAATGTTGGGGATTATGGGCGGTAGAGTTACAAGCACAGAAACAATTTATTGGCTTTGTCTGGCTAAATATTACCGCTGATAATTTGCCTTGTATGCCATGTACTGAAATGGGTTGGCGATTAGCTAAGCCGTTTTGGCGCCAAGGATTGGCTTATGAAGCTGCAAAAAGAGTATTAGATTTTGCTTTTCGGCAACAACAAATGCAGGAAGTTGTTGCTTTTACCGCTAAAATTAATCGCCCGTCAGAAAATTTAATGAAAAAATTAGCGATGGAAAAAGATCGTAATAATTTTTTTACATCCAGCATTACCGTTAGCTCATCCCTTACAGGAACATATTCTTTATCGGCTCAAACAGCAGCAATGGTTAAAAAAATCGGTAATTTACTGTTTAACTAGTGGTGATACGCCTGCATACGCAGGTGAAATGACATTATTTTAGCCTAATCTGCTGCATTTCATCTTTTATAATGAAGCTTTTCTTTTTTTAATTTAATGACTTTATCATTATAGCCTGCACCATTAGGTGCCTTCTAATTCAGTGATCTGTTTATCAAGTTGATGATGTTTTTCTAATAGGGATTGGAAGCGTGGATGAAAACGTTTCAGATGAGAAAATAATTCCTGCTCGTACTGCAACATATAACCTCCTGCAAAATTATTTAAGGTCAATCCAAGTATAACAAAAATTAAGATTTAAAAATGGTGATCACAATAGTTTACATTGTTAAATGTTGCATTTAATTATTTGATTTTAATTAATATTTGTCAGTTAAATGGTTACTTAGCTCTTTACGATTTTTTACTTTTTGGCCTGCTAGTTATACTAAAATATATCTTTGATTTAGGTATATATCAAACTTATTGTTATCAGCTATAGTTATACGTAATATCAATTTTATAACCATTTACTAAGGTAGGATGTGGCAATGAATAAATATACCTTTCCATTATTGCAATGATGCTAACGATATCATATACGAAGACAAATGATAATTTGACGAAAATAGCACCTTACCCCGCTGCTACAAAAGATATGCATCGTTATGTTATTCAGCTAGCCAAAAAAGACAATGAAAATAATTATATGGTAGAACTTATGATCGGTAAATCAATGCTTGTTGATTGAATCACCATTGGTTTGGTGGCGATTTTGAGAAAAAACAGCTTTAAAGGGTGGGGTTATGATTATTATGAATTAAAGAAAGTATCTGGTCCTGCGGCAACACTAATGGCTTGCCCCGATAAAAAGAAAACACAGCAGTTTATTACCCCTCATCTCGGTGCTGACAATATAGTCCATTATAATAGCAGGTTACCAATAGTGGTATATGTTCCTAAGGATATGGTAGTCAAATATCGTGTGTGGTCAACACCGGAAAAACTTGACAGTATGTATAGTGATCAAATAACCATTTAATTTAATCAATAAGCCATCTTAGTCAGATGGCTATAATAATATTGGTTTAATTTTAACGTGTGCCCAAAACTGTCATTTGCGCATGACGAACAATGCTAGCTGAGGTTGATCCTAGCAGGTGGCTGGTGGAGGGCTATAAGAGCCAATAAGAATTAAGTCGGCGTGCAATATCTGTCGCATAATCTAAAATTTCATCTTTTACTGGGCCAATACCAATTTTGCAGATAGTTTTTCCGTGAGGAAGGTTTACTTTTTTGACCATCTCTTTTAGTAGTTCAAGTGCAACTCGGCTACGTTCTTCACGACCATGTTGACTCTCTGGTAAGGCAGCGATTTCTATCCCCAAAAATATTTCTAAATTTGTTAGCACTGATAGGAAATGAATTTCTGTTTAGTTGGATTGGTTAAATGAGGCAAGTGTTTCAACATGGTTAATCACTTTTTGATTTAATTCATCTTCGATAATGTCGATAGGAACTAAGATCTTATTATACATGATACCTTTGCATCATATTGTTATCTAATTATATTGTAGCAATAGTCAAAAATGATGTCGTGATATTTTTATTAGTAGTCTCGTTGACTAATTATCTCAATATAAATAAGTCATATTTAAGATAAGGATTTTATTATAAATGAATTAAGCGAATTGAAAATAAATATTATTTCTATTGAATTAGAAAATATTGGTCAAAACAAATAAGCGAATAATTATCAATTATCCTTTGTTGAAATTCCTATTTATAAAAATCAAGACAAAAGTAATTTTTTATGCCATTTTATAGAAAGCTAGATATAATATATATAATTTTGAATAAAATTAGCATTAATAATAACAATTTTTTCTTTAAGGTTTATTATTAATTTTTTCCTTATTTTGCTGAAAATAATTAACCTTAGAATTTGATTATGACACAGACTAAACACCACGAAGAGACGCATTCCCTTTTTACTTCTGACGAGCAACGAATAAAATTTAAAGCTGCTAAAAAGAGCACGATTATCAGTATTATTGTCAATTTTTTCTCTCGATATGGCCAATTATTATTGGCCTTGTTGCCCGTTCTCAAGGTCTGATGCTGATGGTCTTCACTCATTGTCAGATTTATTTGCTGATTTTGTGGTACTGATTGCTAATAAACATAATCATAAGCAACCTGATGTGGATCATCTTTACGGCCATTTTCGATATGAAAATGGCGCCTCTTTATATTGGGAACTATTTTGTTAGTGGTTGGTGGTGGAATGGTATGGAAAGCAATTGAAAAAATGTTAAATCAGGCTGCAATAGCCGAAGTGCATATGATTGCCCTGGTTGTTGTGTTCTTATCACTGCTAGTAAAGGTGCTGATGAACAGACACTAGCCGCTATTTGTAAACAACTATTGGCGATGGAAGGCGTGATTGATATTTATGATCTTAAGACGTGTAAATCTGGTGATTATTTTTTGGTAGATGTTCATCTGGAAGTTAATGGCTTGTTAACGGTAGAACAAGGCCATCAAATTGCTGTCTTGGCGCGAAAAAAATTACTCGAAAATCCAGTGATCTTAAATGTTATGATCCATGTTGATCCGGTTGAAATTCAATAATTAATTTCTCTAATTAAATAACATATTATTGTATGGTAGAGGGTTGATAACGGTTACGATATTGATAAATCTGATAACCAATTTAAATTATCAACAATTATATTGTTGAATTGCATGATATATTAATTGGTTAAATGTGATGTTGAATCGCTTAATAATCGATCATATAGTATAAATTATTATTACGTTTTATTGGTTATTTTTGCCTACCAACAGTACCCTAATTTATTTCAGATTGGAAAAGAGGTTAATGTGGAAATATTAGTAACAGGTGGAATGGGGTATATTGGTAGTCATACTTGCGTTCAGATGCTTGCTGCAGGTATGCAACCAGTTATTTTAGATAATTTGTATAATGCCAGTAGTAAAGTATTAGCGCGTATAGAAACACTAACTGGTTGTCGTCCGGTTTTTTATCATGGTGATGTTCGTGATGAAAAATTATTAGACACCATTTTTTCCAGCCATACGATTAAGGCGGTTATCCATTTTGCCGGCTTGAAAGCCGTTGGTGAATCTGTCACTAAACCTCTTGAATATTATGATAATAATATCAACGGCACGCTGGTATTAGCCCGTAGTATGCAGCGAGCTGGCATAAAAAATATTATTTTTAGTTCTTCTGCTACCGTTTATGGTGATCCTGCCACCGTTCCGATCACAGAACAGTTTTCAATTGGCAATACCACTAATCCCTATGGTAGCAGTAAATATATGGTAGAGCGCTGTTTATCAGATCTCCAGTATGAGGATAAGGGTTGGTCGATTACCCTGCTGCGTTATTTTAATCCGGTTGGTGCGCATCCATCTGGCACGATGGGAGAAGATCCCCGAGGTATACCTAATAATTTGACACCTTATATTACTCAGGTAGCAATTGGCCGGCAGCAGAAACTGATGATTTTTGGTAATGATTATCCTACCCTAGATGGCACAGGGGTTCGTGATTATATTCATGTTATGGATTTGGCGGATGGACATATTGCGGCACTTAAGTCTGTTGGTTTAAAGCCAGGTTTACACATTTACAATTTAGGTACAGGCAAAGGAACTAGCGTATTAGAGATGCTAAAAGCATTTGAACAAGCCAGTGGTAAAAAGATCGCTTATGAAATTAGAGCTCGCCGTCCGGGTGATATTGCTGAATGTTGGTCAAGCCCGGTTAAAGCTGAATGTGATTTGGGTTGGAAAGCCACTCGTTCGGTTCAAGAAATGGCAGTTGATGCATGGCGTTGGCAATGCCAGAATCCACAAGGTTATAGTAAAAAATAAATAGGTAACTGGTTACTTAGTTTTGTACTACTGAGCATCAAAACCCAGCCAATCAGCTGTGTTTGGGCAAAATTTTTATGAAAATTGATAATTTTTATTTGTATTCTAAGTTATGGAATTATCCGTTTTATTTTTGTTGGAAAATTTTATTTTTTGCTAGCTAAAAGTTAACAAATAAAGTTGATAGACCACTCAATCAAGGTGGTCTAAATAGGTAAGCCATCTTTGATCCTAGGTAAAATTTTAACTAGGTTACACGGCTTTATTGTTGCAAACGTCGTTGTAATTCATTAATCGTATCACGTATATTCCATTCGGTAGTGGACCAATATGTCCGTTGATAAAGTCAGGCCGTTGTGGTGTGCCAGTTTCAATCAACAGGCTCCGTATTTCTCGTGGTGTGAGAACCTTGCCAGTTTGTTGTTTATACCATGATTGAATAGCAATTGCCGCTGAAGCCACAATTGGGGTGGCTGCTGAGGTACCATCAAAGTTACTGGCATAATTATTATTAGGGCCACCATTGTATAAGGTGCCAAAGCCGGTTGTTACTACACTATCACCCCAGCCCTGGACATGGATCATAATTTTTGCCATAGGTAGAAAATGAGCGACATATTTGATTTTTAGAGCCTCCACCCACACACGGACAGCGCAATTGTCACCACGATTACGATATTCAGCATAATAATCATCATTAAGATTTTCACCACCATTACCTGCTGCGGCAATGATAATAATACCAGCATCGGTGGCGGTTTTAGTGATATCCCAGACCGATTTGCAATAATCTGCAGGTACTTGAGTTGCTTCATCATCAGGTTTGGCATGGATAGATGATTCATAAATAAAAATATCATCGGTTCTTAAATGTTGTAATCCTCTGATGATACCGCTTGCGGCATTATAAGGTATAACAGAAATACCATAAAGTGTATCGGCGTCATGTACCATTCCTTTTACGCCAAATCCGATATCTTTTGCGTACATAGCACCAGCGACTGCCGTGCTATGATTAATCTCATGTTCTCCCACGTCATCACTGATAGCCAGAGGAATAAAACTGTCTCTTTTTAAATTGATATGCTGGTAGTTAAAGGCAGCTTCGATATCGGCAATACGGATACCTTTACCTGTCACGCCAAGAGACCAGTCATATTCCATATCAATACCTGTCCAGAATTGTCCTTTGCTTAATTTATATTCTTGTAATTTAGTAAAATCGGGGGTCTCATTGTCATTTGGCTGTTCTGATACTGATATAATTGATGAGGTAACATGTGGACATTCAAGTTCAGCATATTCGATAAAGTCATAGACACTGATTTCTTTTAGTAGTTGTTGTTTCTCGGAGAGAGTCAATGACTCAGATCCCTGAATATAAAACATACCATTAAGACTAGCAAAATTAATGTTATTTATTTGTCCTTGAGTTTGCAATATTTCATTAGGCACGACAGAAATATAAGTAAACTGGTTAAATAAATTATTTTGTAAAGCTAAGGATTTTCAATACTAGATTATTATTTTCTCTAGGATGAATAGCATCTTTGTTAAATTTAATGATAATTTTATGCTTTTTCATATAAAAATTCATATAACTGGGAGTAATTTTTATTATAAGTAAGTGTTACAATAGACTATCTAACATACAAAAATTATCAGGTATATTTAAATAGTTTTAATATTTACAAAAAATTATTTTGATTAAAATTTAATTTTTAGTAATAAATTAATTATTATTGTTTAACTTTTATTCGTGTGCCTATATTTTATTTTAAAGTGCTAAAAAATTATTTTTAGTCATGGATTACATATAAAATATTTTTATCATCTTAAATTAAAATATGGAATTAAATTAACTAAATTTTTAATAAATTGACGTAAAAAGATGAATAAATAAAAATAAGACTTTACTAAATATCAATAAACAAACGTATATCAAGAATTAATTCTATATGACTTTTATCTTTGCCATATTAAACCGTAGCACTTTTATTATCATTATCTAGATGTAATTTATTAATATTTTTTAGGTACTATTTTTATAGTATTACCTAAAAAATAATTTTAATGATAATTTATCTAAGCTAAACAGAATTATTTTAAAATAGATAACTAACCAAAAGTTAAGCTATTTTAAAATTTATTGTTAGCTTTTTTTCCTTATCATTGGCAGTACATAACGCTGGATCTTCATTACAATTATTGACTCTGCTTTATTGCTGCTAGCTATAAGCTTATTAACTGCATATCCTATTGATATACCGTAACTACCTAGACTAACATATGCATAAGAAGAGATAGGATAGGGTGCTAACAGTGTGTGGAAATAATAAAGGTTTTGAGTAGTATTTTCATCAGTTATTCTCCTAATTTTATCAAATATTCATAATATTTTGATGAATTGTTATCTAACTAACTCTTTATCATGTAACTTTGCTTACCATTAGCGGTTAGCTAATAATTTAATACAAATGTAAACATGATAAAATTTCTACTACTTAATCTTATAGACCCACGATATTTAGCTATATTGTCTTAAAGTTTGTCATTGCTGTCATTCATTAATGTGTATCGCTTGGCTAATTTGTTTATTGTCATATCACTACAATTATTCCACCTCCATTAATAATATTCTTGAAAATTAACATTTCAATAACATTTGCTTGGTTATTTTTCCTAGACCGAAGAATAATAGTAGTTAGTTAACGATTATTAATAGCTTGCAGATGCTAGGCTATTTATCATTAGCGGCAACAATTGGAGCAAATTACAGTATAGGAGGCTGCATTAATGGTTGCAATTAGACGTACGTCTGTGCCAATTGCTGCCAAGGTGTTCAAACTTTTGTTCTTGTAATACCCTCAACAGTTTAGTTGCAGCTCCATGGGTATAATATGCTGCTTAGCATCTTATTGAGCAGCTTAAACAGGATATTAGGGAGGTAATTTTCTTTGGGATCCAACTTGATATTATCAGATTCTATCACCCGATGACGACAACGGTAAAAATGGTGATAAAAATTGTTCCTGACGGTTTGGCTAGCCGCAGGTGCGGAAATTAATTATTCAGCACAACACCATCTTAACGGCCATCAGGTTCAGGGCTGGCGCTGCTCAAGTCTGTTTATTATATCTGTATTAAAGCGTTTCCTTAAACGGTCAGGCGAGGTGGAGAAAGCATTGCACGCTGGGTGAAATCCGATTATTTTATTTTTTATCATGGTACCACATGAGATGGCGGCAATTTTTATGTTCTGTGCTAATTAAGGAGAGTAAAGTGCATTTATTGTACAGTGAGTTAGAAAAGAATCCGCAGTATGGAATTATTGAACCATTAGAAATAAACTCCCATGATGAAAAAATTAGATATTTCAATGGCTGTATCAATAAGCTTATGGATGTTGATAATCTAATTGTTTTGGCCGGATCAGGTACATCATTGACATTTAATGTACAAGGTGAGGAGAAAATATCTCCTAGCACGTGGGATTTATGGGCTTTCTGTAAAGATTTTGATGAGGATCTTTTTGGGGAGATAATGGAAATAGTCCACTATGCAGAGATTCAAAAATTGAAAGAGGAAAATGGAATGGAGAACTTAAAGCGGATATAGAATTATTGCTATCATTATGTGATACAAATATAAATGCTGGCATTCACGCTAAAGAGCAACATGAAAAGCTTGAGTGTTTTATGCTACGTGCTATAAAAATAATATTAGAAAAAGCATCATTTACGAAAAATGTTCCTGTTGAACGTTGGTCTACACAATGAAAGATTTATAAAGATTCTTGCACGCAGGGGAATAAATCAAGAAAGATTGAAATTATTTACAACAAATTACGATTTAGCATTTGAAACTGCATCTTTCTAGTGTTGGTGTAATTGTCATTGATGGTTTTGATTTCTCCAGTCCGTCAAGATTTAATCCAATGTGGTATAAGTATGATGTTGTCTATTGTGATGAGAAAAATAATAGTGGTAAAAACTTCTTCCAAATGTCATGCCGTTATATAAGATTCATGAGCCTGTTGACTGGAAAATGAGAAATGGTCAAGTTCAAAAATCTAATGATGAAAATGAAAAGCCAATATTTATTTATCCAAGTAGTAATAAATGTCAATCATCCTAAGATTCTCCATATTTGGAAATGATGTCAGCATTACTTTCAGCTTTGCAAAAATCAAAGACAGGACTACTTGTAGTTGGTTTTGGTTTTAATGATAAACATATAAATAATACTATTAAGATGGCATTAAGAACAAAACCTGAATTTATGATGATGGTTTCTATAGTAGACCCATTCAACCCTGCCGGCAGTTTTAATCCTGAAATAAGAGATGTTTTAGTTAGGTCGATTAACAATGGTGATAATCGAATATGTATTGTGGATTCATATTTTGATGAGTTCGTTTCTAAAATACCTCAGCGTCGTAACCTTAGCAGATAAGAGGAGTTATTGAATGCTTTTTCTGTAGTTGTCTCATCTGTTAATAAAGGAATATAAGATGAATAAGTAGTTTTCTCCATATGACACTCAACGAAGAATTAGTAGCATTATAAAGGTTAGCCCAACGGAAGTGATTTGTAATCTTACTCATTTGGCTTCTAAGCCATCAGCGTGGCTGATGGGGCAAAGGATGCCCGGTGGAGAAGTGAATGAGTTTATTTTTATTGATGTTGGTGAAACAGCTATATTTGGTAAGTTAATAAAAGTATGGCTAGAAGGTGGTGAACGGCTTTCGGTTGGTTCTATAAGTCATCAATTAATTAATAATCATCCTATTGGCTCTATTCAGCCTTTAGTAAGTATTGATGTTTCTAACGGAAAGAGTTTTGATGGGATATCTAGATTTCCAAAGGTTGGTAGCCAAGTATATTCTGCTAACCCATTGCTTTATAAATCACTGATAGAGGGAAAGTTGAGTGATCGTAAAGTAATCTTGCCGATAGCTGAATTACCTGATGATGATTCTATTACAATACACGTAACACCAGAGACACTTTTCTCAAGACATTGTATAGTTTTGGGAGCAACAGGTGGTGGGAAAAGTTGGAGTGTTGCAAATTTACTCTGTAATATTCAAGTGCGAAAAGGTAAGGCAATATTAAATTGATGCTACTGGTGAATATGCAAATCTACCTTGTACTAGTTTTATAGGGGAAAATCCCCTTGCTAAAGCTGAAAACTCGGTCATATTTCCTCACTGGCGATTTAACGATACTGATTTAAGAGCATTTCTACGACCATCCTCCCAAAGCCAAACTCCAAAATTGGCCGGGGCAATTAAAAGTCTTAAATTTGTAAATATACAAAGGCGAGCTATTTTTGAGGCGAAACTTGTAATATCTGATAAGCAAACTTTTTCAAAGGCTGGAAAAATTAAGGAGGAATATGAATCCGTAACTGCTCAATACTCTGATTTATTAGAGGATGAACCTTGGGTTTTTAAATGTCTTCATGAGCAAATTATAGAATAATGCATTTGATCTTCAGGAGGGAATGCTTCAAGATCAGATCTTACTGTATGGGGTGGTAAAGCTGATAATGATTTAGGCCACTGCCTAAACTTTATATCAAGAATCAAAGCACATTCTGAAAGCCCCTATTTTAAATGGATGATAGACCCTGACTCATCTTTGAAACAATTACCTGAGTTACTAAGTGAATTTTTATCAAGGAATGATGGTGGCGAGATTCTAAGGTTGGATGTTTCCTCAGTTCCATTTGAGTCCAACGCAAGGGAGATTTTGGTTAATGCTATTGGTAGACATTTGCTCACTTTAGCAAGAAAAGGGAGTTAGCTATGAAAAGCCAATGGGTGTATTCATTGATGAAGCACATCAATTCTTAAATAAAAAAATTGGTGATGAGCTTAATAGATTCGAATTGGATGTTTTTGGAAATATAGCGAAAGAAGGTAGAAAGTTTGGTTTAAACGTTGTTATTGCAACTCAAAGGCCTAGGGACATACCTGAGGATGTTTTGAGTTAAATAGGGGCGTTTCTGCTAAGGAATACGTACTCTCTATGCACACTTATCGCCTTTATCACTTCTAGAATATTTAACGCTTTAGGAGATAAAGGTGCTATGTGCTCGCGTTTGGCCTTCATCCGTTCTGCTGGAAAAGTCTACGAGTTGGCATTGAAATCAATCTCTGCCTATCGAGTACCCGCAGCTTCTGAAGCGAGAACAAGTATAAGGAGCTACCATTCAATCAAGTAGCGAGTTGGAAAAGATAAATTGACCATGACCAGTGAGCACATCAACATGGGTAATTCTTCTGGGCGTAGTGTTGGCATGTTTTGTTTTTTGGGCTTCTCTAACGCTTTTGACCGTAGAACTTCGGTGTTAGTTGGGAGCGTGTTGTCCGTGCCACTCTGGCCACTCCTTCATCAATTGGTATACGCTTTTAGGTATACATCCTACCGTGTATCCTAAACTTATACCAATAATCACCGGATTTAATCGAATTTTCTCGAAGCCCACAGGGCTTGTGCCATGCTGGCTCTTAGGACTTCATCGGATGACTCTGGTAATCACCGATATAGAACTTTGGTGGAGCTGGCGGGAGTTGAACCCGCGTCCGAAATTCCTACATCCTCGGTACTACATGCTTAGTCTAGTCTTTACATTCGCCAGCTAGCTGTGGACAGACACACTACTAACAGACTAGCCTGATTAAGTTTAACGCTTCAACCCCAGGCAAGGCATCCACGCGATCTCTTTTGGTTTGACCTCTCTTGATCCCCGTCCTAAGAGCGGAGGCTAGGGAGAGAGGAAACTGTGCAGGTTATTAAGCTGCCAGTCTGTAGTTTTCGTCGTTTGCGACTATTGTTTTGCGGCTTTTAACGAGGCCAACCGCCCCTCGGCATGCACCTTGGGTTTCACAAATCCCGTCGAATCCAGAATCAGCCCCAAGATTATTATTTCTATATTATATCAGAACAAAACTCAATAATGCTAGTAGTTAGGCTATTAGCGGCAGGTGTTTTTCATAATTCTCGCTTTATCTAGCTTCCATTCGCGCTCTTTAATGCTAGAACGTTTGTCGTGCTCTTTTTTACCCTTTGCGGCACCAATTTTCACTTTACACCAGGCATTTTTCCAATAAAGGGATAATGCAACCGCTGTATGTCCTTCACGGTTAATTTTACCAAACAGCGAATCAAGTTCACGTTGGTTTAGTAATAACTTACGGGTACGCATTGGATCACAAACCACATGAGAGGAGGCTACGTTTAGTGGGCTAATGGTCGCACCAAAAAGGTAAGCCTCACCATCTTTCATTAAAACATAACTATCACTAATATTGGCTTTGCCGGCACGGAGAGCTTTGACTTCCCAACCCTGCAAGGCTAACCCTGCCTCGATTTCTTCACTGATGAAGTATTCATGGCGCGCTCTTTTATTTAGTGTGATAGTTGCCGAACCAGGCTTGTGTGCTTTTTTCTTTGTCATGGTTGGCAATTATACTGTATGTATAACTAAATGGCACGGTAAGGATGCAATATTTGTGTTAATTGAACATTTATTAGACTAAGTTGTTGCGCGCAATTTTTATTTAAGTGTTTATCGATGTTATTATTGTTTTTGATTTATTTGGTGAGAATAGTTATGCCGCAAATTAGTCGATCTGCATTAGTGCCTTATAGTGCAGAAAAAATGTACAATTTAGTTAATGATGTAAATTCATATCCACAATTTTTACCTGGTTGTGTCGGTAGTCACGTGTTGAATTACGCTAATAATGAAATGACAGCATCGGTTGATATTGCAAAAGCCGGTATTAGTAAGACTTTTGTTACTCATAATATATTGCAAGATAATAAGAGTATTCAAATACAATTGGTAAAAGGGCCATTTCGTAAGTTAATTGGTAATTGGTTATTTACGCCTTTAAATGGAAATGCCTGTAAGGTTGAGTTATATCTTGACTTTGAATTTACCAATAAGTTAATAGAATTGGCTTTTGGTCGAATTTTTAAAGAGCTTGCAGGCAATATGGTGCAGGCTTTTACTGAGCGTGCTCAAGAGGTTTATCGTGGATGAAATAAATGTTGAAGTTGTTTATGCATTGCCTGATAGGCAATTTTTGTTACATGTTAAGTTAGCTGATGGTGCTAGTGTTGAAGAGGCGATTGTGCAATCAGGTATTTTGTCGCTTCGTGACGACATTGATTTAAGTAAGAATAAAGTCGGTATTTATAGTCGATCGGCTAAATTATCAGATATTTTATCTGATAGTGATCGGGTCGAAATTTATCGTCCTTTAATTGCGGATCCAAAAGAGATACGCCGTAAGCGAGCAGCAAAAGCGAAACAAAAGTCTTAATAGCTTATTCACAAAGTAATATTAAATAGAATGACCACCAATATAGTCGTCACCTAATTGGCGGTTTATTTAAATGAAAATCAATAGAGTCTAGCAAATACTACATAAGTGATGATGTTTTTTAGGCTGCCAAGCTATCGGTATTTTTGATGTCGACTAAAATACCATTGCGATCAAAAGTAAGTGTTAACGTCTGCTGTTTAACTTTTTCATGACCGGGTTGTTGACGAAAAACATAATACCAAACTTGTTGGCTAAACGGTTCTTTTAGCATTGGTGTTCCCAATGTATAGGCTACTTGCTGTTGGGTCATGCCTTTTTGTATTTTTGCAACATCATTGGCGGAAAGATAGTTGCCTTGATTAATGTCAGGACGGTAAACAAGCCGTTCTGCCATAGAACAACCCGCTGTTAAAACAACGACAGACATAGCAGCAATTAACAGTTTACAACGCATGGTCATATATTCCTTTGTGAGTCAAAATATCGATAATAATCGACATTGATGAAATTGAAAACCTTTCCTCATTTTCTATGACCCATAATATACAATAAAGTTGAGTAGGTTTTTAGGCCACGAGTAGATCTTTTGCACTGGCTAAGATATTTTTTGTCACCTCACTACCAGCCAGTAAACGAGCAATTTCTTGTAAACGAGTTTTTTTATCTAATAATTGTATTTGGGTTTCTGTTTCGCTGCCATTAGTTTGTTTGCTGACATAAAAATGGTGATGTCCACATGCTGCAACCTGAGGTAAATGGGTAACACACATCACTTGAGTTGAATTGCCTAACTCACGTAATAATTTTCCAACCACTGCGGCGGTAGGACCACTGATACCTACATCAACTTCATCGAAAATGAGTGCAGGAATATCCATTTTTTTGGCTGTAATGACCTGTATAGCCAGTGCAATACGGGAAAGTTCTCCACCTGAAGCCACTTTTATCAATGCTTGATGTGGTTGTCCGGGATTAGTTGTAACGTTGAATTCAACCTGGTTGGCACCATCAATTTGTAAATGTTCCGGATCAAAATTTACATCAACTGTAAAATGACCATGAGGCATTGAAAGTTGATGCATGCTGTTGGTGATTAATTGACTTAATTCACTGGCATATTGTTGTCGTATTTGATGAAGTTTGTCGGCTATTTCTAACGCATGTTGATGCTCAACTTGTACCTGGGTAGTTAAATGGTCACAATCATCCTGTTGCTGATTTAGTTTTTTTTGTTCAGTGAGAAGTTGCTGATGTAGTTCAAATAGTAATTCCGGAGCAACATGATGTTTACGGGCTAGATTGACATATTTAGCAATGTGTTGTTCTAATTCGAACAGTTGGCTAGGATCAAATTCTAGCCGATCACCACAGTGACGTAATTCATTACTCACTTCATTAATTTGGATCGATGCTTCCTCAAGCATATCAGATAAATGACTAAATTGATTACTAATAGAAATAAGTTCGTTAATTGCTTGTTTTGCGTGATTTAACATACTGATAATGTTTTGTTCGTCATTATCATTTAGAATTTGTAATGCATTTTGACTTAAGAAAAGAAATTGTTCACGGTTGGCTAGCTGTTTATACTCTTGCTCTAGTTTTTGATATTCATCAGCTTGTGGTAAAAGTTCATCTAATTCTTTAAGATGATATTCAATAAGTTGTTGACGTGATAGCCGTTCAGTTGCTTGTTGTTGAAATCTAGTCAGTTCTTGGCAACTTTGATGCCATTTTTTCCAGGCAGATTTCATTTCAGCCATGATACCGGTTTGGTTAGCATAGGTGTCCAGTAGATATTTTTGGTACTGATTATCTAATAATAATTGGTGAGCATGTTGGCAGTGTATTTGAATAAGTAACGTTCCTAGTTCGCGTAATTGTGATAAAGGTACAGCTGTACCGTTAATAAAACCGCGTGAGCGTCCATCAGCAGTAATTGTTCTGTGTAGCAGGCATTCATTATGGTTATCTAACTGGTAATTTTTTAACCATTTTTGGGCGGCGGGGGTGTCAGTAAGGGAAAAATAGGCGCAGATATCGGTACGAGAAGCACCAGGACGAACGATATTGCTATCAGCTCGGTTGCCTAAACATAAACCTAGTGCATCGATTGCAATTGATTTGCCAGCACCTGTTTCGCCGGTAATGGTAGTCATACCAGGATGAAAGTCAATTTCCAGTTGGCGTACAATAGCAAAATTATTGATGGTTAATTGAATAAGCATGTGCTTCTCCTGTATGTAAAAACATAACTAACACAGCTGTTAATAAATACAGTATAAACTGTTTTTTTATACAGTAAAGTAGTAATTAAAAAAAATTAAAAGTTTTTCTTTGACCAGCCTAATTTTGAGCTTAATGTATTGAAATAATTATAATTTTTTGGATGAATGAGATTAAGTTTCTTGTTACTTCGTTTGATTAATACCTCATCATCATCTTGGATAGGTAGAATAATTTGGCTGTCACAACTAATTTCATAATTAATACTCTTTTGCCTAAATTTTAATTTAATACTACTGTCGCTACTGATGACTAGCGGGCGTGATGAAAGTGTATGAGGGAACATAGGAACTAGCGCGATAGCCTCAAGGTTAGGGGTTAATATCGGCCCGCCGGCAGAGAGTGAATAAGCGGTTGAACCAGTTGGTGTAGTAATAATTAATCCATCGGAACGTTGAGAAAAGGCAAACCGGTCATCAATATAAACTTCGAATTCAATCATGTGAGCTACTTTTCCTGGGTGTAAAATGACTTCATTAATTGCTGTACTCATCCGCGGTTTATGATTTTTTTTGCTGATCTGAGTTTCCAGTAAGAAGCGTTGTTCTTCATAGAAATGGCCGGCTAATACTTCTGTTAGTTGTTGTAAGGCATTGTCTGGCCCAAGATCAGTTAAAAACCCCAAGTTACCACGATTGATGCCGATAACTTTGTTTTCATAGAGTGATAGGACGCGAGTAGCACCAAGCATGTTGCCGTCACCACCAACAACGATAATTAAATCGGCTGTTTTACCAATTTCTGTTAATTCGCCTATGGTAGTATTTTTTAAGTTAAGTTGTTGTGCAATTTTTTTTTCAATAATAACTTTATATTTTTGGGCGCGTAGCCAGTTATAAAGTTGTTCATGAGTTGCCAGTGCTTCAGGATGTCGTGGATGGCCGACAATGCCAATATATTCGAATAATTTTTTTTTTGCTGCTTTTCCGGTCAGCATGGTTTTTCCCTCTTACAAGTTGGCCTTTTCTCTTGAATCCCAAACTTTTATCCCCATAATAAGCTAATAATCTGGATTAATGCTAAAAAGAATGTGGAGATACTCATGAGTAGTAAAGATCATAAAGTGCATGATGAGCAAGCCTCTAAACAAAAAGAATTAAAAAAATCACAAAAAAATGAGGCAAAGGAACAGGTAATTGAGACTGAACAGCCAGTGAGTTCTACTGAAGCAGTATTAATTGATCCACGTATTACTGAATTAGAGCAGCAACTGCTAGAAGCGCAAAAACGTGAGCGTGAAGCATTGTTGCGCGCTAAAGCTGAAGTGGAAAATATTCGTCGTCGTACTGAGCAAGATATTGAAAAAGCGCATAAGTTTGCCTTAGAACGATTTGCTAATGAATTGTTACCTGTGATTGATAATCTAGAAAGGGCAATTGAACTTGTCGATCGGGAAAAGGCTGAATCGATATCAATGCTTGAAGGGCTTGAATTAACGCTAAAATCTTTTTTAGCAACCGTTAGTAAATATGGTATTGAGGTGGTGGCGGAGAAGAATGTCCCTTTCAATCCTGAGCTGCATCAAGCAATGACCATGGTCCAATCTGAAGAACATGAACATAATCAAGTTATTGATGTTATGCAGAAAGGTTATACCCTAAATGGTCGTTTATTGCGCCCGGCTATGGTCATTGTATCAAAAGCAAAATAAGTTGAAATGATGCCACCCCGGATGGTGGTGGCATTTGGTTTATTGCTATGGAATGATCGGCGTCCAGTCAATCGGGGTTAATCCCTGCTTTATTAGTATCTCATTAGTTTTTGAAAAATGGCGACAACCGAAGAAACCTCTATGCGCAGAAAGGGGTGATGGATGAGGCGCTTTAAGGACAAAATGTTTTTTGTTATCGATAAATTGGCCCTTTTTCTGTGCATGGGAGCCCCACAATAAAAAAACTACACCAGTGCGGTGTTGATTAATTACCGCAATAACCTTATCTGTAAATGTTGCCCAACCAAGATGCGCGTGAGAATGTGCTTTGCCTTGTTCTACAGTCAAAACCGTGTTTAATAATAAAACCCCTTGCTGTGCCCAACTGACGAGATATCCATGATTTGGGTATTTGAAATCCGGAATATCTTTTTCCAGTTCCTTGTACATATTAACCAGTGAAGGCGGTGCAGGAACACCAGGGCGAACAGAAAAAGAGAGTCCATGAGCCTGATTGGGAGCATGGTAGGGATCTTGTCCCAGGATCACGACTTTTACTTCATTCAGCTCAGTATAACGGAAAGCATTGAAGACATCTTTTTGCGGAGGGTAGATTGTTATACCTTGTTGGCGTGCTTTAGCCACATAAGCCAGGGTGTTACAGAAGTATTCTTGTTCTTTTTCTGGGCCGATGACATCGTGCCATGTGGGCAAAGAGGACATAAACCATTCCTTTAGGTTTTAATTAATATAGTGTTTAACTAATATTTACGTTATGTGAGGTAAATTTTAAAACGGAAATCGCTTGTTTTTCATTTAAAATTTTCATTTTAAAAATTTTTTTAAATAAAAATTGATTTAAAACAGTATGTTGGCGATCACATTATTAATAATGTATTGAAATTATTGATTAATATCAATGAATTAGTGATATATAATTGTTATATAGTTTATAGAAATAAAATATCTAATTTGGAAATAATTTCAAATTGCTATTTCAATCTTGTTCGAATTTGGAGGTCGACATGGTTATTGGGATTCAGATTACTAAGGCAGATAATGCTATACTATTAAATTCTTTTTGGCTATTTAGATGATGAAAAAAATGAAGCCCGCTGCATTTGCGCTAAAACTGATTTTAATAAAGATCAAATTGTTGCCAAGCAGATGTTAGGCACGTTTGAATATCGAGAAATCCCCCTTGAAGTTACACCGAAGGTGGTAGTAGAAGGTGGTCAGCATTTAAATGTTAATGTTTTGTCTCGTGAAACTTTAGAAGATGTGATTGAACATCCGGAAAAATATCCTCAACTAACTATTCGTGTTTCAGATTATGTGGTGTGTTTTAATTCACTAACAGCTGAGCAGCAACGCGATGTTATCACACGTACTTTTCCCAAAGCTTATAATGAAATAGTACTCAGTTAATTACGGAATAATAATAAAAAGCCTAAGAATGTTATTAGGCTTTTTATTTCTGTCAGTTAATCAATGATATTGATAAATAGCTAAATAAATTTGTTTAAATATTATTTAACTATTATCCACTTGTTTTGCTGATGGCTTGCGGCGTTTACCAATGTTTTTACTGTCACGATGGCGCTGTTTGGTTTTTTTCTTTTCTAGCCACTTTACGCAAATTTTTTTGGATGGCTTGGCTTTACGTAGTAAGCCTTCAGCAGGTGCTTTAGTGGTTGGACGCAGAGTATCGATTACTCGTATCTTTAATGGTTCTTTAAGATAACGGTTGATTTTACCTAGTAGCGGTTGATCATGGGCTTCTACTAAGCTAATTGCTGTCCCTTTTCGCCCAGCACGTGCGGTTCTGCCAATACGATGCAAATAGACGTCGGCTGTCCGAGGTAAATCGAAATTAAAAATGTGGCTAATATCGTCAATATCGAGGCCGCGAGAGGCGACATCGGTTGCCACCAGGACGTTAATTTGCCCGCTATTCAAGCGCTTAACGGCTTCAGTCCGTTTGGCCTGAACCATTTCCCCTTCAAGTAGCAAGGTTTTTATATTGGCTTGTTGTAACCATTGCACCAGCTTATGCGCTTTTTCGCGTTTACGGACAAAGATAATCGATTTGCTGACCTCAGGTTGTTTTAATAGATGGCAAAGTAGCACGGTTTTATGTTCAAGGTCATCAGCCCGGTAATAGTATTGTTGGATCTTTTTTCGTTCCCGACGTGAAGGATCAGCGTCGATTTCGAGTGGATTATCCAGTAATCGATTAGCAAAATCGTGAATGACTTCCCCTGTCAGGGTTGCAGAGAACAGCATGGTTTGTTTACGCCAGCGTGTTTCCCCGGCAATAGTTTCAATATCGTTAGCAAATCCCATATCAAGCATTCGATCTGCTTCATCTAAAATTAAAGTTTCGATCGCACGACAATCAAAATTTTCTTCTTGGATATATTGCAGTAAGCGCCCTGTGGTTGCGACGACAATATCCTGGTTTTCACTGAAAATTTCTGCGTGGTTAATATAGGATACTCCGCCAGTAATGGTTGCGATATCAAGATGGGTATATTTGGCTAATTCTTTTGCTTGTTGGGCCACTTGCATTGCTAATTCACGGGTGGGAGCTAGAATGAGAATTCGAGGTGGGCCGGATCGTTTACGTAGAAAATCAAGTAAATGTTGGATCACCGGTAGTAAGTAAGCTGCGGTTTTTCCGGTTCCGGTAGGTGATGAACCTAATATATCGCGTCCTTCCATAGCGGCAGGAATGGTTGCTAGCTGAATAGCTGTCGGTCGCTCATAGCCTTTGTCATCCAGTGCATTGAGCAGACTTTGGTCTAACTCAAGTTCAGAAAATGTGGTTGCAGTCATTATATACCTCTGGTTAGGCAATGGATTATAAACAGAACGTCCAAATTGTTCATCTATTAAAATATTTTTTTGCCTGTTTTAACAATTAATAATAAATGTTTATTCGCAATCAAATTCAAACCAAGTAGCGGTTTTAGCTAGTATATAAATAATTAATTAGTATAAGAGGGTTAATTATATTGCCCCTCTATAGTAATTAGTAGAACGGCCTCAGAATGGTTGGTTTAGCATCCGATTGCTGTTGAGGATAATCTAATGTGTAGTGTAATCCACGACTCTCTTTACGAGTAAGAGCACAGCTGATCATCAATTCAGCCACTTGGACAAGATTACGCAGTTCCAATAAATTATTGGATATACGGAAATTTGAGTAGTATTCATCTATTTCTTGTTGCAGCAAATGGATCCGCCGTAACGCACGTGTCATTCGTTTAGTAGTTCTAACAATCCCCATATAGTCCCACATAAATAGCCTTAGCTCATGCCAGTTATGTTGTATAACAATTTGTTCATCTAAATTATGGCATTGATTTTCATTCCACTTGGCTAGCGATGATGGCATCTCTATCTGGTCGATTTGTTGTTTTATGTGTTCGGCAGCAGACCATCCGTAGACTAGGCATTCTAATAATGAATTGGATGCTAGCCGGTTGGCACCATGTAAACCGGTGTAACTTACTTCACCGATAGCATACAGATGTTGAATATCGGTTTGGCCATGTTGATTGACTATAACACCACCGCAAGTATAGTGTGCCGCCGGTACAATCGGTACTGGTTGATGAGTTATATCTATACCCAATGTAGTTAATTTCTGATAGATGGTCGGAAAGTGTTTTTTTATATATCTCTCTGACTTATGACTAATATCAAGAAACATACAATCTGCACTCAAACGTTTCATTTCATGATCGATCGCACGGGCAACAATATCACGCGGAGCAAGCTCCGCTCTTTTATCAAAATCAGGCATAAAGCGGCTACCATCAGGTCGTTTTAGATAGGCACCTTCACCCCGTAAGGCTTCTGTTAATAGAAAATTACGAGCTTGTGGGTGATAAAGACAAGTTGGATGAAATTGATTGAATTCAAGATTAGCCACGCGACAGCCGGCCCGCCAAGCCATCGCAATCCCATCGCCAGATGAAACATCAGGATTAGTGGTATATTGGTACACTTTAGCTGCTCCACCTGTCGCTAAAACCGTCACTTTTGCATGACAAATAATGATTTGTTGTTGATTGTGATCCCAAATGTAAGCACCAGTGATGGTCGGTGAATCTTTATTTGCACAGATTAAATCGATAGCATTATGCTGTTCCTTAATTGTTATATTCGGATACTTGATGGCTTTGTCAATCAGTGTAGTTTCTACCTGTTTACCTGTGGCATCGGCATGATGCAGAATACGGCGATTGCTATGACCACCTTCTTTAGTCAGATGATATTGTTCTTTACCTGCTTGATTGGTCTCTTTATCAAATAAAACACCTTGATCAATTAGCCACTGAACAGAGTGGCGGGCATTACATGCGACAAATTCAACGGTTTTTTTATCACATAGGCCTGCACCGGCAATTATGGTATCTTTAACATGAGCATCTATGCTATCGGTTTGATCAAAAACCGCTGCAATTCCTCCTTGTGCATAGTAAGATGCCCCTTCTGTTGAAATATTTTTACTAAGTATGGTTACTCGGTATTGTGGGGCTAATCGCAGCGCTAATGATAAGCCAGCAATGCCACTACCAATGATTAAAATATCAGTATAATGTTGTGTTGATGGCATAATATTTGATTACTGAAGTTTAGGAAATAGAGTAAATTCTCATGTTAGTCTATTTTTTTATTCAGAGTAAAGTATGATGATCTTGAAAGAACTTTTCTTATGGGTTAGCTTAAATTAAATATAAAATAATTTAAATTGACTGGAACTTTGCAAGTTTTTGTCGCATCAAAAAATATGCTTGCTTACAAATGTGAGAGAAAACATGGCTGGTTCAAATAAGGATAATATGAGGTTTATTTTCGGGAGAAACGACCTCGAATGAGCGAGCAGTTAACAGACCAAGTGCTGGTTAAACGCGTACAAAAAGGGGATAAAAAAGCTTTTAATTTACTGGTTATTAGATACCAGAATAAAGTTGTAAGCCTTGTTTCTCGTTATGTACCACAAGGAGATGTCCCGGATGTTGCCCAGGAGGCATTTATCAAAGCCTATCGCGCTATTGGTTCGTTTCGTGGTGAAAGTGCATTTTATACTTGGCTTTACCGGATCTCTGTTAATACCGCAAAAAATTATATTATTTCGCAAGGACGTCGACTTCCATCGAATGATTTGGATGTGGTTAATGCAGAGAATTATGAAGCTTTTAATGTATTGAAAGAAATTTCGAACCCCGAGAATTTAATGTTGTCTGAAGAATTAAAGAAATTAGTTTTCCGAACCATAGAGTCACTCCCTGAAGATTTGCGTCTGGCAATTACATTTAGGGAGTTAGGTGGTCTGAGTTATGAGGATATAGCGCTTATTATGGATTGTCCTGTTGGTACAGTTCGTTCGCGAATTTTTAGAGCAAGGGAAGCTATTGATAATAAAGTGCAACCGCTAATACGAAATTAAATGTGGGGCAATATTTTACTGAAGGGTACTTTGGCATGCATAGAGAGAGACTTTCCGCTTTAATGGATGGAGAGATATTTGATTCAGAATTGATCCATACCATTTTACAAGATGTTTCGTTACAGAAACGATGGGAGAGCTACCATCTTATCCGCGACAGTTTGAGAGGAGATATTAACCAAGTTATCCATCTTAATATTACGGATAAAGTAGAGCAGGCGCTAGCAAGTGAGCCTATCCAAATTGTGCCTGATGCAATACCGGAGTCACAACCTGATCCTTCTACTTGGTGTTCAATGTCTTTTTGGCGTAAGTTACGCCCATGGGTTAATCAAATAACACAAGTTGGTGTAGCAGCGAGTGTTGCGGTAGCAGTTATTGCCGGCGTTCAAAATTACAATACTGTGAACATAGAAGCTGATGGTAAATCTGAGTTACCAATATTTAATACAGTACCTATTATGGGGACTGCGTCGCCTGTGAGTTTAAATGTTTTTAATGATCAATTGCTTGCTCATCCACAATTCGAACACTTAGAGCAACGTAATCGCCGGCTTGGTATGCTGTTACAGCAATATGAGCTGGGACGTCGTTCAACGTTGGATCAAACTGTAACATCGTCTTCACCATCAGCAGAAAAATCTCACTTAGGAGCAGAATAGCAGTAATGAAGCATTGGTTATTCCCCCTCTTTTTTATGTTGGGCGGTTTATTGTTGCCTGTACATTCATCTGCCAAAGAATTAACGGCTGAGATTTTACTAACTGATATGGTTAATGCGGTAAAGTCTTTACCGTATGAATTATCATTTATTATTGTCAATCCCGAAGGGATAACGCCGCTACGATATCGCCATGTCATTATTAGCGGTAAACCAATTGCTCAAATGATGCAGATGGATAGCTCTCGCCGTGAAATTATTCAAAAAGGTAATCAAATTAGCTACTTTGAGCCAGGTTTTGATTCTTTTAGTCTAGAGGGCTCTTATATCCTTGATTATTTGCCATCAGTAGTTTTTGCTGATTTTACTAGACTACAATCCTATTATAATTTTATTAAACTAGGCCGAACTAATATTGGTGATATAAGCTGTCAGGTTATTCGTATTATACCAAAAGATAATTTACGCTTTAGCTATATCTTATTAATTGATGAAAAAACCAAGTTACCATTACGGATTGATCTATTAGATAGTAAAAATGAAATCTTAGAACAATTCAAAGTGGTTTCGGTTATTTTTAATAGTCAAGAGCTATTGAAATCGATGAAAGGGATCGCATCGTTGAATATGCCTCCTTTACTACTTATTCCCAAATCAATCACTAAGCAATTTAACTGGCAAATAAACCAACTACCGTTGGGGTTTGAAGAAGTTTCTCGTAGTTATAAAGAGATAGCCGCTAACGAAGCTTTAGAGACTATGATATTTAGTGATGGGCTATTTAGTTTTTCTATTAACGTTACTAAAGCAGGCGATCATCAACTTATTGAACAGCCGTTGCGTAAAGGTGGTTTAACCATTTATACCGTAACTAAGGGACAGCACGAAGTGACGGTCATTGGTCAATTGCCATTGCTAACTGCTAACCAGATTGCCGCCAATGTTAGTTTTAAAGAGACAAATTAATGTTAAAAGAGTGGGCAACAGTAGTGCGTTGGCATAATGGCCGAGCCGTTTTGCAATATGGTTCTAATTCAGGTTGTCGTAGTTGTGCGGCCCGTGCAACGTGTGGATCTTATATCCTAAATAAAATAGGACCAAAAACTGAGTATCAATTAGAACTTGAGGTTACTCAGCCGCTGGCAGTTGGTCAGAAAGTTGAAGTGGGCATCCCTACAGGAAGTTTATTACGGTCAGCAATGCTTGTTTATCTTACCCCACTAGTTGGATTTTTTATCAGTTGTGGGATTGTACAATTTCTGTTTATAAATAAATTTATCATATTCTTAGGTGCTATCATCGGTGGAGTTGCTGGCTTTTTGCTAGCAAAAAAGATTGCACGTTATTGGGAAAAAGAAACACTATATCAACCGATCATTTTACAGATAGGTTTACCACCTGATGAATTAAAAGAGCAAGTATGAATGATTTAAGTAAGTCTAAGTGCCGGTAGTTATTTATAAAATGTAGTCACTAATTTATGCGTATAAACGGCTTATTCATAAAAACGACTTTTGATTATTAATGATTCTTTGAGTTGTTTGTCGCTTATATGTAAAATGCATGCCCAAGATTGTTATAACAGCTTTTATTAGTTTTAGCTTTGTAGGCTAAACTATCGCTAAAACTGATTTTATAAGGCAATTTAGAAGAAGATATAACCTTGAAAATCAAACATATAAGAAACTTTTCCATCATCGCTCATATTGATCATGGTAAATCAACTCTGTCGGATCGTATTATTCAGATTTGTGGTGGCCTTTCTGATCGGGAAAGGGCAGCGCAGGTATTAGATTCTATGGATTTGGAGCGGGAACGCGGGATAACAATAAAAGCGCAGAGTGTTACCCTTAATTATAAAACCAGTGATGGTGAAACTTATCAGCTCAATTTCATCGATACCCCCGGCCATGTTGACTTTTTTTATGAAGTATCTCGTTCATTAGCGGCTTGTGAAGGCGCATTACTTGTTGTTGATGCTGGGCAAGGTGTAGAAGCGCAAACACTGGCTAATTGTTATACTGCTATTGAGATGGATTTAGAAGTCGTTCCAGTCCTTAATAAGATCGATTTACCTGCAGCAGAGCCAGGTCGTGTGGCTGAGGAAATTGAAGATATTGTTGGCATTGATGCTTATGACGCCGTTCGTTGTTCGGCAAAAACAGGAATCGGGGTACAGGATGTAATTGAACGTTTGGTTAAAGAGATCCCGCCTCCAGAAGGTGATCCTACAGCACCTTTGCAAGCATTGATCATCGATTCATGGTTTGATAATTATTTAGGTGTTGTTTCACTGGTACGTATTAAAAATGGCACGCTTACTAAAGGTGATAAAATTAAAGTGATGAGCTCTGGTCAACTTTATAATGTTGATCGGTTAGGCATTTTCACTCCAAAACGAATTGATCGCCAACAACTAAATTGTGGTGAAGTAGGTTGGTTGGTCTGTGCCATTAAAGATATTCATGGGGCTCCGGTCGGAGATACATTAACCGGCGCTCGGCAGCCGGCAGAACAGGCGTTACCTGGCTTTAAAAAGGTAAAGCCACAGGTTTATGCTGGTTTATTCCCAGTTAGCTCTGATGATTATGAAGCATTCCGTGACGCTTTAGCTAAATTAAGTTTGAATGATGCTTCGTTATTTTATGAACCAGAGAGTTCAACTGCCTTAGGATTTGGCTTTCGGTGTGGTTTTCTTGGATTACTTCATATGGAGATTATCCAAGAACGTTTGGAACGTGAATATGACTTGGATCTTATTACAACTGCGCCTACAGTTATTTATGAAGTTGAGTTAACAAATGGTGATATTATTTATGTTGATAGTCCTTCCAAATTACCGGCTCTCAATAATATAAATGAATTACGCGAACCGATTGCTGAATGTAACATGCTAGTGCCTAAGGAATATCTTGGTAATGTTATTACCCTGTGCGTAGAAAAACGCGGTGTTCAGACTAATATGGTTTATCATAGTAATCAGGTCGCATTAACCTATGAAATTCCTATGGCTGAGGTTGTATTAGATTTCTTTGATCGTTTGAAGTCTACTTCACGGGGATATGCATCATTGGATTATGGTTTTGTCCGCTTTCAAGCAGCTGATATGTTACGGGTCGATGTATTAATTAATGGTGAGAGAGTAGATGCCTTGGCATTGATTACTCATCGTACAAATGCACCGTATCGTGGTCGTGAGCTGGTGGATAAAATGAAAGATCTGATCCCGCGCCAGCAGTTTGATATTGCAATCCAAGCTGCAATTGGTACCCATATTATAGCGCGTTCAACGGTGAAACAATTACGTAAAAATGTATTAGCTAAATGTTATGGTGGTGATGTTAGCCGTAAGAAAAAATTACTACAGAAACAGAAAGAAGGTAAGAAACGAATGAAACAGGTTGGTAATGTTGAGCTACCACAGGAAGCGTTCCTTGCTATCCTTCATGTAGGTAAAGATAACTAACCGTTATAAGGAGTCGTAATGGCTAACACTTTTTCTTTGATCTTGACGCTGGCAACCTTGATTACAGGGATTATCTGGGTTATTGATAGTTTTAAATTAACCCCTGCTCGTAAGAAAAAAATAGCACAGCAGCAAAAAGTTACTGAGGGAAACGTAAAGCATACACATATAGTTGAAGTTGTTCATAAACCGTCGTGGGTTGATACTTGCTCGTCTATTTTTCCGATATTAGCAATTGTCTTAGTGATACGTTCATTTATTTATGAGCCATTTCAAATCCCGTCAGGTTCAATGATGCCTACTTTATTGGTCGGTGACTTTATACTAGTAGAAAAATTTGCTTATGGATTAAAAGATCCGGTTACGCAAACAACACTATTAGCAACAGGAAAACCTAAACGCGGTGATATTGCGGTATTTAAGTACCCTAAAGATCCTAGTGTGGATTTTGTTAAACGTGTTATTGGTCTACCTGGTGATAAAATTGTTTATGATCCGGAACAAAAAGAATTACGTATCTACCAGAATTGCTCAACTTTAGACTGTGCACAAGCGTTACCAATTGTCTATTCTTCATTAAAAGAGAGTGAATGGGCATTATTTTTTAATATCGATTCTATGGTGGAAAGCCAAAATGGCAGTTATCAAACCTCACTGGGTGACCCAATACCGAGTAATGCATTACGCCAAGAGGAAAGAGTTGAAAAATTAGATGACGTTAGCCATGAGATTCTGGTGATCCCACAAGTATATACCCAGTCACGTTATCAACAGCCTGGTTTACCGGACAATGAATGGATTGTTCCTCCTAAACACTATTTTATGATGGGAGATAATCGGGATAATAGCGCGGATAGCCGTATGTGGGGGTTTGTACCGGAAGAAAATTTGGTTGGACGGGCAGTTATCATCTGGTTTAGCTTAGATAAACATGAGGGTGAATGGCCAACTGGGGTACGTTTAAGCCGTATTGGCGCAATTAACTAATAAAATAATGAGATAAACTGATCATTGTTGCTAAATTGATTTATATAGTAATCGATATAGAATATACCACGATAATCAAAACGATGGTTTCTTGATTGATATCAGGAAACCTGCAAACGCAACAGCTTTGTAAAAGTTAATTTTGCAGATCTGTTGCGTGTGCTTTTTGTAATTTGATAATGAAATGATTGGTAGCACATGAATTCTTCTTTAATTGAGTGGTCACAACGGCAAGAAATTAAAGAGCTACAGCGTAAGCTTGGCTATACTTTCACCCAAATTGAATTATTGAAACAAGCATTAACTCATCGTAGTGCCAGTAGTAGTCACAATGAGAGATTGGAGTTTTTAGGTGATTCAATTCTTAGTTTTGTGATTGCTAATGATCTCTATTATCGTTTTCCAAAAGTTGATGAGGGCGATATGAGCCGTATGCGGGCAACCTTGGTCAGAGGTAATACTCTAGCTGAGTTGGCACGAGAATTTGATTTAGGGGAATGTTTGCGTTTAGGGCCTGGTGAATTAAAAAGTGGTGGTTTTCGTCGAGAATCAATTTTGGCAGATACTGTGGAAGCCTTAATTGGCAGTATTTTTTTAGATAGTGATATTCAAATAACTGAACGGATTGTTTTAGCTTGGTATGATACTCGTTTAATCGAGATTAGCCCTGGTGATAAGCAAAAAGATTCTAAAACACGTTTACAAGAGTATTTACAGGGACGTCATTTACCTTTGCCAAGTTATTTGGTTGTTCAAGTTCGTGGTGAAGCGCATGATCAAGAATTTACTATTCATTGTCAGGTTAGTGGTATAAAGGAACCAGTTGAAGGGATTGGTTCAAGTCGTCGCAAGGCTGAACAAGCAGCAGCAGAGCAAGCATTAAAAATATTGGAGCTTGAATGAGCAAACAGAAAACCTATTGTGGATTTGTAGCCATTGTAGGGCGTCCAAATGTGGGTAAATCAACATTACTGAACCAATTACTAGGGCAAAAGGTTTCTATTACTTCACGTAAACCACAGACAACTCGCCATCGTATTATGGGAATTGAGACGGAAGATAATTATCAAACGATTTATGTCGATACACCAGGATTACATATAGAAGAAAAGCGAGCAATAAATCGTTTAATGAACCTTGCAGCAAGTAGCTCCGTTGGAGATGTGGAACTGGTTATTTTTGTAGTTGAAGGCACACACTGGACCAAGGATGATGAGATGGTAATAAATAAACTACGTTATTTAAATTGTCCAGTATTATTGGTGATCAATAAAATTGATAATGTGACGGATAAGACCAGTTTACTACCCCATATTGAATTTCTTAGTAACCAAATGAATTTTCTAGATGTTATACCGATTAGCGCAGGAAAAAGTATAGGTATCGATATTATCGCTAAAATTGTTCGTCAGCATATGCCAGAAGCTGCTCACCATTTTCCAGCAGATTATATTACTGATCGCTCACAATGTTTTATGGCTGCTGAGATTATTCGTGAGAAGTTAATGCGTTTTTTTGGTGATGAACTACCCTATGCAGTCACGGTCGAAATTGAGCAATTTATGGTAAATGAACGCAATGGTTATAACATTAATGGCCTGATTTTGGTTGAAAGGGATGGCCAGAAAAAAATGGTTATCGGTAATAAAGGTAGCAAAATTAAAAAAATTGGCATCAAAGCGCGTATAGATATGGAAAAACTTTTTGCTACCAAAGTTCATCTTGAACTTTGGGTAAAAGTTAAAGCCGGCTGGGCCGATGATGGACGTGTACTGCGTAGTTTAGGCTATACGGATGATCTGCATTAAGGCTGGTTTTTGTGGACGGTTGGCGACGAGCATTTGTACTACATACTCGCCCTTATAGTGAAACGAGCTTGTTGTTAGATTTTTTCACTGAAAATGAAGGGCATATTCGACTATTAGCCAAAGGCGCTCGTAGCCGTCGATCTAATTTAAAATGTTGTTTACAGCCATTTACTCCTTTGCTGATCCGCTGGGGAGGCAAGGGAGAAATGAAAACGTTACGTGATGCGGAGCCAATTTCTCTCGTGCTACCCTTTACTGGCACAGTGCTGTACAGTGGTATGTATGTTAATGAATTGCTTGCGCGAGTTTTAGCACCAAATATCCCCTACCAAACTCTATTTTTTGAATATCTTACCTGCTTGCAGATATTGGCTGGCAGTGAATATACTCCTGAACATGCATTACGCCGTTTTGAATTATCATTGTTATCCCATTTAGGTTATGGTGTTGATTTTTTACACTGCTCAGGTAGCGGTGAACAGGTAATAGATACCATGATTTACCGTTACCGGGAAGAGAAAGGTTTTATTGCCAGTTTGGTTATTGACCACTTAAGTTTTACCGGCAAGCAGCTTAAGGCATTTGCCTGTCGTGAATTTCCAGATGTCGATACATTAAGAGCAGCTAAGCGTTTTACTCGAATTGCGCTAAAGCCTTATTTAGGGGGGAGACCATTAAAAAGCCGTGAGCTTTTTTACCCAGTTATAGTGTCTAAAGCTCGTTGAAGCGTGGTTATTAAAATGTATTTGCATATGTGATGTTTGTTTGGATAAATGAAATTCAAACCATGAAATGGATAACAGGAGTTAAATATGGCAGAGTTGTTATTAGGCGTTAATATTGATCATGTTGCGACCATACGCAATGCACGGGGAACACAATATCCCGATCCGGTACATGCTGCCTTTGTTGCTGAACAAGCTGGTGCAGATGGGATCACGATCCATTTGCGTGAAGATCACCGTCATATTACTGATCGTGATGTTAAGTTACTGCGTCAGACGTTACAAACCCGCATGAATCTGGAAATGGCAATAACTGATGAAATGGTCAATTTTGCCTGTCAGATCAAACCTCAATTTTGTTGCCTGGTACCAGAGCGACGAGAAGAAGTGACAACTGAAGGTGGACTTGATGTTGTTGGCCAACGAACGTTAGTTGCAACGGCTGTGAAGCAGTTAGCAGAAGCCGGTATTACGGTTTCTTTATTCATTGATCCGGAAGATAAGCAAATTGATGCAACAGTAGAAATTGGAGTGCCTTTTATTGAGATCCACACTGGTGCTTATGCTGACGCTAAGACCGAGTTAGAACAGACAAAAGAGTATGAACGTATCAAGCAAGCGGTAAGTTATGCGACAGCTAAAATGCTTAAGGTGAATGCAGGTCATGGGTTAACTTATCATAACGTTCAGCGCATTGCCCAGTTACCGGAAATATATGAACTGAATATTGGTCATGCCATTATTGGGCGAGCACTATTTAGTGGTATGGCGGCGGCAGTGAGTGATATGAGGAAAATTCTTCGTGAGGCACGTTGCTAATGGCTATTATTGGGTTGGGTACCGATCTTGTTGAAATTGTCCGTATTGAACAGATTATTGAACGTTCCGAGGAGCGTTTAGCAAAGCGTATATTGTCCGATCAAGAATGGTGGCAATATCAGTACCATTGTCAACAAGTTCGTTTTTTAGCTAAGCGCTTTGCCGTCAAGGAAGCAGCGGCCAAGGCTCTAGGAACCGGGATCCGAAATGGTTTAGCGCTTAATCAATTTGAAGTTTTTAATGACGAATTAGGCAAGCCAGGGCTTAATTTGTTAGGACAAGCAAAAATTTTTTCTGATTCATTAGGTGTGCAACATATTCATGTTTCTTTGTCCGATGAGCAAAGATATGCTTGTGCCACGGTAATTATGGAAAGTTAAATTTTATCAACATTATGTAATAAGACAAATTTATCCCATAATTGCTCTTCTGTTTCCGGATTATTTGGATCTTTAATAATGGTATTGTTGATCGGACAAACGGATTGGCAGGTTGGCTTATCATAGTGGCCAATGCATTCAGTGCAAAGATTGGGATTAATTTGGTAAAACTCTTCTCCCATTGAAATTGCTTCATTAGGACATTCTGGTTCACACATATCACAGTTGATACAGCGATAAGTAATTAATAGTGACATTTTAAGGTTTATCTAAAATATTAGTTATATCATTTAATTAGTGAGAGTCTGCATTTATTATAGAGTTTGAACAGAAAATAAATACAACCTATTTTATACTGAAAATAGCAAGTTAGTCACTCTAAGGTGAGAGAGTATTTATCTTATTGGCAGGTTTACTCTTTGACATAATTTTATGGTGTCATATCTGCCGGTAATTTTGTGTAGTCAACTCGTTTATTACTAAAGTTAAGCACGCTATTTTGTTAGTGACAGATATCGTTTGAAATCATATGACATGAGTGATCAATACTGGGATCGTCAATACCTGACCATTCAGAAAATAAACTGAGGAAGTTTAATCCACTTCTTAGTGCGGTGATATGTTGCCGTTTGTTAGCGTTATAAGCGCTAATAAAAAGTGGTACTTCAAAAGCTTGGCGATATTGGTCATTATGGGTAAGTTTAAGGTCGCTCGGGTTATTTTTATTGACAAAACCCAGACAATGATAAGAAAAGTACATCATTGTCCATTTTGACTGACTGTCAGTTAAAGGTTGATGAATAGTTGCCAGTAGGTGGTCAGTATTTTTTATGCTCTGTATATAGCATGAGATCTCTTCACTTTTATTATAAAAAATATGATAATGGTTATCAGTTCTTACGCAAGAGCGAGGATGACTGCCAATTAAGTAAATAATAATCAATTTTTTGGCCTGTGGGGCTTTGATTGCTGCTGTGATTTGCGGCAGTAATTCATCATCGTAGCTCTCTTTACTATATTATAGCTTCCTCTTTTTAAGGAGGAAAGGAGGATCGGCCTTTTTTTCCATAGAGGCAATTGGAGTGTCATAGATGCCAACCGCCCCCTGATTTGACAACCAATATGTAGTAAATCCCCACTTTTTGGCCAGGGCAAAAACGCTGTTAGCTAATTTTAGTGGTTGGACCAGTGAATGGGTTAATGAGGATACGGTTGTTGAGGCGGCAGAAATATAATGGGTGAACAAGATACCATTAGCGGTATCCATGAATGGAGTATTACTACATGCATAAAGTCGCGTCTGGCACTTTCCCCAATTACCATAACATAGGTATTATTATGGTGTGGCAACATTGTTTGGCTAGAAGTCATCTTTTTGGGCGATTAAACTAAAAAGCTTTTCCGTCTCGTTTTTATCCTCTATAGCAATCTTTGATAAATTTAATTTGTGGATAGCCACTATTTAATATATTGAATTCACCCGTGTCTTTATAATCTTTTATTGGGCAATAGAGCAGAAAAACAACAAAAATAATAAAAGCCCAAACCTTTATTTTTTTGTGCTATCAAGCTTAAATTTTGCACACAAACAACCAAATAGTAAAATCAATAATGATCCAAGATAAAGAGAGTAGGGAATATTCGCAATGAATTCTAATGCTTCATGTAAATTGGTATAGGTAACCGATGTTGCTATGATTAGTGAGAGCACACTATACAGCAACCTGACCGGAAAATATAGCGTTGCGATAATGGTGAATATAATAATAAACCCACTATAACTATATATTATCCGTAACAGACTGATAACGATTAGTAATGCGACGATACCCGCAGTATAGTTTAGCCTTGGTGGGTAACCCATAGCCTAATGAATTAGGCTAAATAATATAAGCAATAGCAATGTTTTTACTAAAAAAGGCGGATTACTATTTATAATTTTTTTATCATTTATTATATCCATGTCAGATAGGCTATTATTCGTAATAACAATAACATACAAATTTAAATTAGTTAAATTTTATTAATGCTATGGGTGTTTTTACAAGTAGATTAGTGCTGTTATCTATTATATTAGTAAGTGTTATTAAACCATAGGTTTATGTTATATTATAACAATTTTTGCGAATTAAGTTAATATTTTGAGGTTTTTATTTGTGGAGCAAGCCCAAAAAGATGTTTATTGGATGCACAAAGCGATTGTGCTTGCAAAAAATGCGCAAGCAAAAGGTGAAATTCCTGTGGGTGCGGTATTAGTCCATAAGGATCAATTGATCGCAGAAGGTTGGAATCATCCTATTTTGGATCGTGATCCATGTGCACATGCTGAAATTTTAGCTTTGCGAGCCGGCGGTCAACACTTACAAAATTATCGATTACTTAATACAACCCTCTATGTGACCCTGGAGCCTTGTATTATGTGTGCCGGGGCAATGATCCATGCACGCATAAGCCGGTTGGTATATGGTGCTTATGATCATAAAACCGGTGCTGCCGGTTCAGTTATAGATGTTTTTAATCATCCTGATATGAATCATCTTATTCAGGTATCGGGAGGGATTTTGGCCGATGAATGTTCGGTTATGTTAAGTCATTTTTTTCAACGGCGCCGAGCAGAAAAAAAAGCGGCTAAGAAAGCACTTCGCTAATAAATTAAATCTGCCTAAGCAGCTTGTTAAGCGTACTCAGGCAGAAATATAGCTTAATACTATTTAGTAACGGTTAACAAAATCAATCACTACCTTCTTTTTTGCTGCTAGCTCTGGAAAATAAAACCGGATCCCGTGAAGCGAGTTGCATGTTTTGATTCATTTGCTGGTAACCCACTAAACTCTGGTGATAACGGCGAATATTTTCTACGTAGCGATAAGCTTCATAGCCGCGTGCATAACCGTAGGGTAATTTAGCAAAATATTTTTTCTTACTAAGTAAGGGAAGTCTAGCTTTTACATCTAACCAACTATCTGGATCGCCGCCTTGCAGGTGTGTTAGTTTTCTGACGTCTAACATATGTCCCAGTCCCATATTATAGGCGGCCAAAGCAAACCAAATACGATCATCAGGCGCAATCGTCGTCGGTAAGCGCGAAATCAGATATTGTAAATAAGCAGCGCCACCTTTTATGCTTTCTTCTGGATCCAGTCTATCGGAAACACCCATAGTTTGTGCGGTAGTTACTGTCAGCATCATTAAACCACGCACACCAGTTGGTGATGTAGCAAGTGGATCCCAGTGTGATTCCTGCCAGGAAATGGCCGCCAGTAAGCGCCAGTCCATATTTTCCGCATATTTCTTAAACAAATGTTTATAGGTTGGCAAAATTTTATTAATCGCAGAAATAAACGACAGGGTATCAAAATAATCAAAACTAGCAACATGACCAAAATATTTTTCATCTAAACGTGTTAAAAGATCTTCTTCTTTACATTTATTAAAGAAGTCTAACATGGCTGTATTTAGATTATTATCTTTTGAGCGCTTCATATACCAATTAAGACTGTGATCGTCGCTAACATTAAAGGCGACCGCAATATTGGGATGAATACGTTGCTGCATAGCGACGACAATAGAGTTTTCTATAGTATAGTCAATTTTGCCTTCGGCTAGCAGTTGTAATAATTCAGTCACATTATAGTGACTAGTTTCTTCCCACTGTAAATTAGGATATTTCTGCTTCAGCCGTTGCAGTGTGTTAGCGTTTACTGAGTCAGTTGCAACAACGAACTTACCTTTTATATCGTTCAAAGAGCACGGCCGACTCACCCCTTGCCGATAAATTAGCTGTTGTGAAACGGTATAGTAGGCAGGACCTGGCTGTGCTTTATCGAGGCGCTTCTCATTATAAAGAAGTCCTGCAGTAATAAAGTCACTATTACCATTTTCAAGATCATTAAAAAGTTGATTGATATTTGAACGTACATTAATACGTAGCTTTACGCCAAGATAATCGGCAAAGCGTTTAGCCAGTTCGTAATCAAATCCGCTTGCTTCTTGCTTATCGTTAAAAGACATAAGAGGTGAATTAATAGTACTTATACGCAATTCACCGCGAGAAATAATTCTCTTCACCTGGTCTTGCTGCTGGTTGGTCCACTCAACATTAACTGCAATAACACCAACAGAAATTATAGAGACAATAACGATAACAAGATAATTAATTCTGATATTAATCAAGTGGTTATATCTCGTTAATTAAAATATTATATTAATTCACATGACCAAATTATGGCCAATTTTTTAAGAGCCCGACATTTTGCTTAACAAAAATAGTATTTGCAACTCAATTTAATTTTTTTACATATCTTTAACATTATGATGTGAATAATAAATGTTCACGCAAACGGTTTCGTAATAGTTAATGATGCTCTATAATAGCCAACCAGTTTTCCTGATATATCCTTCAGGCCAGCTTTATAAGTTAAGAGAATCTATTACTATGGAAATTCTGTGTGGCTCACCTGCTTTATCGACATTTCGCATTACTAAGCTTATTTCCCTATGCCAACAGCAACAACTACCGGTTACTGACATTTATGCTGAATATGTATACTTTGCTGAACTTGGTGCGCCATTAAATCAGGATGATCGACAAAAACTTAGTCAATTGCTTCATTATGGCCCTTCATTAACTGAAGGGCAGCCTACTGGTCAATTATTATTAGTTACACCACGGCCAGGCACTATTTCACCTTGGTCTTCTAAAGCAACAGATATTGCTCATAACTGCGGCTTGCTGCAGGTAATTCGGCTTGAATGTGGAATTGCTTATTATATTACTTATTCCGAGCCGTTGAATATATCACGATTGGAGGATTTATCTGTTATTTTGCATGATCGAATGGTTGAAGCCATTTGGACTTCTTTCGAACAGGTAAAATCACTTTTTGTCCAGCATAAGCCAAAACCGATGATGACGGTTAATATTTTGCAAAACGGTCGACGTGCAATTGAATTGGCTAATACTGAATTAGGGTTAGCGTTAGCTACAGATGAAATCGATTATTTACTGCATGCATTCCAAACATTAGGTAGGGATCCAACGGATGTGGAACTCTATATGTTTGCGCAAGCGAATTCAGAACATTGTCGGCATAAAATATTTAATGCCAGTTGGGTTATTGACGGTCAATTACAGCCTAATTCTTTGTTTGATATGATAAAAAATACTTGTCAACAAACGCCAAATTATATTTTATCGGCTTATAAAGATAATGCGGCTGTGATGGAAGGATCGAAGATTGGACGCTTTTTCCCCGATCCTGTGACCGGTAAGTATGATTATCATCATGAAAAAGCGCATATTTTGATGAAAGTGGAAACGCATAACCATCCGACAGCAATTTCTCCTTGGCCAGGAGCTGCAACAGGTTCCGGTGGTGAAGTTCGTGATGAAGGGGCAACAGGACGCGGTGCTAAGCCTAAAGCAGGGTTAGTCGGCTTTGCAGTTTCTAACTTACGTATTCCAGGTTTTGCACAGCCATGGGAACAAAATTTTGGTAAGCCGCAACGTATTGTTAGTGCGATTGACATCATGCTTGATGGACCATTGGGTAGTGCTGCTTTTAATAATGAATTTGGCCGACCAGCTTTATTAGGTTTTTTTCGCACTTATGAAGAACAAGTGATTAGTCATAATGGAGCAGAGTTACGTGGTTACCATAAGCCGATTATGTTAGCCGGTGGCATAGGTAATATTCGGCCAGAACATATTCAAAAGGGCAATATACCGGTTGGGGCTAAATTAATTGTATTAGGCGGCCCATCGATGAATATTGGGCTAGGTGGCGGTGCAGCTTCTTCTATGACTGTGGGACAGTCGGATGTTGAACTTGATTTTTCTTCGGTGCAACGTGATAACCCTGAAATGGAGCGACGTTGCCAGGAAGTTATTGATCGGTGTTGGCAGTTAGGTGACGATAATCCAATTTTATTTATTCACGATGTTGGTGCTGGTGGACTTTCTAATGCTATGCCGGAGTTAGTGAATGATGCTGAGCGAGGCGGTTTATTTGAACTACGCCAGATCTTGAATGATGAACCAGGCATGGATCCACGGCAAATTTGGTGTAATGAATCTCAAGAGCGCTATGTATTAGCTGTGTTACCAGAACAACTGGCTTTATTTGAGTCAATCTGCCGTCGTGAGCGTGCGCCTTATGCTGTTATTGGTGAAGCGACGAAAAATCGAGATCTTATTGTTAATGATAGCTATTTTAATAACCAGCCTATTTGCCTACCACTTGATGTTCTGCTCGGTAAAACGCCTAAAATGCAACGTGAAGTTAGCTCACAATTTGCTTCTGGTAAGCCGATTAATCGAGAGAAGATAACCTTGACGGAAGCAGTTAAACGTATATTACATTTGCCTACTGTGGCAGAGAAAACTTTTCTTATTACCATTGGTGATCGAAGTGTTACCGGTATGGTGGCACGCGATCAAATGGTTGGTCCTTGGCAGATCCCGGTCGCTGATTGTGCCGTCACCACCGCCAGTTTAGAAGGTTATTATGGTGAAGCTATGTCTATCGGTGAGCGAGCACCAATAGCACTATTGGATTATGCGGCATCTAGCCGGATGGCTGTTGGTGAAGCACTAACCAATATAGCTTCAGCTTATGTTCAGGATCTGAAACGGGTAAAACTTTCAGCTAACTGGATGGTAGCAGCTGGGCATCCAGGTGAAGATGCCGGCTTATATCAAGCGGTTAAAGCTATAGGGGAAGAGTTATGTCCGGCTTTAGGTTTAACCATCCCGGTTGGTAAAGACTCTATGTCAATGAAAACTACTTGGCATGAAGGCGATCAGGTTTGCGAGATGACCGCGCCGCTATCTGTTGTTATCACAGCTTTTTCACGGGTTGAAGATGTTCGTTTAACCGTTACGCCTGAGCTGAAAAGTGAACAAGATAATGTATTATTATTGATTGATCTTGGGCAAGGTCATAATGCCTTGGGTGGTTCGGCACTGGCACAGGTATATCGGCAATTAGGTGATCATGCACCGGATGTGCGTGATCCTAAATTATTAGCCGGTTTATTTAATGCTATTCAGCAACTAATAAAAGAACAAAAATTATTAGCTTACCATGATCGTTCAGATGGTGGCCTATTTGTTACCTTAGCAGAAATGGCATTTACCGGCCATTGTGGTTTGAATATTGATATTAGTAGTTATGATAAAGATATCCTTGCTGCTCTATTTAGTGAAGAATTGGGTGTTGTTATACAGGTCAAACAGCAGGATAGGCAAATGGTAGAAGCTTGTCTGGCCAAGCATGGACTGGCTGAGTGGGTGCATTATATTGGTATGGCAACGAAAGACGATATTATTGCCATCAATAGTCATAATTCAGAAATTTATCGTGAAAAGCGGAGCCAATTGCGATTATGGTGGGCTGAGACCACTTGGCAGATGCAACGTTTACGTGATAATCCTGCCTGTGCTGATCAGGAACATCAGGCTAAACAAGATCTGACAGATCCTGGTTTGAATGTAAAATTAAATTTTGACCCAGCGGATGACATTGCTGCTCCTTATATTATGACCAACCACTCGCCTAAAGTGGCTGTTTTACGTGAGCAGGGGGTTAATTCTCATGTTGAAATGGCTGCTGCATTTCAGCGTGCAGGCTTTACTGCCGTTGATGTGCATATGAGTGATTTGTTAGCCGGCAGAATAACATTGGCTGATTTTCAGCTATTAGTTGCTTGTGGAGGCTTTTCTTATGGTGATGTATTGGGTGCGGGAGAAGGTTGGGCAAAATCAATTTTATTCAATTCACGGGCGCGTGACGAATTTGTCGGCTTTTTTGTTCGCTCTGATACTCTATCTTTAGGGATATGTAATGGTTGCCAGATGATGTCTAATCTCCATCAATTAATTCCGGGGGCGGAACATTGGCCACGATTTGTGCGTAATCGTTCAGAACGTTTTGAGGCGCGCTTTAGTTTGGTTAAAGTAACAAAAAGTCCGTCATTATTCTTGCAAGATATGGCCGGTTGCCAGCTACCAATAGCTGTTTCCCATGGTGAAGGACAAGTTGAAATGCGCAACATTGCCCATCTTGACCTGCTGGAAAAAAATCATTTAGTCGTGTTACGCTTTGTTGATAACTATGGTCAGGTTACTCAGCAGTATCCGGCAAATCCAAATGGTTCTATCAATGGAATTACTGCAGTGACCAGCCTAGACGGACGAGCGACTATTATGATGCCGCATCCGGAGCGAGTATTTCGTACAGTTACCAATTCATGGCATCCGCCAGAATGGGCAGAAGATAGTCCTTGGATGCGTATTTTCCGTAATGCGCGTAAGCAGTTGGGGTGGTGACATTGCTATAACTATTTTCTCCGAAAGCGAATTAAAGTGATAAAACTAGTTAGCAATAAGTGAGCAAAAGCTAATTTACTGCCTTTGAGGAAAAATAAGCAAAATTATTTTTACAATATGCGCTAAATTTAGCTGAAAGTTTAATGCTAATTATTATTAAAATTATTTGCTAACTAGTTAAAATTATTTGCTGACCTGCATTACTGTCGCCAATAGTCACAGTAATAAAAATAAATCGTCTCCAAATGGAGACATTTAATTATATGATTTTTAGCTAATATCTAATTCTCACCATGTAACGTCGCTAATTAGCGACATTTTTCTCAAAATAGTGGCCTTAATTTTAATGAAAAAGCATTTTAAAATCTTAAAAAATTTTTTTTCCATGAAATTTCAATTAATTAATAATTTAATAAAAAAGTTGGCACATATAATGTTTATTATATTGAGTAGTTGCTCATTCAACTTTTTATGTCGGGCCCAATATAAGGGAATGTATACCACATAAGCCAGGAATGATGCCAAATGTAAGGTGCCTACTGTCCAACAGCATGATACTTGCTTTTTTAACAAGCTTTATCAAACATCGGGCGACACGTGGAGTGAGGCACTATACTATAAAACTATAAAAAATTCGTTGTTTTCCTCGCCGGCCGCTATAGGCGAGGGGGTGCAGTGGGTTACTTAATGAAGTATTTATTGCAATCTAGGTGCATGAATATTATACATACTTACCCTCGTCTTTATTCCCTTATGAGTTACTTAAAATTTTACTAGCAGTTTTCATGATCACAAGGCTATTCCTAACCTCATAATCAATTAGAAATTTTTATTAAATGGTAGGCAAATTCACTATCGAATAAGAATAAAAGTTCTGTTACCATATATAGTGCGGATAGGTAATGAGATGATTTCTTTGAATAAGTGGCATTCTTTCCCGCACTCACTGCGTCAACTAGTGGTAATGGCTTTTTTGTTGGTTCTGTTGCCTTTATTAATATTGGCATACCAAGCCTATCAAAGTTTAGATCAGTTGAGTAACCAAGCAGCCGAGATCAATCGTACTACTTTGCTTGATGCCAGGCGAAGCGAGATCATGACCAGTACCGCGCTTGAAATGGAGCGTAGTTATCGTCAATATTGTGTGTTAAATGATCAAACTTTTGCCGTTCTTTACAAGAAAAAGCGCCAAGAATATAGTGAGATGTTGACTCGTCAATTGACTATTTTGCCTGATAAAAGTCAGATCGCGATCATCCAAATTTTATTGGAAGATCTGACTGATTTAAAATGCGAAAATAATTCACCTATTCCAGAAAAGGCAATTGCTCTTGAACGTTTTTCGGTTACTAATAATCAATTAGTTCAGCTAACACGTGATGTTGTGTTTGGGCGCGGTACACAATTGCAGAAGGCAATTGCTGAAAAAGGTCAATATTTTGGTTGGCAAACGCTAATTGTATTTTTATTAAGTGTGTTATTAGTCGTGTTATTTACTAGAATGATTATTGGCCCGGTTAAAGCGATTGAGCGCATGATTAATCATTTGGGTGCGGGTGGAACACTTGTTACCAGACTTGAACGTTTTAAAGGCCCTAGTGAATTACGTTCATTAGCTCAACGCATTTTTTGGTTGAGTGAGCGTCTTAGTTGGCTGGAATCACAGCGTCATGAATTTTTACGCCATATTTCCCATGAATTAAAGACGCCTTTAGCGAGTATGCGAGAAGGCGCTGAGCTATTAGCCGATGAGGTAGCCGGACCTTTAACTCTAGATCAACGAGATGTCGTAGCTATTTTGGATAATAGTAGTAAACATTTGCAACAACTGATTGAGCAATTGCTAGACTATAATCGTCAGTTAGCAGATGGCCCAGCTCAGACCCAGCAAATTGATTTAACAAAGTTAGTCGCCAATGTTGTTTCTTCACATAATCTAACGGCTAGAGCTAAAAATATTCAAACTGAAATTGCGTTGAATATTACTGATTGTCAGGTCGAGCCTACTTTTTTGGCGAGAGTGATCGATAATCTCTATTCCAACGCAGTGCACTATGGTTCTGAATCGGGTAAAATTTGGATAATAAGCAATAAAGTGGATGATAAACTGCAGATCGATATCGCTAATACTGGAACACCCATCCCAGCGTCTGAACAAAATATGATTTATGAGCCTTTTTTTCAGGGTTCTTTATTACGTAAAGGGGCAGTAAAAGGCAGTGGATTAGGGTTAAGTATTGCCCAAGATTGTATTAAGCGAATGAACGGTCAATTGTTGCTTATTAATTGTCAGTTTGCTGATGTCTGTTTTCGTATTGAACTACCACTAACCACAGAGTATGAATAATGCCAAATTGGTCTAATTACAACACCCCAATACCCGCAGGAATGATGCGGAAAACATGCTATATTGCATTTGCGAGGCCAAACTGTGGGGAATATTTTTCCATTAAATGGAAAATAAAATTAGCAGCACTTTTTTTGCCCTTTTTATTAATAGCTTGTAGTAAATCTCACCATCCATTACCCCTGGATATGATAAATGAATCTGTACCAATAGAAGAACGTATAACGGATTACCGCTATGTAAGTTGTGAAAAAATATGGAATATAGATAGTGCCAATGCTGCAGATAATCCGCTTTACTGGTTGCGAATGATAGATTGCGCTAATCGATTGAATAAAGAGCAAGCCCTTATCATGGCTAAAACGATCCAGTTAATTAATTGGGAGAACGTTTTTCGTCATAGTATTTTACTCGATGTTGCTGAACCAACAACCGTTGCCCGGCGTAAAATGATTGATGATCTAAATATATATAGTTTGCAGTTTCCTTCTCCTGTTCGGCCATTATTGGAATTATGGAGTGAAAGCCAAATACAGATTATTAATAATGAAGAAGCAAATGCAAAATATTTACGTTTACAGCAAGAAAGCGATAATAAACTTGATCGTTTAGTAGAACAAAATGCTCATCTAACTTATGAATTAAATGTTGTCTCACGCAAGTTGGAAAATCTGACCGATATTGAACGGCAACTTTCTTCACGTAAGCAGGAACAAGCTGTTTCCAATGCAAAAATAGATAAAAGTAGTGCCAATTCCACCCTAAATAGCGCAGAGTCAAAAACGACAGGTGTAGCTGAAGAGTCTCATCAGGTTTACAAAAGTGGAGAAAATCTCCAATGACAGTGCATAAATCAGTAAACCTACTTTTAGTGGATGATGATCCCGGTCTGCTGAAATTATTGGGTATGCGCCTAACTAGTGAAGGATTTAAAGTTATTACCGCAGAAAATGGTGTTGATGCGCTAAAAATTTTAGCAAAAGATAAGATTGATCTGGTTATTAGCGATTTGCGCATGGATGAAATGGATGGCATGGCGCTTTTCGCTAAGATACAGAAACAACAGCCAGGTATGCCGGTGATTATTTTAACTGCTCATGGCTCAATTCCGGATGCGGTAGCTGCAACACAAAGAGGAGTAGCGAGTTTTCTCACCAAACCTGTTGATCGTGATGCTCTTTATAAAGCAATTGGTGAAGTTTTGGCTATGTCAATTTCTGTTTCTGACAAGAATTGGAGTGAGGAAATTGTCACCCGCAGCCCAATTATGCTTCGTCTATTAGAACAGGCACGTATGGTCGCGCAGTCTGATGTTAGTGTATTGATAAATGGGCAAAGTGGTACTGGTAAAGAAGTGTTAGCACGAGCAATTCATCGTGCGAGTCCCAGAGCTAAAAAGCCTTTTATTGCGATTAACTGTGGTGCTTTACCAGAGCAGCTTTTAGAATCTGAGCTTTTTGGTCATGCTAAGGGAGCTTTTACCGGGGCGGTTACTCATCGTGAAGGTTTGTTTTTGGCAGCACAAGGTGGGACATTATTTCTTGATGAAATAGGTGATATGCCGTTGTCACTGCAGGTAAAACTATTACGGGTTTTGCAAGAACGTAAAGTGCGTCCTTTAGGTAGTAACCGTGATTTGGATATTGATGTTCGAATTATTTCAGCAACCCATCACGATTTACCAAAGGCAATGGAAAAAAATGAATTTCGCGAAGATCTCTATTATCGTTTGAACGTGGTAAATATCAAAATTCCCACTCTGAATGAGCGTTCAGAGGATATTCCTTTATTAGCCAATCATTTGTTAAGGGAATCAATAAAACGTCATAAACCTTTTGTGCGTAGTCTATCAAAGGATGCAATGAAATGTTTAATGGCGGCTAGTTGGCCGGGTAATGTAAGGCAATTAGTAAATGTTATAGAGCAGTGCGTTGCATTAACAACGGCCCCGGTTATTAGTGAAGCATTAGTCATTCAAGCACTACAAGGCGAGAATACTGCACTACCTACTTTTGTTGAAGCACGCAATCAATTTGAGCTTAATTATTTACGCAAATTGTTACAAATGACCAAAGGTAATGTTACCCAAGCAGCTCGTATGGCTGGTCGCAATCGAACTGAGTTTTATAAGTTATTAGCCAGACATGAACTGGATGCTAATGATTTTAAAGAATAATTTTTATTAGTCTGGAGAATGCAGTTCTATGAACCGAACGCTGAATATTGCACTGGCTCAATTAAATTGGCTGGTAGGTGATATTGAAGGCAACTGTGAACGCATGTTGCAGCAAGCTAAGGCTCAACAGCAACAGGGTGCTGATCTTATTCTGTTTTCTGAATTGGCTTTAACCGGCTATCCGCCAGAAGATTTACTTTTTCGCCAAGATTTTTACCAACGCTGTACTAAGCAGCTTGATCGCCTGAAAGACGCTAGTTACACCATAGCAATTGTTGTTGGTCATCCATGGCAGCAAAATGGAAAATGTTATAATGCATTGTCATTTTTCTGGCAAGGTCAAATAGTAGTGCGTTATTTTAAACAACAATTGCCTAATTATGGGGTTTTTGATGAGAAGCGCTATTTTCATTCTGGTCACGAAACCTGTGTATTATTTTTTAAAGGTTATAAGCTAGGTTTTTTAATTTGTGAAGATGTTTGGTGTGATGAGCCAGTTGATGCAATTAACGCTGAAGGGGCTGATCTCCTGATTATCATTAATGCTTCACCTTATAATCGTGAAAAACCCTATATCCGTGCAGCATTATTGAAATCTCATAGTCAAAGAACCCACTTGCCAATTGTCTATTTAAATCAGGTTGGTGGGCAAGATGAGCTCATATTTGATGGTGGCTCAAAAGTATTTAATGACCAGGGTGAGGTAACTCATTATTTGGCTCAGTTTGCTGAGCAAGTAGTACAGTGTAAATTTAATGATTGTCAGCCGCTGCCAGTGGCTAATTTAGCAAAAACTTTATCATCCACCGCTCAGGTTTATGAAGCTTTAGTCATGGCAACTCGTGACTATATTAATAAGAATGGCTTTTCTGGTGTTGTTTTGGGGCTTTCTGGCGGAATCGATTCTGCATTAACGCTGGCAATTGCAGTAGATGCGTTGGGAAAAGATAAAGTTCAGGCAGTAATGATGCCTTTTAAATATACGGCTGAGATGAGCATCCACGATGCCAGAGAACAGGCAGCATTGTTAGATATTGAATTTGTGATAGTATCGATTGAAGCTATGTATGATGCCTTTATGGCCGGTTTATCACCATTACCGTTATTTGCAGATACGGATAGAGATATAACCGAAGAAAATTTGCAGGCGCGCTGTCGAGCTATTATTTTGATGGCAATATCGAATAAAAGTGGACGTTTAGTATTAACCACCAGTAACAAGAGTGAATCTGCTGTGAGTTATACTACCCTTTATGGGGATATGGCCGGCGGTTTTGCGGTGCTTAAAGATGTACCGAAGACGTTAGTTTTTGAGTTGGCAAAATATCGTAATACGATTTCACCTGTGATCCCACAGCGAGTGCTTGAGCGGCCGCCTTCGGCCGAATTAGCGCCAGGGCAGCTCGATCAGGATAGTTTACCCCCTTATAATGTACTGGATGCGATCCTTGAAGGTTATGTTGAACAGGATAAATCGGTCAGTGAATTAGTCACAGCAGGCTTTGATGAAGCAACGGTACGTAAGGTGATCAAACTAGTTGATATTAATGAATATAAACGACGTCAAGCACCGCTCGGTCCACGGGTTACAGTTCGGAATTTCAATAAAGACAGACGTTACCCAGTTACGTCAGGCTTTGGTCGTAAAAACTGGTGATAATAGGATAACTTGATGAAAAAAATTGATGCAATTATCAAACCTTTCAAGTTGGATGATGTAAGAGAGGCTTTAGCTGATGTTGGTATAACCGGCATGACAGTTACGGAAGTAAAAGGGTTTGGGCGCCAAAAAGGTCATACCGAACTTTATCGCGGCGCAGAATATATGGTCGATTTTTTGCCTAAGGTAAAAATCGAAATTGTTGTTCCGGACGATATTGTTGACAGTTGTGTCGAGACAATAACACAGACGGCGCAAACGGGAAAAATTGGTGATGGTAAAATTTTTGTTTATGATATTGCTCATGTGATCCGTATTCGAACCGGCGAGCAAGATGAAGCGGCTATCTGACTTGTGAGGGTAACAGATGGTCGAAAATTACAAAGGAGTTGATATGGAATCTGTAACTTTCTGTCCCACCTGTTACCACTTATCTGGTATTAGTAATGGTTTTGGTTGTTGTTATGCATTTCCCTCGATAACTTTATGTGGCCCAAAACACTCACATTGGATGTAACTAGTTGTTACACCCAAGGTAAGCAACTGTCTGGCAATAAATTGCATAAAGTTGACAGGACCACATAAGTAATAATGCATATTTTTAATATCAAGTTGCTCCTTTACTTTGGCCAGCTCCATTAATCCTTGGTATTGATACTGTTGCGTGTCTTGCTCGCGTGGATCGTTGTACCAAACAGCACTGAAAGCATGGCTAAAGTCGGTTAATTTATCCCTCAGCAAAAGCACGAGGTCCACTATGTTCTGTTGCATGGAGCCAATTCAGTGGTGCTTGATATTGCTGCTGAAGTAGCTTTTCCAACATGCTTATCATCGGCGTTAAGCCGACACCGGCTGAGATTAGGGTTACTGGTGTATCGGCATTAACGGTAAAAAAAATCACCGCAGGGGGCGTCAGTTTGACGATATAACCTTCTTTTATATTATTGTGGAGATAATTGCAAACAATTCCTTTTTCTTTACATTTTACGACAATACAATAACTTTTGCCATTGGGCACATTGGTTAATGAGTATTGCCGAATTTGTTGATTAGTTAGTTTTTCATTATCCTGTAAATAAATGGTTAAATATTGTACAGGTAAAAAATCTACAACCTCTTTACCATCTTCTGGAATAAATTGAAAACTGGTGATGGTTTCGCTACGAGGGATCTTTTTAGCCACTTTGAAGTGACGTAAACCACGCCAACCTCCGGTACACTGTTCATTATTTTTATTAGATCTGCTCTTCGCGGTTAATAAAGATATCGGCTAGCACACGAAAAGCTTTAGTCCAGGCAATTATAATTTCTTTTCCTGTTTGAAACAGCTCATCAATGGTATTTAAAAGATGTTCACCCACAATCAGATAATGTTCAGGTTTTATATTCAAACTAGCATGTTTTTGAGCGATTTTTTCCACGGCCGGTAGTAAGGCAGAAACATTGTCAATATTGGTTGCATAGGCACAGATGGCATTAAATAAAGCTTCTCTTTGTTCACCGTTAGTCTGGTGACTCATGTTGAAAATATCTTTTAATTCATGGTCATGCTGAAACATACGTTGATAAAAATGAGCAGTTAATTTGGGGCCGGTGGAGACAATGAGAGGAATAGTTGATTTGACGGTCACGATAGTTTGAGTCAATCATATAAATTTCAAATTTTAGCCAAGGTCTTTAAGTTGTACTTTGAATGCAACTTAAAATTGTTTCCTGTTAAAAGTAAACTATTAATTGTAAAAATGAGATTGAGTTAGCGGATTTTTGTTATCGATAAAATCGCTATTGAACGATAATAGGTATATAGCAATCGTTTGCGTAATTTTTATATTGAGGCTATCTCAGTCAGCCAAAAGAGTTTACACTGTGTGGTATTTATTTAGTTGAATAGCGATTTAAAATGTGGCTGAGTCAGGAGAAGTAAATGTTAAAGCGTGAAATGAGTATTGCAGATTATGACCAAGAACTATGGCAGGCGATGGAAAATGAAGTTAAGCGTCAGGAAGAGCATATTGAATTAATCGCTTCAGAAAATTATACCAGTCCAAGAGTTATGCAAGCTCAAGGTTCTCAGCTTACTAATAAATACGCCGAAGGTTATCCGGGCAAGCGTTATTATGGTGGTTGTGAATATGTTGATATTGTTGAACAACTAGCGATTGAGCGCGCGAAAACATTATTTGATGCAGATTTTGCTAACGTTCAGCCACATTCAGGTTCGCAAGCTAATGCTGCGGTTTATATGGCTTTATTGCAACCGGGTGATACGGTATTAGGGATGAATTTGGCGCATGGTGGTCATTTAACCCATGGTTCCCCAGTCAATTTTTCTGGGAAGCTTTATAATATCGTTCCTTATGGTATTGATGAAAATGGTAAAATTGATTACGACGATATTGAGACTCAGGCACAAAAATATCAACCTAAAATGATTATTGGTGGCTTTTCTGCTTACTCAGGCGTTGTAGACTGGGCTAAAATACGTCAAATTGCGGATAGTATTGGTGCTTATTTATTTGTTGATATGGCACATGTTGCAGGTTTGATCTCTGCCGGTGTTTATCCTAATCCTGTGCCTCATGCCCATGTCGTGACCACAACTACCCACAAAACATTAGCCGGCCCTCGCGGTGGTTTAATTTTGGCTAAGGGTGGTGATAAGGAGTTCTATAAAAAACTCAATTCCGCTGTATTCCCAGGCGCACAGGGTGGCCCCTTAATGCATGTTATTGCTGGTAAAGCTGTGGCACTTAAAGAAGCGATGGAGCCTGAATTTAAAATCTATCAACAACAAGTTGCTAAAAATGCTAAAACGATGGTTGAGGTTTTTATTAAACGCGGTTACAAGGTGGTCTCTGGTGGTACCGAGAACCATTTATTTTTATTAGATTTAGTGGATAAATCGATCACTGGTAAAGCGGCAGATGCTGCGCTGGGTCGTGCCAATATTACCGTGAATAAAAATAGTGTGCCGAATGATCCGAAAAGCCCGTTTGTCACTTCAGGTATTCGTATTGGTTCTCCTGCCATTACCCGCCGTGGCTTTAAAGAAAAAGATGCGGCTGAATTGGCAAACTGGATATGTGATATTTTGGATAGGATTGATGATGAAAGCGTGATCCAAAATGTAAAACAAAAAGTATTGTCGATTTGTCAGAAATTTCCTGTTTATGCATAAGTTAGTTAAAATTTAGTTATCCGTTTAAGCCCGTCTTAGTTGTTAACTTAAGCGGGCTTTTTACATTGATTAGTAAATGGGTATAAATAATGATTATTCCATCGACGCATTGGCTGGCGTTAGATTACTTCAGCTATTTTTTTGCCCTATTATTGCAATTTGGTTAAATAGTGAAGGGCTTGAGGCTGATATGATTGGTATCTTATTTAGCCGCCGGTCTTATAGCGCGTTTTACGGGTTCTTTAATGATCACCCCAATAGTGAAAGAAGCCGGTTACTTAATTCCCATTTTGCGTTTTTTGGCGATGATAGCACTGATCTTTGCTTTTGGATTTGCAGTCAGTTCACAGTGGTTATGGTTATTATTTATCATGTTGGGTTTTAATCTCTTTTTTTCACCAATGATACCTTTAACCGATGCATTAGCTGTTACTTGGTAAAAACAGTTAATATTTGATTATGGCAAAGTGAGAGTTTGGGGCTCTATTGCGTTTATTGTTAGTTCTTCTTTAGTCGGTTATTTAGCCGATAGTTGGGGACATAAAATAATTATCTATGCATTACTTATTAGCATAATTATTATGCTACTTACGATGTTATTGCAACCTACTGTTATGCCAAATGCCGCTGCTCACCAGCTCTCTAATTCCAATATATCTTTGCAACAGTTATTGGCGGATCGTTCGGCCTGGCGTTTTTTATTGTGCATTACTTTATTGCAGGGTTCTCATGCAGTTTATTATGGCTTTTCTTCACTTTATTGGAAAGAAGTGGGTTATTCCGATGCTATTATCGGCCTGTTATGGGCTTTAAGTATTGTTGCTGAAGTTATTATGTTTATTTTTAGCTATGCTGTTTTTCGCCATTGGCAGGCGAGTGGGTTATTATTGTTATCAGCTAGTTGCGCTATCATTCGTTGGGGATTAATGGCTAGTTTTACCGCTTTACCGGTACTGATAGTTAGCCAACTTTTACATAGTAGCACTTTTACTGTTTGTTATCTGGCGGCAATGCGTTTTATTAGTGCACGTAGCGACAGCGAATTCATTCGTCTACAAGCATTTTATTCGTCGTTAGGGCTAGGTGGCGGTTTAGCGGTAGTGACAATTATAGTGGGTTTTGTTTATGAACACTTACCTTTTCACCATAACTGGGCTTTTTAGTTAATGGTATTGATTGCCATTCCAGCGCTATTTATTCGACCGAGGGAAAAGCTACCTAATTAAAGTTAGACAGGGTAGACGAACAAGTAAGTTAAATTTGTGTGATTAAATTGGATAACAGATAAATATTAACCGACTAGGTAGATAAAAATTTTTATATTAAAACTTAACCATCTCGACAATCATTAAAATACTCCTTGGTTATCAAATAGTAATTTCATATTCTCTTAACATCATAATTACTCATCAGTTTAATAACTAACAGATTATTAATTAAATCATGCCAGCTACGTTGGCATAAAGAGTTTGTTAGCTAAACAGCATATTATACAAATTACTTTGGCTAGCGGATAAATTATTTTAAACATAAAAATTAACTATATTGACGTCATGGCTTATCAATCGCTATCTATTGTTGCTACTGGAAAATTAATTTAACAATCCTGTAACTTAATATCATTTTTTTATATAATTATTACAAAATTATATTAAAAATCTTATAGAAGTGATTATCATTTGTTTTGTCATTTACATCATTGCAATTTAAATTATTAAACTAAACGTATAATAAATAAGCTCATCTACTAATTAGGTGTTATTAAACCCTGGGAAGTTGAAATGAATTATCCGGTAAAACGTAGTTTAAAAGTATTATCAATTACTTATATGATTTCAATTTTGTTCCCTTCGATGGTAATTGTGGCCAATGACAAAAAAGATAAGCACTATATGTGTTACGGTTGGCACAGTTATCAAAATAAACAAATGGATTTATTTGATAAGTTTGTTTGGGCCGAAGATGAAAAGGAAGCTCAGCTAACAGCTATGCAGATGACGCCGTTAAAGCGTCTGGTGATCCTAATCAGGACGTTCATATTAATATAACAATTGCCAGATAGATCACCGACTATAAGAGCAACTAGTGAAAAATATTATGGTCGGTTATATTAGTTAATAATGGCTTGCTGGTGGGATTTGAGCCTTCAGCAATTTATGGCGGCTGTCAAAATAGCAGATACTCGCCATAATTTTATTGGTTAGAAAAACATTGCCAATTACTATTTAATAGTGATTGTTAGCATTTTAGTAGATCGGTTAACTCAGTCTGTATTTCTGGCACCATTTTTTTCACTAGACGTGGACTGCCTACCAACAGATTGCCTGAAGAGATATAGTTATGGCCACCAACAAAGTCAGTGACAATTCCGCCTGCTTCGCGCACTAATAGTTCTCCGGCCATAAAATCCCAAGGTTTTAAGCCAATCTCAAAAAAAGCATCGACGCGACCAGCAGCAACATAAGCTAAGTCCAAAGCAGCTGAACCTGTACGGCGAAAATCGGCGCATTTTTTAAATAGTTTACTGACAATATTAATATAAGTAGCTGAATGTTGTTTAGCTTTAAAAGGAAAACCAGTGGCAATAATTGCTCCATCTAATTCATTAGTATTTTTTAGACGAAGGCGGTAACCGTTTAATTGTGCTCCTTGCCCACGTACAGCAGTAAATAGCTCGTTAAGCATAGGATTATAAATTGCGGCGACTTCTGTACGGCCGTTAATACGCACCGCGATAGAGACGGAAAAGTGGGGTAAGCGTTTAGTAAAATTGGTGGTGCCATCCAAGGGATCAATAACCCACTGAATATCATTTTTTTCGCCAAGTATATGGCCACTTTCTTCAGTAATAATGGTATGAGTAGGATAAGATTTTTGGATGACTTCAATAGTAATTTGTTCTGCTTTTTTATCAATATTGGTCACGAAATCATTTTGGCCTTTTGCCCTTATTTCGATAGAATCAGGTTTTTCATAGCTTTTAGCAATAAAATTACCTGCTTGGCGAGCCGCTCGTATAGCAATAGTTAGCATTGGATGCATGGGTTATTTCCACTGGAATGTTAAAGAACAAGGATTAAGCAAAGTCGGTACTATAACAGAGATTCGTCAACATGACTATGATTGTGGTATATTAGCGTGATGATTAACGCCAAATAAAGACAATCATGCTGGAAAATATTCGCATTATTTTGGTTGAAACTTCACATACCGGAAATATGGGATCGGCTGCCCGTGCGATGAAAACTATGGAACTGACTAATTTATACTTAGTTAATCCTCTTATTTTGCCGGATTCACAAGCAATTGCATTATCTGCCGGGGCCAGCGATGTTATTGGTCAAGCGACTATTGTTGAGACATTAGATGAAGCCCTGCTTGGATGTAGTTTGGTGATAGGAACAAGTATACGAACGCGGACTCTATCATGGCCACAGGTAACAGCTAGAGAATGTGGAGAAAAAACCATCCGTCAGGCAAAACATTCCTCTGTTGCGATCATTTTTGGTCGTGAACGTGTTGGCTTAACTAACGAAGAATTACAGAAATGCCAATATCATCTTCATATCCCAACTAACCCTGACTATGGTTCACTCAATCTGGCGATGGCGGTTCAATTGATCAGTTATGAAATTCGTATGGCATACCTGGCAATAAATGAAAAAAACTACTCCGTAGCTAACCAAGATAGAGTAAAATATCCACCAACCGAGGATATAGAGCGTTTTTATATCCATCTTGCAGAGGTACTCAATAAATCGGGATTTATCAGAAAGCGCCATCCTGGTCAAATCATGAATAAATTGCGACGTTTGTTTACTCGAGCGCGTCCAGAAGTGCAGGAACTACATATTTTGCGGGGTATTCTCACATCGATTGAAAAATGGTATAAATAATAGTTGAGTGAATTGCTAGGTTAAATAGTTGACTAGTATACTCATGAATGACACAATTTTTGTCACATTTAACTATTGGGATGTATTATGAGACTTACATCTAAAGGACGCTACGCGGTAACAGCCATGCTGGATGTGGCGTTGCATTCAAAGACTGGGCCAGTGCCTTTGGCTGATATATCTGAACGCCAAGGGATTTCTCTTTCTTATCTTGAGCAACTTTTTTCTCGACTTCGTAAAAACGAACTTGTTGCCAGTGTTCGTGGCCCTGGTGGTGGATATTTATTAGGTCGGGAAGCAAAAAATATTTTTATCGCTCAAGTCATTTTCGCAGTCGATGAGTCTGTTGATGCAACTCGATGTCAGGGAAGTAGAGAAGGATGTCAAGGCGGGGAGCGTTGTTTGACCCATGTGCTGTGGCGTGATTTAAGTGACCGTATTACCAGTTTTCTTAGTAATATTAGCTTAGAAGAATTGGTTAATAATCAAGAAGTACAGCAAGTCGCTGATCGTCAAGATAACGATAAACATCATGTGAGATCTACTCAACGATCTGAGCCGATTATTAATATGCGGGCATAAATTGAACAGTTTTGTCAAAAAATAAAAGTTGCAAAGTGATAAAATTTTGAGACGTTTTTCGTCTTATGGAGCTAGTGAGTTAATGAAACTACCGATTTATTTAGACTACTCGGCGACCACACCGGTTGATCCTCGTGTTGTTGAAAAAATGATGCAGTGTATGACTATGGATGGCAATTTTGGTAATCCAGCATCGCGCTCTCACCGTTTTGGTTGGCAAGCTGAAGAGGCAGTTGATATTGCGCGTAATCAAATTGCTGAGTTAGTTAATGCCGATCCACGCGAAATTGTTTTTACTTCAGGTGCGACTGAATCAGATAATTTGGCTGTGAAAGGTATTGCCAATTTCTATCAGAAAAAAGGTAAACATATTATTACCAGTAAAACCGAGCATAAAGCAGTTTTGGATACTTGCCGTCAACTTGAACGTGAGGGTTTTGCAGTGACTTACCTGGCACCGCAAAAAAATGGTTTTATTGATTTACATGAACTTGAAGCGGCCATGCGCGATGATACAATTTTGGTGTCTATCATGCATGTTAATAATGAGATCGGTATTATTCAAGATATTGCCACTATTGGTGAACTCTGCCGCAATCGCGGTATTGTTTTTCATGTTGATGCGACTCAAGCGGTTGGTAAATTACCGATTGATTTGCGTGAACTAAAAGTTGATTTAATGTCTTTCTCAGCGCATAAGCTGTATGGACCTAAGGGAATAGGAGCACTCTATGTTCGGCGTAAACCCCGTATTCGACTTGAGGCCCAACAGCATGGGGGGGGGCATGAACGAGGTATGCGTTCAGGGACGTTAGCTGTACACCAGATTGTAGGAATGGGTGAAGCTTATCGGATTGCTAAAGCAGAAATGGTGGTAGAACCTGATAGATTACGTGCCTTGCGCCAACGTTTATGGAACGGTATCAAGAATATTGAAGAAGTTTATCTTAATGGGGATCTTGAAAATGGTGCGCCTCATATTCTTAATGTCAGTTTTAACTATGTTGAAGGTGAATCATTGATGGTGGCACTTAAAGATTTAGCTGTCTCATCAGGCTCCGCGTGTACATCGGCAAGTCTTGAATCTTCATACGTATTAAGAGCATTGGGAATGAATGATGAGTTGGCACATAGCTCTATTCGTTTCTCCTTTGGCCGGTTTACCACTGAAGAAGAAATCGATTACACCATCCAGCTGATCCATAATGCGATTGGTCGGCTGCGTGATCTTTCTCCACTGTGGGAGATGTATAAACAGGGTGTCGATCTTAATAGTATTGAGTGGGCTCATCATTAATAATAGATGGATAGACGAATAGACGGTTTCAGGGGTTTACAATATGGCATATAGTGAGAAAGTGATTGATCATTATGAAAATCCACGTAACGTAGGTTCGTTTGATAATAATGATGATCCAATGGTCGGTAGTGGTATGGTAGGTGCACCTGCTTGTGGTGATGTAGTGAAACTTCAGATCAAAGTTAATGATGCAGGCATCATCGAAAATGCTGTCATTGCTGAAGAATTAGAGTTGCCACCGGTTAAAATTCATTGTTCTATTTTGGCAGAAGATGCGATTAAAGCCGCCATTACAGATTACAAAATAAACAGCAAAACAAGTAATTTAATTAATATAATAAACTCCTTTTAGGTGTGATACTGTTTTACTTTTACGAATAGTATCCACCTTTATTGGTTGGTATTTTGAGGTGTTGTATGTCAATTTCTCTGACAGAAAATGCTGCTCAGCGTATTCTGACTTTCTTACATAACCGCGGAAAAGGTGAAGGGTTACGTTTAGGTGTTAAGATTTCAGGCTGTTCAGGTATAGTTTATCTCGATGGCACCGAATTTGGATTTTGTCAAAGAAGGTCTTAACGAAGGTTTTAAGTTTAATAATCCCAATAGCAAAAATGAATGTGGTTGTGGTGAAAGCTTTAACATATGAAAATTTATTAATTGATAAGCCCCATAGTGAATATATAACAACAATGACATAAATTTTCAATTGTCTGCTTAATATTTTCAAGCTAGAGAATTTATGGATTATTTTGCGCTTTTCGGTCTGGCATCTTCTTATGTTATTGACTTTGAACAATTAACGTGTCGTTATCAGGAATTGCAGCGTCAGTATCATCCAGATCGCTTTGCTAGCCAAGCTGAAAGCGACAAAGTGTATGTACTTCAACAGGCTGCGACAATTAATGCAGCTTATTAAACTTTAAAACATTCCTTGAGACGTGCTGAATATATGCTGACTTTACATGATATTGATATCAATAATGAGCGCTATACCATGCATGATACGGCTTTTTTAACGGAGCAGCTCGCTCTACGTGAAGAATTGGAGTGTATTGAAACCAGTGTTCAAGCTAAAGAGGCATTAGCCAAATTTTCTTCTCGTTTGACTAAAACAATAAAAATGTACTTATAAGAAATGGAAAAACAGCTGAATGATGAACAGTGGCTAAACACAGCAGATACGGTGGGTAAACTCTGTTTTCTAAATAAGTTGCAGCAACAAGTTGAACAATGTAAGAAGAGCGCTTATTTAATCGTTTGTAGGTAAATTTTATGGCATGGCATGTCGTCAATGCCGCATCAGCGCCGTTTAGCTGCCGGTATTGATTTAGGTACCACAAATTCGTTGATTACAACGGTTCGCAGTGGAATGGCAGCAACACTCGCTGATCCAGCAGGATATGAATTGCTACCCTCTATAGTTAGTTACCAACCAACCGGTATTACAGTAGGTTGGCAAGCGAAAGCAAAAGTAGAACAAGATCCGATTAATAGCATTATTTCTGTCAAGCGTTTATTGGGACGTTCACTGTCCGAGATCCAGCAAAGTTACCCTAGTTTACCTTACCGACTAACAGCAAGTAAAAATGATTTACCGTTGATTCACACAGTGATAGGCCAGGTTGATCCTATTCAAGTTTCTTCTGAGATACTAAAATCATTGGCACCGTGAGCAGAAGAAACATTGAATGGTTAGCTTAGAGGGCATGGTGATCACCGTGCCTGCTTATTTTGATGACGCACAGCGTCAAGGTACTAAAGATGCCGCTCGTTTGGCCGGACTATAGGTATTACGTTTACTAAATGAACCCACTGCTGCTATTGCCTATGGTTTAGATTCACAACAAATAGGGCATCATTGCTGTTTATGATTTTTTGGGGGGGACTTTTGATATCTCTATCCTTAGGTTATAGCGTGGTGTATTTGAAGTATTAGCAACGGGCGGCGATATAGCGTTAGGCGGAGATGATTTTGATCATCTTCTGATGGATTGGATATATCAACAAACAGGTATTACCGATCGCCAAGATCATCGTTTACAGCGGCAGATTTTAAATATAGCCAGTCAGGCTAAAATAGCGCTGACGGATCGTAGCCATACTAAGATTGAAATTAATGGTTGGCGAGGGACTTTGTCAAGGGAGCAGCTGAATACATTAATTCGACCATTGATCAAACGTACTTTATTAACCTGTCGTCTCGCAATAAAAGATGCAGCGATAGATAGATAGCGATGAGATTTTACAGGTAGTGATGGTGGGTGGTTCAACTCGAGTACCGCTAGTTGTTCGTATGGCCGGCAAGTTTTTTGACCTTACATCATTAACTTCAATAGATCCAGATAAAGTTGTTGTCATTGGTGCAGCTATTCAGGCCGATATTTTAATCGGTAATAAACCTGATAGTGAGATATTGTTACTGGATGTTACTCTGCTGTCGCTTGGCTTGGAAACTATGGCGGATTGGTTGAAAAAGTGATCCCACACAAAATACTACCCTGTCTATTGCTAAGGCACAGGAATTTACCGCATTTAAAGACGGCCAAACAGCTGATGGCATTTCATGTTGTGCAAGGTGAACGTGAGATGGTCAATAGATTGCCGTTCTTTGGCGCGCTTTACGCTACGAGGGATACCGCCATTACCTGCTGGCGGTGCACATATTCTGGTGGTTTTTCAAATAGATGTAGATGGATTACTGAGTGTTATTGCCGTAGAAAAGTCAACTGGAGTCGGTTCTTCGATTCAAGTTAAACCTTCGTATGGGTTAACAGAAGAAGAAATTGCCAATATGATCACTGACTCAATCGCCAATGCGCAAGATGATATGCTAGAACGTCGTCTTGCTGAGCAGAAAGTTGAAGCTAGCCGAGTAATAGAAAGTTTAATGGCAGCATTGAAAAAAGATGCTCATTTATTAAATTAAAGAAGAAAAAGCAGCGATTGATATTGCTGTAAATAAATTAGTTAACTACACACTGAAAGTGATGCTGTTGCGATTGAAAATGCAACTAAACAACTGGATAAGCAAACACAGGATTTCGCTGCTCGACGTATGGATATCTCTATTCGTCAAGTATTATCTGGTCATTTTGTGGACGAGATATAATAATGCCAAAGATTATTTTTTTAGCGCATAAAGAGTTATGTCCTGAAGTAGTGGTTGTGGAGGTTGAAAGGGTGAATCAATTCTTGATGCTGCCTTACGTAGTGGCATTGATATCGAACATGCTTGTGAAAAATCTTGTGCCTGTAAGGCTTGTCACTGTATTATTCGTGAAGGCTTTGATTCACTGGATGAGAGTTCTGAACTATAGGATAATATGCTAGATAAAGCATGGGGATTAGAACCTGAAAGCCGCTTAAGTTGTTAAGCGATTGTTACTAACGAAGATCTGATAATACTAAATATACTATTAATCATGCCAGAGAGCATTAATCATTATGCTTAATCTTAGGAGGTGCTAGTGAGTTTAAATTGGACTGATAGCCGGACAATTGCAGAAGCTCTCTATGATAAATATCCTAATATTGCTCCGAAAACGGTTCGTTTTACCGATATGCATCAGTGGATTTGTCAATTAGACGGTTTTAATGATAACCCTCAAGCTTCAAATGAAAAGTTGCTAGATGCCATTTTACTTAATATGGCTTGATGAGTACAATAGTGATTAAACTATCAATTACATAGAAAGCTGGGGGGTTCACCAGCTTTTTTATTGGTATCACTCATCATGCAATAGATTAACTCATGCTAGCCTCTATTGTTAATATCCTATATTAATAATTATTCTATAAACACAATATGACAAACTAAGGTGGAAGTAGGAATGCAAAAGCAGCTCATGCCAGTCATACTGTCTTATCAAGCAGCGGCGCCTTGTTGGGGAAAGAATGCATTAGTGAGCGCCAGTGAGCAAGGGATAGTCATTCATCTAAAGCAGCAAGCAAAGCTGTGTGCTATCCAAAGTTCAGGTCGTAGATTGGACAGCCAAGGGATCCATCATGTCATGTTAACCGGTGATGACTGGGACTTGGAAAAAAGTTGGGCCTTTTGGCAAGGTTTTAGAGCACCGAAAGGTGCACGTTCTATTGAATGGCCAAATTTATCGGAACACGAAAAAAAAGAGCTACAGTATCGAATAAGGATTATTGATTGGGTACGAGATATTATCAACACACCGGCTGAAGAATTAGGTCCTGAGCAACTAGCACAGCACAGCGCTGATTTGTTATGTGAAACAATAAAGGGTGGTATTAATTACCGAATCATTCAGGGTGATGAGTTAGCTAAACAGAAGTATAACGGAATTTATACGGTAGGCCGTGGCTCCAACCGTCCGCCGGCATTATTAGTGTTGGATTATAATCCGACAGGGAATGCAAAAGCGCCAGTGTTTGCCTGTCTGGTAGGAAAAGGGATTACTTTTGATTCAGGTGGTTATAGTATCAAACCATCTTCATCCATGAATTCAATGAAGGCAGATATGGGTGGTGCAGCCATGCTAACTGGGGTGTTAGCTTTAGCAATCAGTCGTGGTTTAAAACAACGAGTAAAACTTTTCCTGTGTATGGCAGATAATATGGTTAGTGGCAATGCCTTCAAATTGGGGGATATTATTCGCTATCGTAATGGTAAATCTGTTGAAATCATGAATACCGATGCAGAGGGACGATTAGTTCTGGCTGATGGATTGATTGATGCTAGTAAAGAAAAACCGACATTAATTATTGACGCTGCAACCTTAACCGGCACAGCAAAAATCGCGGTAGGTAACGATTATCAGTCGGTGTTAAGTTTTGATGATAAATTAGTTGCCGAATTAATGTCTGCGGCAGAGATGGAAAATGAACTTTTCTGGCGTTTGCCTTTAGCGGAATTTCATCGTCATCAATTACCTTCTGGATTTGCTGATCTAAATAATATTGCCTCCCCTGCCCATACTGCTGGTGCCAGTACCGCAGCGGCTTTCTTATCACATTTTGTGGAAAATTATCATAAAGGCTGGTTACATATTGATTGTTCAGCCACTTATCTTAAATCTGCAATGAATTTGTGGGCAGAAGGCGCAACAGGTATTGGTGTCAGGACTATTGCTAATTTGTTGCTGAAAAAAGCAAAATAGCTATTGTCTGGTATAATTATTTACTCTTAAATTTATTCTTTAGGGTAAATATTAGCTGGCAAGATCGTATTAATCATGAAGGAAACTAAAATGGTAGCTGATAAAATGAGTCAATCCACTGCAATGACCACGATCACGGTGCCAGGTGGTAGTGTCATGAAATTGAGCATACCTGAAACTTTGCCACAAAAACTAATCGATACCCTTTGCCAGTTTTTCAAACAATATAAAGTCATACGCCGTGTTTTTTTAGTGCAAGCCAAGGATGATACCTCAACAGAATTACCGGTTATGCTTATTGCACTAGAAGTTAGTATTGGCCGCGCAGCGATTAATCCCATTGTTAGCTAGGCTGGCACTTGATTATCTTGCCGATAATGAATCAATTGATTTTTACTTTGTGCAACCAATAACCAAGGTATTTATCATTTTATTGTCCATCATCTACAACCATTTTATCAACGTAAAATAGGGAGTTGGTTGCGTAACTCTATTGCGGTTAGAAATTGTTAAATTTTGCCAGCCATTGATTTATGCATATCCAGCTAGTTTTTTATATTTTAATTTATCTTTAAGGCTAAATTCTATAGAGAATTGGCTAGATTATTTATTGTTATTTAAAGAGATTAATTGTCTCTCGTTTTAAATTTTAAAAAAATGTGATTTAAGCTAAAGAAATAAAAAAATGTATAAAAAAATTAACAAAATTAGCCGTCAAGTGGGCAATTAAATTTTCAATATTTATAATAACCAGCTATTTTGCCTTAATAAAAAATGATGATAAATCTTTTTCTTAGCATGGAGTATGGATGCCAGGCAAAAATATCATGATGAAAATATAACAACTAAGAGGAATTTTAATGACCATACAACGTACATTTTCCATTATTAAGCCAAATGCGGTTGAAAAAAATGTGATTGGTGCGATTTATTCCCGTTTTGAACAAGCAGGATTTAAAATTATTGCCGCTAAAATGGTGCATTTAAGTCGTGAGCAGGCGGCCAGTTTTTATGCTGAGCATAAAGGTAAGCCTTTTTTTGATGGATTAGTCGAATTTATGATTGCGGGACCTATTATGGTGCAAGTTTTAGCGGGGCAAGATGCAATCCAACGTTATCGTGACTTGATGGGCGCAACAGATCCCGCCAAGGCATTGGCAGGAACGCTACGGGCTGATTATGCAGATAGTTTTACTGCCAATGCAGTACATGGATCAGATTCTGTCACCTCAGCAGAGCGAGAAATTGCTTTTTTCTTCACTGACGATGAAATATGTCCGCGTTAACAAACAGAAATAGGTTATTATTAGCAAAATATTAATAAAGTTTGTAAAATACCATACCTTGTTAAGTGATTTATTGACAGGGTTATGGCATATAATGCTATTAAAAATAATATTTAGTTCCAATAAATATAGTTAATTGTTATAAAAGCTACAGTTTTCGCCGAAAAGTGTAATAACGAGGCAATAATAATGTTTCAATCTAAAACAGCAACACAGTGCGTGTCGCCTTTTTCCCCTATTAGCAAATCAGCAAAAGTCAATTTGCTGGATATGGATCGTAAACAAATGCGGCAGTTTTTTATTGATATGGGAGAAAAACCCTTTCGGGCCGATCAGGTAATGAAATGGATTTATCACCATTGCTATGATGATTTTGATCTGATGACCGATATCAATAAAGCGTTACGTACTAAATTAAAGTCAGTTGCTGAAATTCGTGCACCTGAAATTGCGCAAGAACAGTGTTCGACCGATGGTACCATCAAGTGGGCGATTACAGTAGGTGAGCAACAAGTAGAGACAGTCTATATTCCTAAAGATGATCGGGCGACACTTTGTGTCTCTTCCCAAGTTGGTTGTGCGCTTGAATGTAAATTTTGTTCAACGGCGCAGCAAGGTTTCAATCGTAACTTACGGGTGGCAGAGATTATAGGTCAAGTGTGGCGTGCTGCAAAAGTTATTGGTTCTTTGAAAGCGAGTGGCCGACGTCCTATTACCAATGTTGTAATGATGGGAATGGGAGAGCCTTTATTAAATCTAAATAATGTTATTCCAGCAATGGAAATTATGATGGATGATTTTGGTTTTGGCTTGTCAAAACGACGGGTCACTTTATCGACTTCTGGTGTTGTACCTGCGCTTGATAAATTAGGTGATATGATTGATGTTGCATTAGCCATTTCTTTACACGCACCGACTGATGCGATCCGTGATGAAATTGTCCCCATTAATAAAAAATACAATATTGAAACCTTTTTAGCTAGTGTTCGCCGCTATTTAACAAAATCCAATGCAAATCAGGGACGTGTAACTGTTGAGTATGTCATGTTAAATGATGTCAATGATAGCATTGAGCATGCACATCAGTTGGCTGAATGTCTTAAACATACTCCGAGTAAAATTAATTTAATTCCTTGGAACCCATTTCCTGGTACACCTTACCATCGCAGTTCTAATAGTCGTATTGATCGTTTTGCAAAAGTATTGATGAAATATGGTTTTGCTACCATTGTGCGTAAGACTCGTGGCGATGATATCGATGCAGCCTGCGGTCAATTAGCGGGAGATGTTATTGATCGAACAAAACGAACATTGAAAAAACGCCTTGTTGGTGAACCAATTAAAGTAAAAGCAGTCTGAATGTTAATTAACAAGATAAAGGGAATTAGATATTGGGATCCCTTCTATTAACAGGTATATGAATAAATGAGAGTGATATGATAAGGATATCTATCATTAATATTCTATTGTTAGTGGGTTTATTAATAGGATGTACTAGTCTTAATAAAGACGTTAATATTGTGATTGTAACACGAACACAGCTAGGTATTACTTATTTTTCAGAAGAAAATTATCCAGCAGCATCCTATACATTTTTGAGAAGATAATGAGGGCGGAACCGAAAAATGGTATTGCTAATTTAGGCATGGCGATCATCATGCGTCAGCAAAAGCAATCAGCCTTAGCATTAAAATATTTTAAAGTGGCAATTCGTTCATCAGCAATCAATAATACAAGTATGTGTTATTATTATTTGACTTCTTATGTTCTGAAAATATATCTGAGGAGATTATCAAACTTAGAAAAGAGGAAGAACTTAACGGGCTTAATTGTCAATATATTTCAAAATAATGTAAGAAATATTATCGGTATGAAGGTTTTTTTATTAACTTGATAGATAAAGTTTACTTGAAAGCCTTCATGATGTTAAAAACTCAGAAAAGACCAATATTTCCGCGAATGAATAGCAAACCTAAAACAGAAAAAACAGAAATTACCGTTGGCCAACGTTTATTGCAGGCACGGGAAACGCTTGGTCTTTCCCGAGAAATCGTTGCCGAGCGACTTTGCTTGAAAGTATGCACAGTCCGTGGGATAGAAGAAGACAGCAATTCCCAAAGTGTTGATCCTACTTTCTTGCGTGGCTATATTCGTTCTTATGCAAAATTAGTCAAAATTCCAGAAAAAGAAATTCTCGAATTATTGGATAAACATACACCAGCGAAAGCGGCAGTAGTTTCTCCTATGCAAAGTTATTCCCTAGGAAAAACGCGCAAAAAACGGGAAGATTGGTTAATGAGATTTACCTGGCTAATTATTATTATTTGTATTGCTATGGTAGGAATTGGGTGGTGGCAGGGTTATGAAGTACAAAAACAAGAAATTGCTGCCATGGCTGAACAGAATCGAGCTAGTGCTGCTCATACACCAGCAGAACCTCCTGCTTCGGTTGTTAGTGAATCAGCTACCACAGAACAAAGTAATGTCGCTACGCCACCTGCAGAAGCGAATATGCCACCGGCAACCTCAACATTGGCAAATAATGTAGTATCACCGGCACCTAAATCTGCACTATCTTCTGAAATAGCAAAAAATACCGATATAAATGTTAATATTGAGTCAGAAAATCCGGCAGAAATAAAAACAGTACCATTGCCAGGTAGTATGACTAATAATACTAATCCAGATCGAGTAAGAACTGAAGAAGCGACTGCTGATACTGCCAGCATAGAAAATAGCGATGGCGTGGTAATCAATTTTAAAGGGCAGTGCTGGTTAGAAGTTCGTGACGCTAAAGGTAAAATTTTATTTAGTGGTTTTAAAAATGCCGGTCAGAAACTTGAATTAAATGGCGAGTTACCTTATCAGTTTAATATTGGTATCCCTGTTAATGTTAATTTGTTATTTAAAGGTAATTCTGTTGATCTAAGTCGCTTTATTAAAGCTAATCGTCCAGCTAAGTTTAAATTGCCTGAATCATAAATGAATATTGTAAGATAACCCCTATAAATAATGTTAAATTGCCAACAATATAAGAAGCCATCGAATTGACGATGGCTTCAATTATAGAAATAGCGTAAATTATTAAACATGGATGTTGGAGGAGAGTAATATGCATAATCAATCACCGATAAAAAGGCGTAAATCAACGCGCATTTATGTAGGTAATGTTCCTATCGGCGATGGTGCACCAATCGCAGTACAATCTATGACAAATACGCGCACAACGGATATTGCAGCGACAGTCAAACAGATTAAATCCCTACAGCGAGTGGGTGTTGATATTGTGCGTGTTTCTGTACCGACAATGGATGCAGCGGAAGCGTTTAAACTCATTAAGCAACAAGTAAATGTTCCTGTTGTTGCTGATATCCATTTTGATTATCGTATCGCGCTAAAAGTTGCTGAATATGGAGTGGATTGTTTACGTATCAATCCCGGTAATATTGGCAATCAAGAACGTATTCGTCAAGTAGTCGACTGTGCTCGCGATAAAAATATTCCTATTCGAATAGGTGTTAACGGTGGTTCATTAGAAAAGGATATTCAAGAAAAATATGGTGAACCCACTCCGGCAGCATTAGTTGACTCGGCGATGCGTCATGTTGATATCCTGGATCGAATGAATTTCGATCAATTTAAAGTTAGTGTTAAAGCTTCAGATGTTTTTTTAGCTGTAGGTTCTTATCGTTTATTGGTTGATAAAATTGATCAACCGTTACATTTAGGTATTACTGAAGCAGGAGGAGCACGAGCGGGCTCGGTGAAATCTGCTATTGGACTGGGGATATTATTGTCAGAGGGTATTGGTGATACATTACGTATCTCATTAGCTGCTAATCCAGTTGAAGAAGTCAAAGTTGGTTTTGATATTTTGAAATCACTACGCATTCGCTCAAGGGGGATTAATTTTATTGCTTGCCCGACCTGCTCACGTCAGGAATTTGATGTCATTGGTACCGTAAATACATTAGAAGAACGGCTAGAAGATATTATTACACCGATGGATGTTTCAATTATTGGTTGTGTTGTTAATGGCCCTGGTGAAGCAGAAGTTTCTACTCTTGGCGTCACAGGAGCAAGAGCAAAGAGCGGCTTTTATGAAGATGGTGTGCGTCAAAAAGAGCGTTTAGATAATACTGATATGATCGATCAGTTAGAAGCTAAAATTCGGGCAAAAGCAGTTATGTTGGATGAAAATCGGCGGATTGATATCGAACAATTAGATAAGTAATTTAATCATAATTGGCTTATAAAGAGTGATGAGCCAGTTTTGTTTATGGATTGCACCCTGTTAACATTCACTTTTATAATCCATATATATGGTAGATTTTTAAATGAGAAATAACGTGGCCAAAAACATTCAATCTATTCGCGGTATGAATGACTGTCTTCCTGCCGATATTCAATTCTGGCAAAAAATTGAAAACAAATTAAAACAAATCTTGGCTAGCTATAGTTTTAGTGAGATACGTACACCAATTGTAGAGCAAACCTCACTGTTTTCTCGTGCGATAGGTGAGGTCACTGATGTGGTTGAAAAAGAGATGTATAGCTTTGATGACCGTGATGGTGATAGTATAACATTGCGTCCAGAGAATACTGCTGGTTGTGTACGTGCTGGGATCGAGCATGGTTTATTGTATAATCAGCAACAGCGGCTATGGTATTTAGGCCCGATGTTTCGTTATGAGCGGCCGCAAAAAGGACGCTATCGCCAATTTCATCAGTTAGGTGTTGAAGTTTTTGGTTTAGCCGGGCCGGATGTTGATGCCGAACTTATTATAATGACAGCACGTTGGTGGCGTGAGTTGGGGATTGCTAACCATGTTTCACTGGAATTAAACTCGATTGGTTCATTAGCAGCACGCGCTAAGTACCGCCAGGCGTTAGTCGCTTTCTTACAACAGTATGAAGATAAATTCGATGACGATTGCCGACGTCGGCTGTCGACTAACCCTTTACGAATTCTCGATTCAAAAAATCCTGATGTGCAGAAACTGCTTAATGATGCGCCATTACTTGCTGATTATCTTGATGATGAGTCTAAACAACATCTTACTGGACTTTGTCAGTTACTTGATGGGGCAGGAATTCAATATCGAATTAATCAACGTTTAGTTCGTGGTTTGGATTATTATAATCGCACCGTATTTGAGTGGGTTACTGACGCACTAGGTGCACAAGGAACAGTATGTGCTGGCGGTCGTTATGATGGTTTGGTTGAGCAACTTGGTGGACGAGCGACACTAGCGGTAGGTTTTGCGATGGGAATGGAGCGCATGGTTTTATTGGTGCGCCAGATTAACCCGGATTTTGTTGCTGAATATTCATTGGTTGATGCTTATTTGGTTGCTTGTGGTGAGGCAAGTCAAAAGGCAGTATTAGTATTGGCGGAAAAAATTCGCGATCAACTGCCGGTTTTAAAATTAATGACGCATCATGGTGGCGGTAATTTTAAGAAACAGTTGGCTCAAGCAAATAAATACCAGGCGAAAATTGCCCTGATTTTAGGTGAAGATGAGTATCACTTAGATCAAGTTACGATAAAAGATTTGCGTACTGGTAACCAGGAAAAAATTTCTCAGCAGAATATAGCTGTACGTTTGACTGAACTTTTAGGTTAAAGGAGACTCTGTGGAAGTCTATACCACTGAAAATGAGCAGATAGATGCTATCAAACGTTTTTTTGTCAACAATGGCAAAGCGTTAGTAATTGGGCTAGTTGTTGGAGTTGGCGCGATTATCGGTTGGAATTATTGGCAATCGCATCAGGCAAATCGTTTGCAAGAGAGCGCTCAAGCCTTTGAGCAGATTACTTCTCAATTGCAGACAGGATCAAAACAAGCACTGCTGGCTGGAGAACGATTTGCTAATGAAACAAAAAATATTTATGGTATATTGACCAATATTAAGCTTGCCAAAATTGCGGTGGAAAAAAATGATATCACTGGGGCAGAAAAAGCGTTACTAAATGCATTAGCAACGGCACAACTAGACGATCTTAAAGATTTGATCAATGTCAGGTTGGCACGCGTTCAGTTAGTCTTCAACAAGATAGATCAAGCTCTGATGACTTTGACTCAAGTGCAAAATAAAGGCTGGAGTGCGATTGTCGAAGATATTCGAGGTGATGGATTAATGAAAAAAGGTGATATCGCTGGTGCTCGTGCAGCTTATTCTAAAGGAATTGAATCAAGTGGAGCTGAAATGATGAAGACAATATTAAAAATAAAAATTAATAGCTTGCCAAACTAAGAGGAATATTGACATGCAATTGGGTAGAAGGCTCTTGGTTGGTTTGTTGGCAATGACTTTGTTAATTGGATGCTCAACTAAAGATTCTATAGTGATGTCTCCTCTTCCTGAGGTTGATAATCAATTCACCCCTACGGTCATCTGGAGTCGCTCGGTGGGGGATGGTAGTGGGAAATATTATTCTCAACTTTCTCCGGCTTACGACGGTTCGGTTGTTTATGCAGCAGATCGTAAAGGAACGGTAAAAGCGATGGATATTGATTCAGGTGAGATATTATGGTCAATTGACTTATCACAACAGGTTGGTTTTTTCACGGCTAATTTGCCGACATTACTCTCCAGCGGATTAACAGTTTCAGGAGATAAATTATATATAGGAACAGAAACTGGCAAAGTTATTGCGTTAAATAAGGCCGATGGGGAAGTGACATGGGAAACTGATGTTGCCGGAGAAGCACTTTCACAGCCTGTAGTTAGCGATGGTCTGGTTTTAATCCATACCAGTAATGGTGTATTACAAGCTTTGGATGCGCAGACTGGACAGAGCAAATGGAGTATTAATTTAGATAGCTCGACATTATCAATAAGAGGTAAGTCAGCGCCGGCTACAGCTTATGGTGTCGCGATTGTTGGTAGTGATGGTGGTCGTATCAGTGCGGTAGTACTGGCTCAAGGACAAATTGTTTGGCAACAATATATTTCTCAGATTAGTGGCGCCACTGAAATTGATCGGTTACACGATGTTAATATGACACCAGTTATTGATATCAATTCAGGCGCTATCTTTGCTATTGCCTATAATGGTGATTTAGTCGCCATGGATATGCGTTCTAGCCAAATTATCTGGAAGCGTGATCTGGGATCGGTAAATGATATTATTGTGGCGAATGATACTATCTACTTAGTTGATCAAAATGATCACGTGCTGGCTATTCGCAAAACTGATGGTGTCACTTTATGGAGCCAAGATGCATTATTACATCGTAATTTAACTGCGCCGGCTATTTATGATGGTTATTTGGTGGTTGGTGATGGAGAAGGTTATCTTCATTGGTTAGATACCCAGGATGGACAATTTGTTGCTCAACATAAAGTTGATAGTTCAGGTTTACTCAGTCGCCCAGTTATTGCCAGTGATAAATTGCTACTTCAGGCAAAAGATGGCACCGTATATCTAATTGAACGTTAATTTCCTGACATTTTCTCATTTTCCATATAGAATTAACGGCTGCTAATTTCTGTGGCCGTTTTATCTTTTTAGTATTCTGAAGATTGAAATCAGAATACCGATTTTAATTTTTATGAGGCATCTTAAAAATGATACCTGTCATTGCGCTAGTAGGGCGTCCAAACGTAGGAAAATCTACCTTATTTAACCGATTAACTCGAACTAGGGATGCACTGGTTGCTGATTTTCCTGGTTTAACTCGCGACCGAAAATATGGTAAAGCAGTGTTTACAGGGCAGGAATTCATTATTATTGATACTGGTGGTATTGATGGTTCAGAAGAGGGGATAGAAACACATATGGCTTCTCAATCCTTACTGGCGATTGAAGAAGCTGATATTGTTTTTTTTATGGTCGATGTTCGTGTGGGATTGATGCCGGCAGATCATGCGATTGCTGAACATTTGCGCAGTCGCAAGAAAGATACTTACCTGGTTGCCAATAAAACAGATGGTTTGGATATTGATAGCGTATTAGGTGATTTTTATGTGCTGGGGATCAAAGATATTTATCCTATCACGGCATCACATGGACGTGGGGTTATCCAACTGATTGAAAAAGTTGTTTCCTCCTATTGTCCACAAAAATTAGCCAATGATATTGAATTAACGGAAGAGCAGGCTAATGCTGCTTATTGGCTTGCTCAAGAACAGAAAGTGGCGATTGAAAATAGTCAATCAGAAGCGTTTGATCCGCGTTCACTACCTATTAAGTTAGCCATTGTTGGTCGGCCAAATGTTGGTAAATCGACATTGACTAACCGTATTTTGGGAGAGGAACGGGTGATCGTTTATAATATGCCTGGTACCACCCGTGATAGTATTTATATTCCGATGGAGCGAGATGGATGTGAATATATACTGATTGATACCGCAGGTGTTCGTAAACGAGGAAAAATAACTGAAACCGTCGAAAAATTCTCGGTGATCAAAACGTTGCAATCAATTGAAGATGCTAATGTTGTTTTACTAGTTATTGATGCGTGTGAAGGAATTTCTGATCAAGACTTATCGTTACTAGGCTTTATTCTGAATGCTGGTCGTTCTTTAGTGATTGTGGTCAATAAGTGGGATGGTATGTCGCCAGAAGATCGGCAATCGGTAAAAGATATGCTGGATTTGCGATTAGGTTTTATTGATTTTGCTAAAGTTCATTTCATTTCAGCGTTGCATGGTAGTGGTGTTGGTAATCTGTTTGAGTCTATTCATGAAGCTTATGAATCGGCAACCCAGCGAGTTGGTACTGCATTATTAACACGTATTATGAAGATGGCCGAAGAAGAACATCAGCCGCCACTAATACGAGGCCGCAGAGTGAAAATGAAATATGCGCATGCCGGCGGTTATAATCCTCCGATTGTGGTCATACACGGCAATCAAGTCGCTGATTTACCCGATTCCTATAAACGTTATTTAATGAACTATTTTCGCCGAACATTACAGGTTATGGGGACGCCTATTCGTATTAAGTTTAGGGAAGGCGAAAACCCTTATGCCGGTAAGAAAAATAAATTGACGCCAACACAGCTGCGTAAACGTAAACGTCTAATAGCGCATCTTAAAAAACGGTAATGACATACGGCAAGCTTAATAAAAATAAGTGTGCGGCTAATCCTCATACCCACTCTTTTTCGATTAAAAAATGGTTATAAAGTTTTTCTTCATCTGAATTGGATTCAGGATGATAGTTATATTCCCAGCGTACTAATGGGCGGTAAAGACATTAAAATTGACTCTGTTCTACCGCCAGTCTGTAGCCCAAACAGGGTTCCACGATCGCACACAAGATTAAATTCTGCGTAACGTCCGTCCTCGGCGATATAATTGAAATTGGCGTTCGAGATCGTTCCAGGCGGTCTATTTTTTTTCTACAATCGGTAAATAGGCATTGAAAAAAACGTTGCTTACATCCTGAGTAAAATGAAAGCAGGTAGTAAAATCGGGTTGGTTTAAATCATCAAAGAAAAGGCCGCCGACACCGCGACCGCGTGGCTCATTACGATGTTTGATAATAAAATAGCGATCACACTATTTTTTGTAGAGGGGATAAATTTCTTTGCCATAAGGTATGCATAAAGACTGTGCGATTGAATGCCAGTGTATGACATCTTCTTCAAAGCCGTAATAAGGAGTTAAATCAAATCCACTACCAAACCACCACACTGATGGTTCTCCGGGTTTTTCTGCGATGAAAAAGCGCACATTAGCATGGGCTGTTGGAATATAAGGATTGAGTGGATGAATGACTAAAGAAACGCCCATTGCTTGATAACGACGTCCTATTAACATGGGTCGATTTTCTGTCGTAGAAGCAGGTAATTGCTCACCACTTATATGTGAAAAATTGCCCCCAGCCTGCTTAAAAATTGTGCAATGTATTTAAAATACGACTGCGACCTCCTCCTTTTGGTTTATGTTGCCAGTTATGTTCTGCAAATTTTGCTTTGTTATTGACATGTTCAAATTGCTGACAGAGCTTATCTTGCAAAGTGAGAAAAAATGCTTTCACTGTAGTGATATCGGGTATATTTATAGAATTAATTTTAGTTATTATTAGAGTATTAGAGTATTAGAGTATTAGAGTATTAGAGTATTAGAGTATTAGAGTATTAGA
>JBGDCZ010000009.1:0-77416 GCA_048493715.1 Arsenophonus endosymbiont of Dermacentor nuttalli | reverse complement strand
GTTTTTTAAACCAAAAAAGTGAAATTTAAGGTTGACTTTAAAGACGCTTACTAATCAGTTACAGAATCCCATTTATATTCTGACAACCGTTGATGAAGAAACAACCATAGCAGGGCACGTTATTTTGCTACCAATATTGCAATTCAGCCTGAATTGGCCATTATTGGTGAACCAACCTCATTGCAACCGATTCGTGCTCACAAAGGGCATATTACAAATGCAATTCGCATTACCGGTCAATCAGGTCATTCAAGTGATCCAGAACAAGGTATCAATGCGATTGAATTGATGCATGAAACAATTAGTCAGTTAATAATGTTTAGAAATAGACTAAAAACCGATTACCAAAACAAGGCTTTTGATATTCCCATTCAACAATGAATCTTGGATATATTCATGATGGTGATGCAGTAAATCGAATTTGTGGCTGCTGTGAATTACATATAGATATTCGCCCACTACCGAGCTATCATTACAAAATTTGGATGAATTGTTGCATATCGCACTTAAACCAATCAAACATCTTTAGCCTGATCGCTTAACTATCGAGCTATTACATCCCCCAATTCCAGGCTTTGAATGCACAATAAATCATAAGATGGTAAAAGTAATTGAAAATCTATTAAATAGGCAGGCTGCAACCGTTAATTACTGCACCGAAGCACCGTTTATTGAAACGCTATGCCCAACATTAATATTAGGCCCAAGCTTGATAGAACAAGCTCATCAACCGGATGAATTTATTGAACTTAAATATATAAAACCGAAAATTGAATTAATTTCAAATGATATCCTATTTTTGCTTGAAAAAATAAACCACTAAAATAGGAAACCGTGAAGAGAGCTCGGTGTCCACTTTACCGCTTTGCACTACAATTGTGTATTCGTCCGACTTATGTCGCATTAAAATGGTGCAATATATGGTTCAATTTATAACTATTTAGCTAATAAATCATTCAAAAAGTATTTATTCTCAGACTTAAAAAATTTGGCATGATTTTCACCTATATGCCTATATAATTAACAAAACCTGATAACTTTTTTCCAATATTGTTCAAAATAGGATCCAACCAGGAGAATCTTTATGTCTGTTGAGCATGTTTTAGCCATGATCAAAGAGCACCATGTTAAATATATTGACCTACGCTTTACCGATACCAGGGGTAAAGAACAACATATCACTATCCCTGCTCACCAAATCGACGAAGATTTCTTCCAAGAAGGTAAAATGTTTGACGGCTCCTCTATTGCTGGTTGGAAAGGAATTAATGAATCCGACATGATGCTTATGCCTGATCCAGAGACGGCCGTGTTAGATCCTTTTTTTAGCGATTCGACCCTCATTATTCGCTGTGATATCCTGGAACCTAACACCCATCAGGGCTACGAACGCGATCCGCGTTCAATCTCCAAACGGGCCGAGAATTTCCTACGTAGTAGTGGTATCGCAGATACTGTACTATTTGGACCTGAACCTGAATTCTTTGTGTTTGATGATATTCGCTTTAGCAACAATATTGCTGGTGCTTATTATCATATTGATGCTATCGAAGCAGCCTGGAATTCTGGTGCACGTTATGAAGATGGCAATAAGGGTCATCGCCCAAGAGTTAAAGGCGGTTATTTTCCTGTTCCCCCGGTTGATTCTTCACAAAATATGCGTTCCGCCATGTGTTCCACCATGGAAAAAATGGGATTAATTGTCGAAGCTCACCATCATGAAGTCGCCACCGCAGGCCAAAACGAGGTTGCTACCCGTTTCAATACCATGACAAAAAAAGCCGATGAAACTCAAATATACAAATATGTGGTTCATAATATCACCCATTCTTTTGGCAAAACGGCAACATTTATGCCAAAACCTCTAGTTGGTGATAACGGTTCTGGCATGCATTGCCATATGTCGCTGGAAAAAAATGGTACCAATTTGTTTGCCGGTGATAAATATGGTGGATTGTCTGAAATAGCACTTTATTATATTGGCGGGATTATTAAACATGCGCGTGCTTTAAATGCATTTACTAATCCGACAACCAACTCCTATAAACGTCTGGTGCCTGGTTTTGAAGCACCAGTCATGTTGGCCTATTCCGCACGTAATCGTTCAGCTTCTATTCGCATTCCAATGGTTGTCAATCCTAGAAAATCACGTATTGAAGTACGTTTTCCAGACCCGGCAGCCAATCCATACTTAGCCTTTGCAGCACAATTAATGGCAGGTCTGGATGGAATTATTAATAAAATTCACCCTGGTGAAGCAATGGATAAAAATTTATATGATTTGCCAGCGGAAGAAGCACAAGAGATCTCAACTGTTGCTAGTTCACTTGAAGAAGCATTACATGCCTTAGATGTCGATCGTGAATTTTTAAAACGTGATGAAGTATTTACTGATGAAACGATCGACGCTTATATCAACTTATTAAAAGATGATGTTCAACGTATTCGGATGGTACCTCATCCGTTAGAGTTTGAAATGTACTACAGCGTATAATAAGCCATTCTCCGCTGAGTATTTTTTGTTGTGTAATACTTACCTCATCTTTTAATGGGGTTTTTTCTGCATAATAATTGAACAAAATTGATTGGTTTATACTCAAATATGTTAATATGCACTAAAAAAGTGCAGGAGTAAGACCACGTGAAAATTGATAATTTACCGGTTGCCAATCATATTTTAGATTGTTTATTACATAGTATTTTATTACTTGATAATGAACTCATCGTTCACTATGCCAATCACTCTAGCCGCAAATTTTTTTTATCTAGCCCAACAAAATTGCTTGGCACGCCGTTACCAATGCTTTTTGATTATTGCTCTCTTGATATAGAATTAATGCAAAAAAATAAAAAAAGATCTTAGCCTTACTAATAATGACGCTATTCTGGTTATCAATAATCACTCGCATACAGTGACTATCAGTGCTCAGCCCATTTCACAACATTTCATTCTGCTAGAATTTTCGCCGGTCAATAACCAGCGTCGTTTAGATCAAGAACAATCATTACAAATCGCATCGCGTGAGTTAATCCGAACTTTAGCCCATGAGATAAAAAATCCGTTAGGTGGTTTACGTGGAGCAGCTCAGCTGTTAGCCAAAACCATCTCTAATTCTGAGCAGTTAGAATATACCCAAGTTATTATTGAGCAAGCAGATCGCCTACGAAATCTAGTTGATCGTCTACTCGGCCCGCAACATCCCGGTGCAAAAACAACACAAAATATTCACCAGGTTATTGAACGTACTTACCATTTAATATCAATGACGCTACTGGAAAACATTAAATTAATAAAAAACTATGATCCTAGTTTACCTGAATTTCCACACTATCCGGATCAAATTGAACAAGTGTTACTCAATTTAATCCAAAACGCGATACAAGCAATGGAAGAAAATGGCGGAACGCTAACTATATGTACTCGCACCGCATTTCAAGTGACATTACATGGAAAAATTTATCGACTTGCCGCACGTATCGATATTGAAGATAATGGTCCAGGCATTCCGTCGCAGATACAAGATACTCTGTTCTATCCAATGGTAAGTCATCGCAAAGGTGGTAATGGCTTAGGACTATCAGTTGCCCAAAATATTATTGACCAGCATGCTGGTAGAATCGAATTTTCCAGTTGGCCAGGTCATACTCAATTTTCGATTTATCTTCCTATCACGAACTAGGTAAACTCATATGCAAAAAGGTAAGGTGTGGATTGTTGATGATGATAGTGCTATCTGCTGGGTGCTAGAACGAGCATTAAATAATGCCAGCATGGAATGCACCAGCTTTAAAGATATCCAAAGTGTACTGCTGGCATTGGAAAAAACCTGTCCAGATGTTTTAATCTCGGATATTCATATGCCAGATAACGATGGGCTATCGTTGCTTACACGACTTAAACAGAGCCATCCTAAATTACCTATTATTATTATGACTGCCCATTCGGATCTCAACACCGCAGTTAATGCTTATCAACAAGGTGCTTTTGATTATTTACCAAAACCCTTTAATATTGACGAAACAATATCATTAGTTGAACGTGCGCTTAATTATTATCGCAATAAACAACCTAATAGCGGAGCAAATTTTTTAGCGACGGCTCCTGTCACTAAGATTATTGGTGAAGCACCAGCTATGCAAGAAGTTTACCGAATTATCGGTCGTTTATCTCACTCCGCTATTAGTGTACTCATAAATGGTGAGTCAGGAACCGGTAAAGAGTTAGTGGCTGATGCTCTTCATCGTCATAGCCCTAAATCAGCTGGGCCTTTTATTGCTCTAAATATGGCTGCTATTCCTAAAGATCTGATTGAATCTGAGCTATTTGGTCATGAAAAAGGCTCTTTTACCGGCGCTAGTCAAGTCAGGCAAGGGCGCTTTGAACAAGCGCATGGGGGGGTCACTTTTTCTAGATGAAATTGGTGATATGCCACTTGATATTCAAATATGTCTTTTACGTGTATTGGCTGAAGGCCAGTTTTATCGGGTTGGTGGTTATACACTGATCAAAGTTGATGTCCGTATCATCGCCGCTACCCATCAATGCCTTGAGCAATTAGTGCAAGAAGGAAAATTTAGAGAAGATCTCTTTCATCGACTTAATGTGATCCGCATTCCTCTGCCACCATTACGTGAACGGACTGAAGATATTCCGCTTTTAGCACGTCATTTCCTCCATCAAACAGCGCTAGAAATTGGTGTAGAAAGCAAAATTTTGGTGCAACAAACAAGAAACTATCTTAATGTCTTTACCCTGGTCTGGTAATGTACGCCAGTTAGAAAATGTCTGTCGTTGGCTTACAGTAATGTCCTCCAGTCAAGTTATATTACCGCAAGATCTGCCAAGCGATTTGCAACAAAATCAACAATTCCTCTATTCTCCTAAAGTAAAATTGGCGGCAAATCATGAACAATGGCTTGACTTACTTACCTATTGGACAAAAACGGCGCTCGAAAACAATAAACAGAATTTACTACAGGAAGTCTTACCACAAATTGAACGTACTATGCTTGCATGTGCTTTAACATATACAAAAGGTCATAAACAGGAGGCAGCTCGCCGACTCGGCTGGGGCAGGAATACCATTAGCCGTAAATTGAAAGAATTTGGGATGTAGTAGTAAAAAACTTAACATATTATTTTCTTTAGCCAACTAAATCACACGTGAAAATTGGCGTTGCCGCATTTGGTTACGCAAATAAATATCAAAACACATACAAATATTCCGGATCAATAATCGGCCTTTAGGAGTAATTTGTAGCTTTCTTTCACCAACATTCACTAAACCATCTATAATCATCGGCTGTAGCAGTTGCAAATCTGCAAAAAAATAATTTTTGAAGTCAATCTGATAACGATCTTCAATAACGCCGTAATCAAGCTGAAAATTGCAGATTAATGTTTTGATAACATCCCGCCGAATACAATCATCTAGTGTCAAAGATAAACCTTTCCACAATGCGTGCTGATGACTTTCAATAGCTTGGTAGTAGGCATTTAGGTCCTTTTGATTTTGCGCATAATGATCGCCTAACATACTAATGGCTGACACTCCAAGGCCGATTAGATCACAGTTCTGCTGGGTGGTATAGCCCTGAAAATTTCTATGCAAAACACCATTACGTTGAGCAATAGCCAGTTCATCATTAGGTTTAGCAAAATGATCCATACCAATAAATTGATAACCATTTTGGGTCAAAGTAAAAATCGTTTGCTGTAAAATCGCCAGTTTCTGTTCTGCCGTCGGTAAATCATGCGGTTTAATTTTGCGTTGTGCAGCAAATAAATTAGGTAAATGAGCATAATTAAAAACACTTAAACGATCGGGCGAAAGTGCTAATACTCGCTCTAAAGTAAAAGCAAACGTTTCTACTGTCTGCTTAGGTAAACCATAAATCAAATCGATACTGGTAGAACTAAACCCCATGTCACGGGCACGCTGAATTAAAGAGAAAATAAAGTCTTCATCTTGCTGACGGTTAACTAAATATTGTACCTGTTTATTAAAATCCTGCACGCCCATACTAAGGCGATTAAATCCCTCACATCGTAAGTGATCGATAACATCCAATTCTATTTCTCGTGGATCAATTTCAATCGATATTTCAGCATCGGCCGCAAAATGAAAATGTGATTTTAATATTGCCAATAGTTGACTTATCTGCGATTTATCCAGATAGGTTGGTGTCCCTCCGCCCCAATGCATTTGAGTCACGGTTCGATTGGTAAATAATTTCGCTTGTTTTACGATCTCTTGTTCTAAAACAAGCAGATAGTTATTCACTTTATGCTTGTAACGAGTCACCAGTTTATTACAGCCACAGAAATAACACAGCTTATGACAAAACGGAATATGTACATAAAGAGAAAGGGGCTTGTCAGGATAGCGACTAGCGGCAATAGTAAAATCACTCTCACTATAATTGTGTTTGAATTCTAACGCGGTAGGATAAGAAGTATACCTGGGTCCAGAATAGTTATATTTTTGAATAAGGGGAAGATCCCAAATGATACTCTGCTCTGACATATTTTTATCCTTCAATAATGGCTATCCCCTATCTTAGGGCCAAACTCACATTACTGTATTTCTCAATGTTATTTTAACCGATAAAAGATCATCTAAATATGAAGTAAAGGGTATAATGATCAAATTAAACTACCCATTAAAATGAGTAATGCTGATAATCAAAAATAATTACTTATAAGTTATTTATGATTAAACAGGAACATATATTAATATTTTATTAGATAATAATGCTTATTTTTACTATTAAATCATTATACCAAAACAATGCTTACTTCGCTTTCAAAAGACGCATAATATCATCTGGCTTAGTATCATCTTCTTTGTCATAAAGCTCAGTATCAACTATTTTCAATAACGTTTCAATTCGATCCAACTTACTATCAACATAATTCATTTCATCTTTGGCTAGTTGTTTATCCTCCTCAAGATGAGTTAATAATACAGCTAGACACTCATCATTTTCCAATAATGCCAACTCTTCTTCAGGTGATAATATTGCTTTTTCAACCTTGCTTGCTTTTTGCTTGTTGGCATGCAATGCTTTTTCTTCTTTAGCATCAATCAATAATGGTATTGGTTTCTTACTACCAACACGGAGATCTTTCGCCATTATTGGTTGATTGCTATTTTGAGCATGAGTTCTATCTTGATAACGACTACCTGCTTGGTGGCCACGTTTTTTTTCTGTTTTTTACGTTCACGACTGGCTAAATTTATCGATTCACGGTTTTTTTTTCATTTTATTGGCAGCTTTTACTGCTGGCTTTTTCTGTTGCCCCGACATAACTAATTTTCTCTTATTGCGGATTGTCAATACAATATTCATCATAATAATATGATGTATAGATGATTTATATTAGCTAGCGTAAGAATTGCTTCAAATAAAAACTTCGATAAAAATATTACCGAAGTGATTTAAATAAATTCATTATTCAGTTAATTTGTTATTAATCCTATTACACATCAACCAAAATAATTTTTAAAATAAATAACAGCGCAACAATAACCACGGCTAAGCCAATCTCACGCCATCGTCCTGTGCCTATCTTCATTAGGCAATAGGTGATAAAACCCAACGCTATACCTTCAGTAATCGAGAAACTAAAAGGCATCATGACTGTGGTTATAAAAGCAGGCACTGACTCAGTTAAATCATCCCATTTAATACGTGTTAGACTAGATGTCATCAAAACACCAACATAGATTAGTGCTCCCGCGGTGGCATAAGCAGGAACCATACTAGCTAGCGGTGAAATAAAAATCGTCAATAAAAATAGTAGGCCAACTACAATAGCAGTCAATCCAGTACGTCCACCTACAGCAACCCCGGAGCTACTTTCTATATAGGCGGTTACTGAAGATGTACCCATTGCACTGCCTGCTACTGAACTTAAACTATCGACATAAATAGCTTGTTTCATCTGCGGAAATTTACCTGTCTTGTCAGCCAACCCCGCTTTATCGGTCACACCAATTAAGGTTCCCGAAGAATCAAAAAGATTAATTAGCATGAAAGAGAAAATAATCCCCACCAAAGCAATATCCAATGAGCCAATCATATCAACATGACCAGCAACCGTCATGATGCTAGGTGGCAACGCAAATATACCATTATATTGGACATCACCGATCATCATTCCAATAATGGTGGTGATCACAATAGAAATCAGTACCGCAGCATGAATATTACGGGCAGCTAACACGACAATAATAAAAAATCCTAAGATCCCCAATAACACATTAGATTGAGAAAAATTACCAATGGCTACCAAGGTATCTGGATTAGCAACAATAATACCAGCGTTTTTCAACCCCATTAGGGCAATGAATAATCCAATACCACTGGTAATACCAACTCGTAAGCTCAAGGGGATATGCGCAATGATCCAGTAACGAATATGAAAAAGGGTCAAAAGAAATAAACTAACCGCTCCCCAAAAAATTGCCCCCATCGCGACTTGCCAGGAATAACCCATAGCACCAACAACGACAAAAGCAAAAAAGGCATTTAATCCCATCGCGGGAGCGACTGCCACAGGTAAATTGGCCACGATACCCATCATGATACTACCTAGTGCAGTAACTAGGCAGGTAGTCACAAAAACAGTTTTAATATCCATTCCGGCCATTGATAGGATTTGCGGGTTAACAAAAACGATATAAACCATGGTTAAAAACGTTGTCAATCCGGCAATGATTTCTGTTCGAACTGTGGTGCCATGTTGCTGTAATTTAAACATGCGCTGAAGCAGACATTGTTGTCTGAGCGGATCTTTTTTGTTCATATAAACGTAGCCTAATAATAAAAGTTCTTTGCTCTATCTTACAATAAAACTAACTCAAACAGTTAATTATAAAATAGAAAAAGAAAAAACAATTGCCTGACATAATGATACGAGTAATCATTTAATTCTATAATCACTGTTAAAATAAAGCTTAGCGGAATCAAAAAAGATTGGCATCTATTCTAGCAAATAAATCATCACTTATATTACCTCTATTTTATCTCGAACTAAAACTCAAGATAAAATAGTAGCAATTAAAAACAAGCCAACTGTTTTTGTTTTTTGCTGGCTAATAAAACCAGTGGTGATTGACTTTTCTGTAAACGATGTAAGATTTGATTTGCTATAATCTCAAGTGAAAAACACATTATGAAATAGATTAAAGCAACAAATAGAAAAATTTCCATTGGATAAATCATTTCTCGATTATTTACTTGGGTTGCTAAAAACGATAACTCGGCTACACCGACAACATAAGCCAATGAAGTATCTTTAATTAATGCGATCCACTGATTTATAAAAGAGGGGATCATCATACGTAACGCTTGCGGCAGGATAATATTCCATAAAACTGCCCAACGTGTAAACCCTAATGACATTCCCACTTGCCACTGCCCTTGTCCAATAGCCAAGATACCGGCTTTTACTCCATGCGCCAAATAAGCTGAAGTAATCAAAGCTAAGGCACAGACTACCGTCATTAGTTCAGGAATATCCGTTCCTAATAAAACAGGTAATAAAAAGTAACTCCAGAAAATTAACATAATAACCGGTATAGCCCGCAAAAAACCTAACACTGCCGCCAGTATATTTGCCCACCAACCTGTTAGCATTGCTAATGCTATTCCACCAGCAATGCCAAGAAAAATAGAGATACTGCCTGCTAATAAACTTATTACCAGTGTCAATGCTGCACCTTCTAAAGGACCATCAGGAAGGGTACCAAACAATAGATAGCGCCAATTTTCAGCAATGACTGTAAAATTCATGTTAATATCCATTTACTAATAAGCGCTGCTGACGCCATTGTCCCCAAGCCTCCATCACAGCAATAATGGCGATATAAAGGATTGTCGCCATACCAAATGCCGTAAACGTTTGTAAACTTTGACTCTCAATCTGACGAGAAACATAAGAAAGTTCAGCAACACCTATTGCCATGGTTAGCGAAGAATTTTTTACAATATTCATATACTGACCCAACAAAGGTGGCATAGCAATCTTTAACGCTTGAGGCAAAACAACATAACCCATTGCTTGCCAACCAGATAAACCTAATGCTAATGCAGCAAATTTCTGCCCGTACTTTACACCATAAATACCCGCTCTTAATTCTTCCGAGATAAAAGAGGTAGAATAGAGGCTTAATCCAATGACACCAGCCAAAAACTCAAATGATGGCCAGGCCAATTGAATACCAAAAATGGAGGGACGATGGAGTGTATTTAACCATTGCATAACAGATTCGGGTAATATTTTTCCAACCGCGAAATACCAGAAAAAAAGCTGTATTAATAATGGCGTATTACGGAATAGTGAAATATAAGCGATTGCCAGCCAACGCAAAAATGTTATTTGGCTATCTCTAATAGCGGCAATAATAAAGCCTAAGAGTGTTGAAACGACTATTGCACAAAATGAGATCCATACAGTGATGAGTAACCCCTGCCAAATCCAGTCAAGATATTCAGAGGTTAATAGCTGGCTAGAGAAAAAATATTCAAACATTTATGCAACCTATGTATGATGAAAGCATCTATTTAGGTATTTTTATTAAAATTTCTTTCTTTAATTAAAATAATATTTTTTTACTTAATCTAATGGTGTAAATTTAAAATCACCACGAGATAACGCTGCCCTAGTCTCTGGACCAAACCAGCGATTATAAATTATTTCCGCTTGACCACTCTTTTCTAATTTCAATAAAGTATTATTTACTGCCTTGATTAAATTTGTTTCACCTTTAGCTACCGCTAACGCCTGATACTCACGCGTCAGACTAAAAGGTGAAATCTCATAATCGTCTTTAATTTTTGCCGGTAAATTACCTAATAAGCCAATAAGTTTGGCGTCATCTTGGGTAATAGCTTGTACATTACCATTTCGCAATGCAGCAAAAGCAAGCGGAGTATCATCGTAAGATATTACTTTAGTATTTGGATAGCGTTCACGTAGAGTGATTTCCTGTACTGTTCCTTTATCCGCACCGATACGCAAAGGAATAATATCATCGGCTGTTTTTAATACACCTTTACGAGCGATAAACTTCTGCCCAGTGGCAAAATCAGGAATTGAAAAACTAACTTGTTTAGCTCTTTCCTCGGTAATAGTAAAGTTAGCACCTATCAGATCCACTTTACCTGATTTCAATAAAGGAATCCGATTCGCGGGATTAGTTGGACGTAATATTAATTTAACACCAAAATCATTAGCAATCGCTTCAGCAATATCAATATCATAACCAACCAATTTTTTAGTTTTAGCATCAATAAAACCAAAAGGTGGATTACTATCAAAAACAGCAATACGGATCACTCCAGCTTTTTTGATATTCTCCAATTTATCTGCTTTAACAAATCCGGTGATAAAAACTAATGCTACAGATAATACAGTTGTAATAAGATAGGATTTCATTTCACTATTACCTTTTACTGTCAATATTTTGTAAATTTTTATCTATTTAAGTCAAACTATCAATTCACAGCTTGAACAGGAAATAATATAAAACTCTATTTTTATTCCCAAAAAGAATAAAAATTTCTAAAAAATAGTCATTGAATAATTGGCGGTAATATGTGTTAATAACTGCCTTTAGTCAACATTTTTTCCACACGATCTCCACCTAAATGACGAAAATCTTGTCCTTTTAAATAATAGAAAATAAATTCACAAATATTCTGGCAACGATCACCTATTCGCTCAATAGAACGGGCACAAAACAAGGCCGTTAATACACTAGGAATTGTGCGGGGATCTTCCATCATATAAGTCATCAGTTGACAAACAATCCCTTCATACTCCTCATCAACTTTTTTATCTTCAAGATAAACACCAATTGCCGCATCGAGATCCATGCGAGCAAAGGCATCTAATACATTATGCAACATCTGAATGGTATGACCACCTAGTGATTCCAAGCTAACAAGTAGCGATTGATGTTGCTCAGAAAACTTCTCTAACGCAACCTCACAAATCTTATCGGCCACATCACCAATACGTTCAAGCTCTGCAATTGTTTTTGAAGTAGCCATAATTAGACGCAAATCACTAGCAGTAGGTTGCCGCTTAGCGATAATACGTACACAAGCCTCATCAATCGCAACCTCCATCATATTGACTTTTTGATCATCCTCTATCACTTTTTTGGCTAAATCCTGATTTTGGTTATGCAAAGCTTCAATGGCATTTTTCAGTTGTTCCTCTACCAATCCACCCATTTTCATTAACTCAATACGAATATGCTCCAACTCAGCATTAAACTGGCCGGAAATATGTTTGTTATAATTTAGATTATCCATGGTAATACCCTATATCAACCGTAGCGACCAGTAATATAATCCTCAGTCTGTTTTACTGTAGGTGTGGTAAACAAAGTATCTGTATCATTAAATTCAATCAATTCTCCTAAATACATAAATGCTGTGTAGTCAGAGCAACGGGCCGCCTGCTGCATATTATGTGTTACCATTACCACGGTATATTCCGATTTCAGTTCACTTATCAACTCTTCAATACGGCCTGTTGAGATAGGGTCAAGTGCTGAACAAGGCTCATCTAATAGCAATATTTCTGGTCGAATCGCAATACCACGAGCAATGCATAAACGCTGTTGCTGGCCGCCTGATAAGCTATAACCACTTTGCAACAATTTATCTTTTGTTTCATCCCAAAGAGCAGCTTTGGTTAACGCCCATTGGACACGCTCATCCATTTCAGCACGTGAAAGTTTCTCGAATAAACGCACCCCAAAAGCAATATTTTCATAGATTGACATTGGAAATGGCGTTGGCTTTTGGAAAACCATGCCCACTCTAGCGCGCAATAAGGCAACATCTTGTTCATCGGTCAAAATATTGGTGCCATCCAACAAAATTTCACCTTCAGCGTGCTGTTCCGTATACAGCTCATACATTTTATTAAATGTACGTAAAAGGGTAGATTTACCACATCCTGACGGACCAATAAAAGCCGTGACTTTATTCTCTACAATATTTAATGAAATATTTTTTAACGCGTGAAATTTGCCATAGTAGAAGTTCAAGTCACGAACTTGAATTTTACTCTCTACGATGTCATTAACTTTAATCATCAACTTATCTCTTAAATTTGTCATCTGTCGCTAAAGAATTCATGTTTTTTGTTGGCAAATAAAACACGTGCTAAGATATTGATTAACAAAACACATAGAGTAATCAACAAAACACCTGCCCAAGCCAATTGCTGCCATTCTGAAAATGGACTCATCGCAAATTTAAATATGGTTACTGGAAGATTAGCAATCGGTTCGCTGAGATCTGTACTCCAGAACTGATTAGAGAGTGAAGTAAACAACAAAGGCGCTGTCTCACCGGCTATTCTAGCGATGGCAAGTAATACTCCGGTAATAATTCCTGAAACAGAAGCTTTTAATGTAATCGATAAAATCATTTTCCATTTTGGCGCACCTAACGCATATGCAGCCTCACGCAAATTGTCCGGCACCAGTTTTAGCATATTCTCTGTTGTCCGAATAACAATTGGGATTTGTAACAATGCCAATGCAATAACCCCTGCCCAACCAGAAAAATGCTGCATTCTGGTCACCACAATCGTATAAACAAATAACCCAACTACGATCGATGGTGCAGAAAGCAAAATATCATTAATAAAACGAATAATCTCTGCAAGCCAAGAGCGACGCCCATATTCAGACAAGTAAATACCGGCCATAATGCCAAGTGGAGTACCCAACACCGTCGCCCATAAAATTAATAAACCACTACCTACGATAGCATTGGCTAATCCTCCGCCGCTGGTGTTTGGTGGTGGTGTCATTTCGGTGAATAAGCTCCAAGACATGCCTTCTATTCCTTTAGTTAACGTGGTAAATATGATCCAAATTAACCAAAATAGACCAAATGCCATGGTGATCGTGGAAAATAACAGCGCAATCCGATTTTTTTGCCTACGCCATGCCTGACTACGTTGACCTTGTTTAATATCGATAGTTTTTGTTGTTTCTGTCGTCAACATGTTAGCGCCCTTCATTTTTGGCCAAACGTATGATCATCAATTTAGAAAACGCAAGCACGATAAAGGTAATAACAAATAAAATTAAGCCTAATTCCATCAATGCGGCAGTATGTAACCCACTTTCAGCTTCAGCAAACTCATTTGCCAATGCAGAGGTAATACTGTTTCCTGACATAAATAATGAAAAGCTATCTAATTGATAAGTATTACCAATAATGAAAGTGACCGCCATCGTTTCTCCTAAAGCTCGACCTAACCCTAACATGACACCACCGATCACTCCATTACGAGTATAGGGCAATACGATATGCCAAATAACTTCCCAAGTGGTGCAACCGATACCATAAGCTGATTCTTTCATCATAACTGGGGTCTGCTTGAAAACATCCCGCATCACTGAAGCAATATATGGAATAATCATAATTGCCAAGATCACTCCGGCAGCTAAAATACCAATACCTAAAGCCGGACCTGAAAATAATTCTCCTATAATCGGTATTCCCGCTAAAACGTTACCAATAGGCTCTTGAAAATAAGTCGCAAATAGCGGCACAAAAATAAACAATCCCCACATACCATAAACAATACTCGGTACGGCAGCCAATAGTTCAATCGCAATACCTAGAGGTCGCTTTAACCAATTTGGGGATAATTCTGTTAAGAATAATGCAATACCAAAACTGACAGGCACAGCAATGATTAATGCAATTAACGACGTTACTACAGTGCCATAAATGGTCACTAATGCACCAAATTGCTGAGCAGGAACATCCCAGTCCTTTGACCAAAGAAAAGAAAAACCAAATTTTTCAATACTTGGCCATGAAGCAATAATTAAAGAAATAATAATTCCACTCAGCATTAATAGGGTAATTAGTGCAGCTAGTTTAACCAGGGCACCAAAAACAATATCACCTCTTTTTCCCAGCGCTTTATAAGTCGCTAACTTCTCAGCCATTGTTTATTCTCATTCTAATCCCCTTATGTAAAGGGGATAATCTTTCATTTAACATAGAGCGCGATTTTTGCTGTCAGCTGACCCACACACTCAATTCAATACAAAGGATTGCCATTAACGTCTTTTATATTGTTTTTCCACTCACTGCGAATGTGCGCCACAACTTCGTTTGGCAATATGGCATAACCCAAAGCGGTAGCCTGCTCAGCTCCTTTATCGTATGTCCAGTCAAAGAAGGCTAATATTGCTTTCGCCTTCTCAATATTTTTTTGTTCTTTATGTAATAAAATAAAAGTTGCGGAAGTAATTGGCCAAACATTTTTTCCGGCCTGATTGGTGAGATCTTGAGCAAACGTTTTAATCCATTCTGCCTTTTTAACGGTGGCACTAAAATTACTCTCTGTTGGTGTGACTACTTCTCCATCAGCAGAAATTAATTTGGTATAAGCTAATTTGTTTTGTTTAGCATAGGTATATTCTACATAACCGATAGCACCAGGTAGACGCTGAACAAAAGCAGCAACTCCTTCATTACCTTTCCCGGCAATTCCGGTTGGCCACTTAACTGTAGAACCGGTACCAATCTTATCTTTCCAATCAGAATTTACCTTTGCAAGATAACTGGTAAAAACAAAAGTCGTTCCTGAACCATCCGCCCGGCGAACAACAGCAATATTTTGTGCCGGTAATTTTAAGCCAGGATTTAATGCGACAATTTTGGGATCATTCCATTTTTTAATGATACCTAAATAAATGTTAGCCAGTGTTTTGCCATCTAATATCAATTGTCCGGATTGAATACCCGGAATATTGACCGCTGGCACAACTCCACCAATCACCGTTGGAAATTGAAAAAGACCTTCTTGATTGAGTTTTTCATCACTTAAAGGCGCATCCGAAGCACCAAAATCAACAGTTTTAGCAATAATCTGTTTTACCCCACCTGACGATCCAATTCCCTGGTAGTTAATCTGGTTGCCTGTTTCTTTCTGATAGCTATCTGCCCATTTTGCATAAACCGGTGCAGGAAATGTCGCACCAGCGCCAGTAAGACTAATCGCCGCGAAAACTGACGTTGTCGTCAAAGAGAACATGGCTATGACATTAACGATGATGGAACGCATCAATTTCATAATCCCTCCTATTTGGGATAAAAAGAGAAACAAAGTACTGTGTTAATTGTAGTGAGTTAAAAAAATACGAGGAAAAAATAGATCAGTTAGATGACAAAAAGATGTACTATTTATGACAATTTTATGACAGTTAAATTAATAATCAATTTATTAAAAAATAGCTTTATGAATAGAGATAATAGATTTTCGAAATCAAAGAATTATATGATTTCATAAAATACAGTAAATTCTTCCGTTAAATAACGGCTAAATAAAAATATAAATTTCTATTTTTCCATCAATGGTAACGTTGCCCGTATAGATAACCCACCACGCTTACTTTTATCTATAATGATTTCACCATCATGAGCATCAATAATTCGACGAATAATTGCTAATCCTAATCCTGTACCAGTATTACTTCTTGCTCTTTCACCTTGCACAAAAGGTTGAAAGAGATGTTGAATACTCTCTTTTTTAATCCCTGCACCATTATCCTCAACTTGAAACCAAGCATGATCTTTTATCACACCACTGCTGACTTTTACCCAGCCATTTCCATAACGGAAAGCGTTAACCAGCATATTGGTCACTGCTCGTTTAATGGCAATCGCATTAGCATTAATAATGATAGGTAATAGACTAATTTGTGTCTCAATATTAGGCAAGAAACTACTTTCAGCATTAACCGCCTCAAGCAGGATTTTATTCAAGTCACAAAACTCCATATTCATTTCCCGGCCAGTACGTAAATAGTCCATAAATTGCTCAATGATAGCATCACACTCTTCAATATCTTTGTTAATTGATTCGGCTAAATATTGATCCTTTTCATTCATCATTTCTGTCGCTAAACGAATACGTGTTAACGGGGTTCTTAAATCATGACTCACTCCTGCCATCAATATCGTTCTATCATTTTCCAGCATTTTTATCCCCGACGACATTCGATTAAAAGCGCGAATAACATAACGTATTTCTAATGAACCTTCTTCCTTGATAGCTGGAACCATGAAGCCTTTTCCCATTTGCTTAGCATAATTTTCTAAAATAAATAATGGCCGACTTTGATAACGTATATAAAGCCATGTAACAGCAAAAATGGTCAAGAAAATAGCCAGTGTGTAACGAAATACTACAGCGAACTGATTCTGCCCTATTTCAGTCAAAGGCAATCGTATCCAAACATTCGGGGCAATATAAGAGTTTAACCATAGAAAAGGATGCTCCTTTGCTATTTCAAGGCGAACATCCGCCTTGCCATCCATATATTCCGCCATCTGTTGGCTTAATTCCTCATAATGTCTTGCCCAACGTAAACCTTTTTCCATAGCAACCGACTCAGTATAAAAATTAATACCGAGTTCTTTATAGATTTTCTTCTTGAATGATGGAGACATTAAAATTGCATTTCCATCTTGTAATTCAATTTTCTCTGTTAATAAGGTATGTACTTCATAGGCTAATACTTTATTAAGTTGCTGAAGACTCGGCATCACAACAAAATTAAGCACCACTAAATAACTGGTGACCAAACTAGCAAACAGTAAAGTAACAATAACAAATAATGAACGAGAAAACGTGTTACGTCTGGAAAAACGCAATCGTTTCATGCTTTACTACCATCTGGCACAAATACATAACCTAATCCCCAAACCGTTTGAATATAACGTGGATGAGTGGGATCATCTTCGATCATTCGACGCAAACGCGAGATCTGTACATCTATAGAGCGCTCCATTGCACTGTATTCACGTCCTCGAGCAAGACTCATTAGTTTGTCACGAGATAACGGTTCACGTGGATAAGAGACCAGGACTTTTAAAACAGCAAATTCACCACTGGTCAATGGCATTGATTCATCATCTTGAAACATTTCTCGTGTTCCCAAATTTAATCTGAACTTACCAAACCGAATTACTGCTTCATCCTGTGCAGGGGCGCCAGGCAGCTCATTTGCTTGGCGGCGTAATACTGCACGAATACGAGCCAATAATTCTCTAGGATTAAAGGGTTTCGGGATATAATCATCCGCACCAATTTCTAAACCAACGATCCGATCTACCTCTTCACCTTTTGCTGTTACCATAATAATTGGAATAGGATTATTTTGACTTCTTAAACGACGACAAATAGATAAACCATCTTCACCTGGTAACATTAAATCAAGTACAATCAAATGAATAGATTCTCGCGTCAAAATACGATCCATTTGCTCGGCATTGGCTGTACTACGTACTTGAAAACCTTGTTCAGTTAAATAGCGCTCAAGTAAAGAACGCAAACGCATATCATCATCCACAACAAGAATTTTATAATTTTCTTGCATTTTTTGACTCCATAAATATTTTAAGATCCCTATATAGGGCCTTAATAACAAATAAGGCTATTATTAATATAACTAATTTCTATTAGGCTTTTTTAGATTAATATTTACATTTTTCTGATCTTATTAATTTTATATATCATTACACAACTCAATCGCTTGATAATTAATTTCCAGTATCCAGTAGGTAATAATACCATTTGGCGTATTCACCGTAACTTCATCATCAATCTGTTTACCTAATAGTTCTCTTGCCACAGGTGAAATTAATAGAAATCCATTTTTTAGACGGGTTAAATTCATCGGGCCCAACTAAGCGAAAAACATTAATACTACCACTTTCATCTTGTAGTTTTAACCAAGCACCAAAATAAGCTCTACCTTCTTGCCGAGGATCGGGATCAACTATCTTTAATACTTCAAGACTTTTAGATAAAAATCGAATACGTCGATCAATTTCTCGTAATCGCTTTTTACCATAAATATACTCTGCATTCTCTGAACGATCACCTTGTGCCGCTGCCTCTGATACAGCTCGGGTAACTTTCGGTCGCTCCTCTCGCCATAGAAACTTCAATTCTTTTTCAAGCGTGCTCCAACCTTCACGAGTAATATAATTATTTTTCACAATAAAAACTCAGTATGATTAACCTTAATTTAAACTAATTACTATATCTAATTCAAAAAAAGTTTTAGTTAACTCCTGCAGATTCTAATATCCCAATACAATGTTAACTGGAAATTATTGCTTTCAACACGTATAAATGCACATATAAGCTGTTAATTGCATCCTATTTATGTATTGAAGAAACTAAAATGATGAATGAATCCTTAAGCCAAATTATTGCATATGAATTACATACAACGCCACAACAAGTACTTTCAGCTATTACATTACTCGACGAAGGAAATACCGTTCCTTTTATTGCCCGTTACCGTAAAGAAGCCACGGGAGGGCTCGACGATAACCAACTGCGTAAACTTGAAACCCGTTTAAGTTACCTGCGTGAATTAAACGAACGTCGCCAAACTATTCTAAAATCGATTAATGAACAAGGAAAACTTACATCAGAACTTGCTCAAGCGATTAATAACACTTTTAATAAAACTGAGCTTGAAGATCTGTACTTGCCCTATAAACCTAAACGTCGTACCCGAGGCCAAATAGCGATCGAAGCTGGTTTAGAACCACTCGCAGATCTATTATGGAATGACCCGCAACAAGTACCAGAGCAAATGGCCAAAACCTTTATCAATCCACAAAAAAATATTAATGACACAAAAGCCGCTCTTGATGGTGCACGTTATATTTTAATGGAACGCTTGGCTGAAGACGCAAACCTACTCAGCAAAATTCGTGCTTATTTGTGGAAAAATGCCCACTTAACTGCCAAAGTTATTGCAGGTAAAGAAACACTAGGGGCAAAATTTAGCGATTATTTCGATCACCATGAACCTATTGCCCATATTCCATCCCACCGAGCTCTTGCTATATTTCGGGGTCGTAACGAAGGTATTTTACAATTATCACTTAATGCCGATCCACAATTTGAATCATCTCCTAAAGAAAGTTATTGTGAAGAAATTATTACCCGACACTTTGGCTTACATCTAAATAATGCACAAGCAGATAAATGGCGAAAAGCTGTCGTCAGTTGGACATGGCGAGTAAAAATATTGTTACATCTTGAAACAGAATTGATGGGCACCTTACGTGAAAAAGCAGAAGAAGAAGCTATTCATGTTTTTGCGCGTAATCTACGTGACCTTCTAATGGCCGCTCCTGCCGGCATGCATACCACCATGGGATTAGATCCTGGTATACGCACTGGTGTCAAGGTTGCCATTGTTGATGCAACAGGTAAACTCATTACTACCGACACTATTTATCCTCATACTGGACAGGTAACAAAATCTGCCGCAACTATTGCATCCTTATGTGAGAAATATAAAGTAGCATTGGTTGCTATTGGTAACGGCACCGCCTCGCGTGAAACTGAACGCTTTTTTGCTGCAGTTAAAAAAAAGTATCCAAAAATCACAGCTCAGAAAGTAATTGTTAGTGAATCTGGTGCTTCAGTTTACTCAGCCTCTGAGTTAGCAGCACAAGAATTTCCCAAGCTTGGCGTCTCCTTACGTGGTGCTGTCTCTATTGCTCGTCGTTTACAGGATCCGCTAGCTGAATTAGTAAAAATTGATCCTAAATCAATTGGTGTTGGTCAATACCAACATGATGTTAATCAAACTTTACTCGCAAAAACATTGGAGGCGGTAGTAGAAGACTGTGTAAACGCAGTAGGTGTTGATCTAAATACCGCCTCGGTAGCCCTACTTTCACATGTTGCAGGACTAAGTAAAACCATTGCCCAAAACCTGGTTAACTGGCGTAATGAGCACGGACGGTTTAATGACCGCAAGCAACTATTGAAAGTCACACGTCTTGGTAGCAAAGCTTTCGAGCAGTGCGCGGGTTTTTTACGCATCATGGCGGGAGATAATCCACTTGATGCCTCAACAGTTCATCCTGAAGCTTACCCAATCGTCGAAAAAATCTTATTAACCACTAAGCTACCACTAGAAACGATCATGGGTAACACTAGTCTGCTCAATAATCTGAAACCAGAACAGTTTACCACTGACAAATTTGGTATTCCTACGGTAAACGATATTTTAAAACAACTGAAAAAACCCGGCCGTGATCCACGACCTGAATTCAAAACCGCCGTCTTTGTCGATGGTGTTGAAACCATGGAAGATCTTAAAACAAGTATGATACTAGAAGGCTCTGTGACCAATGTGACCAATTTTGGTGCGTTTGTCGATATTGGTGTACACCAAGATGGTTTGGTCCATATTTCCTCTCTGTCTGATAAATTTATTAAAGATCCCCATTCAGTAGTCAAAGTAGGAGATATTATCAAAGTTAAAGTGGTCGATATTGATTTAAACCGTAAACGAATTGCGCTAACCATGCGTTTGGATGAGAAAACTGCAGATACGCCACAACACCGTAATAAGCAACAAACAACCAGCAATGCCCCGATAGCAAGTCCAACTAAAACATCACAGCGAAACAATACCCTATCAGGTAATAGTGTGATGGGAGCTGCACTGGCGGCAGCTCTTAATAAAAAGCGCTAAATTAATTCGTACAGCAGATAATTTTGATTCTCATTACTAATATGATAATATTTTCTATTAATTTTGCTATTCATCTGGTACCCATTTGCGGTATATTTGACTATAAGTAGAAGTGTTTATGTCAATTCTTCTCCTAATCATCGATATAAAATAGTCGGGTTTTCACAGAAATAAATCCAGCTTACCGGCAAAAGTTACTCTCTTTAGGCATGTTACCTGGATCTTTTTTTAGCGTTATTCGTATAGTGCCGCTAGGTGATCCTATTCAAATCGAAACTCGCCGTATGAATTTGATTTTAAGGAAAAAAGATCTAGCTCTATTAAATTTAGCCTATACCAGCAATCAAGCTGTATAAAAATAGATTTATGATAACTAAATAACTATTGTTTATTACTCATCTGACACCAGGACTATGAAACCATTGGCCTTATTGGCAGCCCTAACGCTGGTAAAACGACACTCTTTAATCAATTAACAAACGCTCGCCAACGTGTTGGCAACTGGGCAGGTGTCACGGTTGAGCGAAAGGTTGGCCACTTTGTAACCCCAGAATATGATGTTGAATTAGTTGATCTGTCTGGCACCTATTTTACTAACCACGATTTCAGAACAAATTTCCCTCGATAGACAAATTGACTGTCATTTCATCCTAAGTGGCGAAGCGGATATGTTGATCAATGTTATAGATACCGCTAACCTCGAACGTAATCTTTATCTAACATTACAACTTATTGAATTAGGTATACCTTGTATCGTCACACTTAATATGTTAGGTTTTGCAGAAAGCCAGAATATTCACATTAATATTAATGAACTACAAACACACCTGGGTTGCCCCGTTATTCCGCTGGTGTCGACTCGCGCAATAGGAATTGATTCTTTAAAACAACCCATTGATAAACATAGCAATAACCTTATTTCAACCCTGATCCACTATCCAGACTTTTTGCTTACTGAAGTGGAAAATTTAGCCCAAATTATCGACCATAATAAATTTAGTCAGCAACAGCATCGTTGGTTAGCGCTACAAATACTAGAAGGCGACATATATAGCTTTGAACGTTCAGGTATTTCTACTGATAAACTGCATACAATCAAAACACATTTACAGTCTCATCAACAAGAAGAGCCAGAACTCATTATCACTGATGCGCGCTATCAGACTATTACAACGATTTGTGAAGCGGTAATTAATACCCAAACGACAAAACCTAATACTTTAACGCAATTTATTGATAATATTGTGCTTAATCGTTTGTTTGGAGTACCGATATTTCTTTTTATCATGTATTTGATGTTTATCCTGGCGACTAATATCGGTGGCGTATTACAACCCCTATTTGAAGGTGGCTCAGAAGCCATTTTCATTCATGAAATTCAATGGATTGGTCATACTTTTAACTATCCAGCATGGCTAACTGTTTTCCTTGCCCAAGGGGTAGGTAGTAGTATCAATACCGTATTACCATTAGTCCCTCAAATTGGTTTAATGTATTTATTCCTCTCGATATTAGAAGAGTCAGGTTATATGCTCGCACGACATTTTTCATGGATAGGCTAATGCAAGCACTAGGCCTACCTGGCAAATCTTTTGTCCCTTTGATTGTCGGTTTTGGTTATAATGTGCCTACTATTATTATAGGAGCGTGAACATTAGATACCCCTCGTGAACGATTAATTACCATTTTAATGGCGCCTTTCATGTCTTGTGGAGCAAGGCTGGCTATTTTTGCTGTCTTTGCAGCTACTTTTTTGGCAAAAATGGCGCTACTATTGTTTTTTCCCTGTATTTATTAGGTATTGTCATTGCTATCCTGACTGGGTTGTTATTGAAATATACTATTGCACGAGGTGCATCCTCACCTTTATCATGGAATTACCGGTTTACCATGTACCCCACTTAAAAACATTACTGTTGCAGACCTGGAAAAGGCTGAAATGTTTCGTCTTAAAAGCAGGAAAAGTGATTATTATTGCCAGTATGATTATGGGGGCGCTTAATAGTTTTTCTTTATCCGGTAAAGTTGTTGATAACATTAACCAATCAGCATTAGCATCAGTAAGTAAAACCCTCACCCCGTTACTGAAACCTATCTGCATCAACGATGATAACTGGCAAGCAACCGTTGGACTTATTACGGGTAGAAGTTGTTATTGGAACTTTGAATACACTATACACTGCCGAAAATATTACTCAAACACCTTTTGATACAGAGCAATTTAATCTATTAGATGAATTAAAGGATGCAGTTAATGAAACTCGGGATAGCCTGCAAGAAACATTCAGCTTCAGTGTTTTATCCAATCCTATTGAAGCAAGTAAAGGTGATAGTGATATGGATAGCAGTACAGTGTGCGCTATGGCTGCACGATTCGGATCGACTTTGTCTGCTTATAGCTATCTAATCTTTGTACTACTTTATGTTCCTTGCATTTCTGTGTTAGTCGCCATTGCCCGTGAAACCAATCGAAACTGTATGACTTTTTCTATTCTATGGGGTTTGAATGTCGCTTATTCGGTTTCTACCTTGTTCTATCAAATAGCAACTTTCTCACAGCATCCGCAATTATAGTGGTTCATGTCACTAGGGGTAATGATATGATCAGTTTATTGCAAGTCAGAGATATGGTTGCGCTATGTGGTAGAACGGATGCTTCCAAATTAGTCAGAAATTTTCTGCCTCATTACCCATGATCGAAGCGATGTTAAATAAATTAACCACCATGGGAAAATAGAGCGAGTCGATCACTCTCCCTGTTTAACGGGTCAGAGTTGCCAGCAATACCCGGAAATAAAAAAACGTAATCTAAAAATTTATCAAGTGATCTCTTTCTGATTTGGGCAAGTAAGCGATAATTTTTAATAAGTTATCGCTTACAATATTTATTATATTAAATAACGTTTTTAATTTTATTGTAACTAACTATATTCATTTCTTTAACTGATGAGAAAAATCAATTAACAATTGAATAAATTGTTTAGGATGAGAAATAAAAGGTGCATGAGCAGCATGTTTTATTATCACTGAGGACGAATTTGGTAACCATCCATCTATTATCGGTACGACTTTTCTAGGTACTAAACCATCGAGATCACCATAAATGCGTAAAAAAGGCTTATTTAACGTTAATAAAGACTGCCTCAGATCAGTTGTTCGCAAAATTTCCAAACCTGCGTTTAACACAGCAACGGATGGTAATGGCTGTTTTAGTATTACCGATTTCAATAATCGTATATCTTCATGCGCTGTTTTGGTACCTAATGTTTGCAAGGCCAGAAAACGTTCGACTGTACGCTGAAAATTAGCCTGTAATTGTTGTTCAAAACCTGTAAGCACCGTGGGTTTAATACCTGGCCAATTTTCTTGCTGACTAAAACAAGGTGATGAAGCCACTGTTATTAAAGCGGCAATTTCAGCTTGATATTTAAGCGCGATGGTTGTGGCAATTAATCCCCCTAACGACCAACCTAACCAAATAGCCTGCTTAGGAGCTTGTTGCCAAATTACCTCTGCCGTTTGTTGTAACGTCATCGGTGAAAAAAGATTACTACGACCATAGCCTGGCAAGTCAACAAGATGGAGGCAAAAATGGGAACCACATTCCACTTCAATGCTACGCCAAACTTCTGCATTTAATCCCCATCCGTGCAATAACACAATATCTTGTTTTCCTTTTCCTAACTGCTGCCAAAATAGTGTCGTCATAATTATTCTCTCTTTATGCATATAAAAAAGGACATCGTTATGTTAAAAATGGCTGAGTACTGTTGGCTATGTCATAAAACACTAAGATATCACTATCATGGCATTTGTTACTACTGTTTAAAGCATTTACCCTATCTAAAACAAGTTTGTTATCGCTGTGCTTTACCTGTCGAACAATTCACGACGGCTTGCGGACTCTGTTTACAAACACCACCCTATTGGCACGATCTTGTTGCCATTACCCCCTATGTCTCACCATTAAGCAATCTAATACGGCAGTACAAATTTCACAAAGTAGCCCGATTAGCCTTTATACTCGCGCGTTTATTCCTAGTTCCTTATAACAAGGATATCGCCAACAACACTGGCGTAAACCAGAGGTTATAATAGCGATCCCACTTCATCATCGTAAACATTGGCAACGTGGATTTAATCAAGCCAGTTTGATTGCAACTCAATTAGCTTATTGGTTAGGATGCCAATTTCAAACTAATTCAATTATCCGCACTCGTGCTACAACTACCACAAACTCAACTTTCTGCGACAAAACGGACACAGAATCTTATTGGTGCTTTTAGTGTAAAAAAATCGTTTCAAGATCGTCATATTGCAATACTTGACGATGTCATTACAACAGGAACAACAATAAATGAAGTTGCTAAATTGCTTATTGACTCTGGTGCAAATTCAGCCCAAGCTTGGGCAGTATGTAGAACCTTGTAGAAGGTAAGGAAAAGAGCGTATGATAAACATACTAAAATGATCAATTATTGAGCATCGATTATGATTAATATTACAGAAGCAGCACAAGCTCATTTTGCTAAACTATTGGAAAATCAAGAACCTGGCACACAAATTCGGGTATTTGTTATTAATCCTGGCACACCTTCTGCGGAATGTGGTGTCTCTTATTGCCCACCCGATGCTATTGAAACGACAGATATTGAGCTTAAATTTGATAAACTTTCAGCATATGTTGATGAAATTAGCGCACCTTTTCTGGAAGAGGCTGAAATCGATTTCGTAACAGATCAATTAGGTTCCCAACTTACCCTAAAAGCACCCAATGCTAAAATGCGTAAAGTTGCTGACGATGCCCCACTATTCGAACGAGTCGAATATGTTATCCAATCACAAATTAATCCACAATTAGCTGGCCATGGTGGGCTGGTTTCTTTAATGGAAATCACTGGCGACAGATATGCAATCCTGCAGTTTGGTGGCGGATGTAATGGCTGTTCAATGGTAGATATTACTTTAAAAGAAGGCATTGAGAAACAGTTGCTAAATATGTTTCCTGAAGAACTTAGGGGCGTAAAAGATTTAACTGAACATCAACGTGGTGATCACTCTTATTATTAAATTAATTACGTATTTTAGCTAACGATGGATACTCTTTAATAGTAGATAGAGTATCTTACTTTTCTGAACATAAAATAATATAGCGCAGATGACTACGGATAATTTTCAATTAATTACAGTTGAACAAGCCTATGAACTATGGCAAGCAGGTGATAGCCAGATAGTGGATATTCGTGATCCACAAAGTTTTCATTCAGCGCATATTAAAAATGCTTACCATCTTACTAATGAGACCTTAAATGACTTTATTAAGCAAATCGACTTCGACATGTCTGTGATGGTAATGTGTTACCATGGCCATAGTAGCCAAGGCGCCGCACAATATCTAGTTAATATGGGCTTCGAAAATGTTTATAGCATAAACGGTGGTTTTGAAGTATGGTTGAGAGAATATCCATACACCATCAACTCACTTTCTTAAGCGATATAACAGGCTATGATCCATTTAATTTCTATAGCAAACCCTCGATTAGCACAAGCATTTATCGATTATATGGCAACGCAAAATATTGTTATCCAAATGCGTGCTGAACCAGAGGGGAAATTCGTTGATCTCTGGTTACTTGATGAAAATAAGTTTGATCAGGTGCAACAAGAACTAAAACTATTTATGCAAGATCCTCTTAACTCCCGTTACCAAGCAGCAAGTTGGGAGACCGGGCATATTGATAAAAAATTTGGTTATCGTAATTATCTCACTTTCTATTATTTAAAAAAACAATCTGGACCACTAACTATCAGCGCTTTCTTCTTATGCATTTTTATTTATATTTGGATGTTAATTTCTGGCAATGAAGCCGTAATGGCTTATCTTACCTGGCCATCAAGTGCTCAATACGCCGAAATCTGGAGAATATTCACGCCAGCCTTACTCCACTTTTCGTTGATGCACCTTTTATTTAATTTAGTATGGTGGTGGTACTTAGGTAGTCAGGTAGAACGTCAATTGGGTACCGGTAAACTGTTTGTAATTACTATTATATCAGCACTTTTTAGTAATTGGGGACAATCGCTGTTTAGTGGCTCTGCCTTTGGTGGACTTTCTGGTGTGGTTTTCTCCTTAATCGGTTACGCTTGGCTAACAGGTGAACGCTACACAGCAAAAGGTATTTCTGTGCCAAGAGGGTTAATGATATTTGCCGTTTTATGGTTATTTCTTGGCTATTTTGATATGTTTGGCATGAAGATAGCTAACACGGCACACACTGCCGGGTTAATTATCGGCTTATTAATGGGATTATGGGATAATAAACACAAACCGGATAATACCCAACATAATCAATATAAATAGTGATACTTGAGGTTTTTGTGAAGCAAACTCAGCGCCATGATGCTATTATCGAACTCGCCCGTATTCAAGGCTATGTAAGCACTGAAAAATTAGTCAAATACTTCAATGTCAGCCCACAAACCATCCGCCGTGATCTAAATGAACTCGCGGAAAAAAACAAAATTCAACGCCATCATGGAGGTGCTGTGCTTCCTTCAAGCTCTGTTAACACAGCCTATCATGATCGCAAAATGATGTGGTCAAACGAAAAAGAACGAATTGCCCAACATGTTGCCCGCCAAATCCCTAACGGAGCTACACTATTTATCGATATCGGGACGACACCCGAAGCTGTCGCCCATGCCTTACTTAATCATAAAAATTTAAGGATCGTCACCAATAATCTCAATGTTGTAACCCGACTTATGCCAAAAAAGGACCTTCGTTTGATCCTAACAGGGGGAGAGGTTCGCAGTCGCGACGGCGGAATTGTCGGTGAAGCAACCTTAGATTTTATATCTCAATTCCGTCTTGACTATGGTATTTTAGGGATTAGTGGTATTGATGGAGATGGTTCATTACTAGAGTTCGATTACCATGAAGTACGGACAAAAAAAGCAATTATTGAAAATTCCCGTTGTGTCATGTTGGTGACTGATCATTCCAAATTTGGTCGTAATGCCATGGTTAACCTGGGAAGTATAGAGATGATTGATTATCTCTTTACCGACAAAGCCCCGCCGGCAAATATTCATAAAATGATAGAGCATCATAATGTAACGCTTGAAATATGTTAATGCTCGCTTATCGCAAGAAATTTTCTCGTTTCCCTGCTCTATTCTTTGGCTATACTTCTTTACAAGCTCATATTCTCATCAGTTTAACATTCATTTTCTAAATGAATTTGCTATTTTTTAGTCTATTTTGCCGCTAAACTATAAATAGTATAGATTTAATCACTTTTTTCCCGGTTAATAATGGTTGGCTTTCACATCTATTTTGATTAAAATTGTGAGCGAAAACGAACATACTTGAGCAATTTCGAACATTGGGGGGCCGCATGGAAAAAAAAGATTTAATTGTGATAGGTGGTGGTATAAATGGTGCTGGTATTGCAGCTGATGCCTCTGGTCGAGGATTATCAGTATTACTTCTAGAAGCTCAAGATCTTGCTAGTGCAACTTCTTCTGCTAGCTCTAAGCTGATCCATGGTGGTCTGCGCTATTTAGAACATTATAAATTTCGTTTAGTTAGTGAAGCTCTTGCAGAGCGCGAAGTTTTGCTTAAACTCGCTCCCCATATTGCTTTCCCTATGCGTTTTCGTTTACCCCATCAACCCCATCTTCGACCTGCCTGGATGATCCGTGCCGGCCTTTTTCTTTATGATCACCTTGGTAAACGTACCAGTCTTCCCGGCAGTAAAGGGTTAAAATTTGGTAAAAACTCGATATTAAAACCAGAACTAAAAAAAGGTTTTGAATATTCAGATTGTTGGGTAGACGATGCACGCCTAGTCGTCCTCAATGCACAAGAAATTGTCAAACATAAAGGTGAAGTCCGAACACGAACCAAAGCGACAAAAGCCTGGCGTGAGAATGGGCTCTGGATAGTAGAAGCAGAAGACTTACGTACTGGAAAAAAAGAAAGTTGGCGAGCAAAAGGATTAGTAAACGCAACCGGACCTTGGGTTAAGTCTTTCTTTGATGAAGGGTTACAATTAACATCTCCTTACGGTATCCGGCTAATTAAAGGTAGCCATATTGTTGTACCTCGTGTACACGATGGTTCACAAGCTTATATTTTACAAAATGTAGATCAGCGTATTGTCTTTGTTATTCCTTGGATGGACGAGTTTTCTATCATCGGTACTACCGATGTCGAATATCAAGGTGATCCAAAAGATGTTCACATTGATAATAATGAAATCAATTACTTATTAAAAGCTTACAACGATCATTTCAAAAAACAGTTAACACAGCAAGATATTGACTGGACTTACTCAGGTGTGCGTCCATTATGTGACGACGAATCTGATTCACCTCAAGCAATTACCCGCGATTACACACTCGACATACATGATGAACATGGCAAAACACCTTTACTATCTGTTTTTGGTGGTAAATTAACCACATATCGTAAACTTGCAGAACATGCTATAGATAAATTAGCTCATTACTACCCTAATATCGGCAAAGCATGGACAAAAGAAGCAGTCCTACCTGGTGGCGAGATTGAAGGCTATGATCGTGATAGTTTTGCACAGTTATTACGTAAACGCTATCCATGGTTACCAGAAGGAATGGCATTGCGTTATGCACGCACCTATGGTAGCAACAGCAATCTGATTTTAAAACAAGCACAATCGTTAGCAGATTTAGGTGAAGCTTTTGGGCATAATTTATACGAAGCAGAATTACGTTATTTAATCGAAAACGAATGGGTAACAGAATTAGATGATGCAATTTGGCGTAGAACTAAACTAGGCATATGGCTCAACGATGAGGAAAAACAACGAATAACACAATGGCTGACTAAAAATACAGCCATTGCTCAATAACATCATATAAGCTTCACAAATTTGTGGGGCTTCTTATTTATAGATAGCAACTTTATCTATCACAACCCCTGAGCAAGACACTTAATAAAGTTTCTTTGCCGTGTCTAACCAATCTTTCTTAAACTTACGTTGCATATTTTCAACTGCATCAATAATATCATGATGAACCAGCTTGTCATTCTGAATGCCAACACAACGGCCACCATACCCTTGTAAAAGTAATTGAATAGAATAAGCGCCCATGCGGGAAGCTAGGACACGATCGCTAGCTACTGGACTACCACCACGTTGAATATGACCTAAAACAGTCGCTCGCGTTTCATGCCCCGTTGCTTTTTCAATATATCTCGCCAATTCATCGACATCATAAATATGTTCAGTAATGGCAACAATAGCATGACGTTTACCTCTGGCCTGGCCAGATTTAATTTCTGTCAGTAACTCTTCCTTATCAAAAGGAATTTCAGGTAACACGACAAACTCACAACCACCGGCAATAGCCGCAGATAAAGTCAAATCACCACAATGGCGTCCCATTATTTCAACAATCGAGATGCGTTTATGAGAAGTCGAAGTATCACGTAAACGATCAATTGCTTCGACTATGGTATCTAAAGCGGTAAAATAACCAATAGTATAATCAGTACCGGCTACATCATTGTCAATCGTTCCGGGTAAACCTATACAAGGGAAACCCGCCTCAGTGATCTTCTTGGCACCACGATAAGAACCATCTCCACCGATGACCACTAAAGCATCAATACCATGTTTTTTCATATTATCGATAGTTTGAGTTCTTACTTCCTCACTATCACGAAATTCAGGAAAACGCGCAGAGCCTAAAAAAGTACCACCGCGATTAATAATATCGGAAACACTAAAACGATTAAGTTGTTTTATGCGATTTTCATAAAGCCCCATATAGCCATCATAAATACCATAAACGTCTAAACCTTCAGAGAGTCCCATTCGTACTACACTACGAATAGCGGCATTCATTCCTGGTGCATCACCACCACTGGTTAAAACTCCAACTCTTTTTATTCCTTTTTTGTTCATGGTGACCTCTGACTTGACATATTACCGCTGGTTAAAAAATGCTAATTTCATTATGACTCTAACAGGCTGAATTGATTCGGCTCGCCATATTATACGATAAATTTCTTGTCGTGTACTTTAATTATTGCCTTTCTTTGACAAAGATAAAATTTATTACAGATCTTGCAAAGATTTTCCTCTCAAAGATTAAATAAAACAATGACTAATCACTATGACAATAAAATATATCCTTATCAGATAGTTCCGTTATTTTAATAGATACTTTAATTTTTTTTATATCATAAATTTCTAGCTTGCTTTTTAAAACTAACTCTATATGATAGAATACTTTTTTATGTCTTCTTCGCACACCTAACTTTATCTATAAAAAATTTCAACTTTCAATCAAAAACAGTCTGATTAATTTAAACAGCTCCGCTGTTCCCTATCCAAAATATTCCTTATAAATCAGTTTCTTGCATTGTAAAACTAATATATAAACTTAATGCCACTAGTGTACAAGGGATTAGAGAGAAGGCAAAATATAACAGTCATTATTACCCGTAGTAGAAATCGAAAAATAGTATCTCCAGATAGAAATATTTTAGTAATTTTAATTATAGAATCTGCGAGTAAATAAAATAATGGAGAAAAAATGTTAGAAATATTTGATGTGAACTACAGCCTTTTGACAGAAAAAAAATCAAAAGAGCTATTTACACTAAGAAAAGAAACATTTAAAGATCGTCTTAACTGGGCAGTCAACTGTACTAATGGTATGGAGTTTGATGAATATGATAATGATAAGACTAACTATCTATTCGGCGTAACAAGTAACACCATCATCTGTAGTGTTAGGTTTATTGAAATGCAATTTCCTAATATGATCACAGGCACATTTGCTCCTTTTTTTAAACAACTTAATATCCCAGAAGGCAATTATATTGAATCAAGCCGCTTTTTTGTGGCTAAAAACCGAACACGTAATGGAAATTGCAATAAAGATCCCGTCTGCTTTATATTATTTTTAGCAATGCTCAATTATGCAAAAAAAAATAGATATGATGGGATTCTTACAATTGTTGGTCACGCAATGTTAAAGATTTTAGAGCGTTCAGGTTGGGGTATTTCAATCATCGAACAAGGTATATCGGAAAAAAACGAAAAAGTGTATTTAATGCTTTTAACTGTAGACTCTGAAAGCCAAAATCAATTAATCGGAAAAATAAGGAGCCATTATGACAGCCTTATTAATAATAAATTAAAACAATGGCCATTAATATATCCATCATTTGGAGACAGGTTTAATAAGTTGTAGCTCAACACCAAGTCTTATTGCATGCTTAGCATTCATAACTCCTAATTTTTTGACAACATTGCCAATATGAAATTTTACTGTACCCAACTTTATACTTAGTATGGTTGCAATTTCCTGGTAGGTTTTACCCATACTAGCCCAATATAAAATTTCATTTTCGCGTGGTGAAAAAAAATCCTTTCCGACTACCGGACGATAGTAGGCTTTTTGAGTCATCTCTCGATATAGAGAGGTGATCTTTTCATGCACAGTAACCAGAAGCATTTGTAAATCACCTTTATTCTCTTTTATCTTCTCTTCTATGTCCATGATTCTCCCTTCATCCATCAGAATCGACAGTATAGCAAGATAGTTATTACAATCATGAAGTACGAAAGTATAACCATTCATTACATTGTAATTTTTTGAGATATTAAAAATCTTGGCAAAACTAATTAAATCATTAACAGAGAAATTTTCATCCCAAGCAAAAGGAGCAACTCTATTAAGTGCAGCTAAGACTACTGGATCTATTTGTTGGTAATGCTTTTTCTTATATATCTCAACCCATTCTGCTGGATAACTTGAGATGATTAACACCTGCAGTGGGTTTTTCTTATTGAAAATCGTATATGCATATTTGAAATCCCCAAAAACAGCCAATTTCCTATCTAAATAATTTTTTATTGAGTTATCTATTCCCTCATGACCATAAAATAACCCTGACATTTGACATAACCCCCTAAGTAAAATAATAAACTTCCATGTACAGCCAAAAGTATAGTGCAAAACTAGATTTAAGTCTAACTACAATCGATCCATAAAAAAAGATAAAGTCATTGTCAGATGTTTTATAATAACAATAAAAAAACCTGACCTCAGGTAAGGTCAGGCTGCCAAGTTGGCCAACACCAGGGAAATTTATTTCATATATCATAAAGCCATACCGTCAGCAGAAGCAAGATGTCTCTGCTGGCTTTATGGTTTTTTTCTCATTGTTTAGTACTTACAACTCTATTTTTTCTTTACAAATATTTATTTTATCCTTATATATCAATATATTATACTTAACCAACAGATAAACTTTTGCTTACAAATTTATTCATAATTAAATTAAAATATCGTCTAATTAGACATATTTCATTCTAAAAATCGGTTCAATATATACTCAATTACACTAGAAACTTCACTTATTCATATAACAAGCATCCTATATATTAAAATAATCTAAGAATTTTACGATATAAGAAATATTAGCGATGGCCTAATCTTTATGAAAATAGATTTGCTAAAGTAAGTAACCTTTTTGCCGTTAGACGTATCTCATGATTAAATTCTTCAATGCATTATTAATTAATCAACAACATTATTACAATAATATAAAATCATAGCAGCATAAGTGTACTATTCAGCCACTTAGTTCTAAATATTGGGTGATAGCTTATTTATATTTAAATTTTATTGGTTTTTATAAATCTATCTTTGGTTGCGTACCCAGAAAACAGCTGTACCTAGATAACTGAGCAAATATTGTACTGTCGCTATTCTTATTATATGACCAAATGATTGAATGACAATTGTGGGCTGTTGACATGTTTCACTGCCAGCTAGTTCTAACGAAGACTCTTCCTTGCCATTCTGCATGAAAATGCTGGAAAGGGTTACCACTTTGCCAATAGGAACCGCCCCAATTAGAACCTTTATCTAGTATTGGCAAGCATTATACCCACCTTTAGGGCATTTTAGTGTATAACTCGTTTTATTGATGATTCACAAAACATCTTTCTCTGTCTGTGATTTGCTTGAATTTAGTGGAAATAGAACAATGCTCAGCGAATTGAGTCAATACGCTCCACCAAATCCGTTAGGTGCTGAGCTAACTAAGTTTTTTCTTCCGTAGCAGTTTCTACCGTTAACTTTTCCAACGTATTATCGTTATTGCGGAACTAATACCGTTGCGGTAGCGAAAAGTCATGATAATAAAATCACGCTACGTTTATTACCTATTACCATCACTAAAAATATAACCACGGGCGATAACCATCCAGTAAGTGGCGGCCAGTTTAAAACATTGGTAACGCCTGCATAGTATGTACGGTTTTACAGCCGAAAGATGAATGTGTTGGCTCTGCCGGGATCGGGCATTGCAACAACACCGGGAAGACATTGCAATATACGATCATGTAAAGCTATAACTTACTGTACACTAACCCATATCATTGGTTGGTTAGCACCTATACCGCGCGTCCATGACGCTGTATAATCACATTAAACTCTACAACCAATTAACGCGCTCTGGTATGTCTAGAATTCAGCCTTGCTGATAAATAACAGCTAAATTACCATCTCTGCTGGTGATTTCAACTGGTTCACCATGAGTGACTGCATCCAGTACTTATGACATATTGGCGCGAGCTTGAGTTGAGGTGTATGTACGCATATTGTGTCTCCTGAAATGCACATATAATGTGCATGTTATTCAACAATAAAAATTGATGGATTATTAATTATGCAACCCTATTCGATATTCTGGATCTGCTCACGCATTTGTTCTATTAGTACTTTTAATTCAATAGCAGAATTAGTTACTTGGCTATTAATAGACTTTGATGCCAAGGTATTTGCTTCACGGTTAAATTCCTGCATCATAAAATCTAAACGACGGCCAACAACTTCTTGCTTTTTAAGAATATTACGTGTCTCTTTAACATGAGCATCAAGTCTATCAAGCTCTTCTGCAACATCAATACGTTGAGCTAACATGATAAGCTCCTGCTCTAACCGATTATTATCTATCTGAATTTCTGCCTCTTCTAACTTTGTTTGTAAGCGCTCACACTGCCATTTTAAAATTTCAGGCATTTGGCGACGAACTTGTTGAATTTCCTGACAAACAGCATCTAGCCGTTGCTCTATCAGTATTTTCAGCATCTTCCCTTCGCTTTCCCGATTGCGAATAAAATCATCTAACGCAAGTTCTAACTCTTTAAGTAAATGCGCACCAATAATATCTAAATTCTGCTCCTGAGCGGAAATAACACCATGCCAACGAAGAATTTCTAGCGGATTAATTTTTCCTTCACCACTACACTCCTTTACCCAGTTAGCAGTTCTAATCAATTGCTTAACTAACTCTTCATTCAGGACTAATTCACTCTGCTGATGTGAACTAAGTTCAAAACGTAAACTACACTCTACTTTACCTCGTGTTAATCGGGCACGCAAACGCTCACGAATAACCGGCTCCAGACTTCTAAATTGTTCAGGCAAGCGAATATAAGTTTCAAGATAACGTTGATTAACTGAACGCAGCTCCCAAGCCGCATTTCCCCATTCACTTTTTATATCTCGTCGTGCGAAAGCGGTCATACTATGGATCATATTTCGTTCCTTTAGATAAAAATTAGATTATAACCTTGAGTGAAACCATAGGATAGGCATTCAACGTTGAAGAACGTATAATGCGCTACCAACATTATTTAACCACGGAGATATCACCATGCGTCTAGAAAATAGAGAGGCCGATCAGGTGCGCCCTATTAGGATCACTCGCCAATATACTAAACATGCTGAAGGTTCTGTTCTTATTGAATTTGGTGATACCAAAGTATTATGTAACGCCACAATTGAAGAAGGTGTTCCTCGCTTTTTAAAAGGCCAATCCCAAGGTTGGATAACTGCAGAATATGGTATGTTACCACGGGCAACAAATTCCCGTAATATACGTGAAGCAGCAAAAGGCAAACAAACCGGTCGTACTATGGAGATACAACGCCTCATTGCACGTTCTCTACGAGCCGCGGTTGATTTAAAACAATTAGGTGAATATACCATTACACTAGATTGTGATGTTATTCAGGCTGATGGAGGTACTCGCACCACTGCAATTTCTGGCGCTTGTGTCGCTTTAATTGATGCATTAAATAAGATGGTCGCAGAAGAAAAACTGAAAAAAAGCCCACTCAAATCTATGGTTGCTGCGGTTTCGGTTGGCATAGTGGGTGGCAAACCTATGTGTGATCTAGAATATAGTGAAGACTCTGTAGCAGAAACAGATATGAATGTTGTCATGATGGATAATGGTAAAATGATCGAAGTTCAAGGTACTGCCGAAGGTGAGCCATTTAGTCATGAGGAGCTACTATCGCTACTTTCTTTAGCTAAAAATGGCTTACAAACTATTTTTACAGCACAGAAACAAGCGTTAGAACAATAAACTTTTGACATCTTTTCAGCTGTTCTTTTATGGCTGTTAAATTAAAACGAGAATAAATTAAAGAGGAAAATTTGATGAAAGATTATCAGCACGAATTTATTAAACTCGCCATGAAAAAAAAAGCATTGGAATTTGGTGAATTTACGTTGAAATCTGGTCGCAAGAGCCCCTATTTCTTTAATGTTGGCCTCTTTAATACAGGTAAAGATTTAGCTGCACTCGGTCATTTTTATGCTCAAGCCTTTATGGATCATAATCCTTCATGTGACATTATCTTTGGTCCGGCATATAAAGGTATTCCAATCGTAACAACCACTGTAGTTGCCCTATCTGAGCGCTATCACTTTGATAAACCTTACTGTTTTAATCGTAAAGAGGTTAAAAAACATGGTGAGGGTGGCGAGTTAGTCGGTAGCCCATTAAAAGGAAATGTTGTGATAGTCGACGACGTTATTACAGCAGGAACAGCAATTAATAAATCTGCAGAAATTATTAAGCGACATAAAGCTAAGCTTAGTGCGGTGATATTAAGTCTAGACCGTCAGGAGAAAGGCGAAAAGAACCTATCAGCAGTACAGGAAACTGAAAAAAAATTCAAATGCAAAGTATTTTCTATCATCACTTTGAATGACTTAATTGTTTATTTAAGTGAAAACCCTAATATGGCAAACCATTTAGCTACGATGAAAGCTTATCGTGAGAATTATGGTATCACTCCTGTTAATAAATAGAAAATCAGAACTTTGTAAAACTTAATTCGCTAGCATAAAAAAAGCTCCGCCCAAATATCAGACGGAGTGAGTAGTACACAATTAACTATTGCAGTTGCGCTAGGATCATAGGCCAGCGTGCATCAAACTCTTTAATTGGACAGTAGCGGAACTCTGAACGTACAAAACGCGATAACATACCTTCACAAAACACTAATAATTGAGATGCTAATAAACTTTCATCATAACTAAAGCTCTGCTTATCCCGTATTTTTCTTTCCTTTAAAACCTGTCTAAATTGCGCTTCGATACGTTCAAATAATTGACTAATTCTATCTTGTAACTGAATTTGCTCAAACATCAATGCATGTGCCGTCATTATACGTGTTAAGCCGGGATTTTTTTCCGCAAAACCCAATATCAACATCAAAATCAACCGAATACGCCTGATGGTATCTTTCTCATCTTGCAGAATCAGATTAATACGTGAAATTAAAGAATCTTCAATAAATTCAATAAGACTATCAAACATTTTTCCCTTACTAGGGAAATGTCGGTAAAGTGCCGCTTCTGATACACCAACATTACTCGCCAATTTAGCAGTTGTAATGCGCTGGCTACCATCACTCATTTCCAACATTTGTGCAAGCGCCTGCAAGATTTCCTCACGCCTGTTTTTCTTCTTTGCTATCTCTTTTCCTGCCATGGCTAAACAAGACCCCTGATAAAACAACAAAACAGACCAAGCAATCCTTGCTTCTCATCATTTATAAAGTATAAAGATTTAACAAATTGATAATATCTTATAAATAACAAAATTATTATTGACGACCTGAATGACCAAAACCACCACAACCCCGTTTTGTCGCCTTAAAATCTTGTACGATCGTAAATTCAGCTTGAACAACTGGGACAAAAACCATTTGTGCGATACGTTCACCAGGTTCAATCGTGAAACTTTTATCACCACGATTCCAGACCGAAACCATCAACTCACCTTGATAATCAGAATCGATTAAACCGACCAAATTTCCCAACACAACTCCATGCCTATGTCCTAAGCCTGAACGAGGAAGAATGACAGCAGCCAATTGTTGATCTGCAATATGTACAGCTAACCCTGTGGATAATAGCTTAGTTTGACCTGGTTCTAATTGAATAGCCTGATCTAAGCAAGCTCTTAGATCTAATCCAGCAGATCCCTCTGTGGCATAAGTTGGTAAAAGGAATTCGTTTCCTACACGAGGATCAATAATTTTAATGTCTATTTTTTTCTTCATAACGTTGAAGTATCTCATCGAGTAAACGGTGACCAAGCTCTAATTTATGGCTATGAGGTAAATGTATTTCTTGATCTTGCCAAAATAAATGCAGTGCATTATTTTCTGAATTAAATCCATGATCAGGTAACGAAATATCATTTGCACAAATAAGATCCAAATTTTTTCGAACACGCTTATTGCGAGCATATTCTTTCACATTTTGTGTTTCTGCTGCAAATCCAACGACATAAGGACGATTTTTAGTCAACTTACCAACACTTGCCACAATATCAGGATTTTTTACCAATGTTAGCGTAATTTCCTCTGCCTGCTTTTTTATTTTTTCTTTTGTGAACACTTTTGGTCGATAATCAGCAACCGCGGCACAACTAATGAAAATTTGTTTTTTATCAATTATTTTATGTACTTGGTTATACATCTCTAACGCGCTGACAACATCAATACGTTTAACACCTGGTGGCGAGGGTAAATTAACTGGACCTGCAATAAGTGTTACCTTAGCCCCTCGCTCTGCAGCCGCTTGCGCTATCGCGAAACCCATTTTTCCCGAACTATGATTAGTCACAAAACGAACTGGATCGATCTCCTCTTGTGTTGGTCCCGCCGTAATTGCTAAATGCAGGTTTACCATATCTGACGTATGTTGAAAACTATTCACAGCCAACTTGGCAATAGCTAAAGGATCTAGCATTCGACCAGGACCAACATCACCACAGGCTTGGCTCCCTTCATCAGGCCCCCAAACTAAAACCTGACGTTCTTTAAGTATTGCAATATTCTGCTGAGTAATATTAGCTCGATACATTTGCTGGTTCATTGCCGGCACAACAGCTATTTTTGCCTGTGAAGCTAAACAGACGGTTGTTAATAAATCATTAGCCATACCAATAGATAAACGAGCAAGCAAATCGGCAGTAGCAGGAGCTAAAATAATTAAATCTGCCCATTTACCTAATTCAATATGACCCATTGCAGCCTCTGCGGCAGGATCTAATAAATCATCAGCAACTGGATAGCCCGAAACAACCTGTAGGGTCAACGGTGTAATGAAAGATTTAGCGGCATTAGTCATTACAACACGGACAATTGCACCACAATCACGCAAACGGCGAACTAATTCCGGTGTTTTATAAGCAGCAATACCACCACTAACGCCAAGTACAATATGTTTACCTGTAAGGTCTGCCATCATATATACCCAAATTCAAACGATGAGTTTACTAAAATTACCATAAGCTGAAGTTTAGGTGAGAATATCATCAATTTTTATTCATAAAAAAACTTTTTTGCAAAATGCTGCGCAACTACGCTAGAAAATTTTGGCATGTTGTACTCTGTCCAGGCCATAGGGAAATAGTCAGGAAAAATATATGGACGAAATAATTTATACACTTCAACCTAGAGAAAAGCTTTTAGCGTATGGAGCATCATCATTGAGTGACAAAGAGCTTTTAGCTATTTTTCTGTGCACAGGATTGCCTGGATTTCCGGTTTTAATGTTGGCAGAAAACTTATCAAAAGAATTTGGTTCGCTGTACAAATTATTACCTATTGATTATCAAAAATTTTCAGCGAACAAGGGACTAGGGGTTTGTAAATATTCACAATTACAAGCAATTAGTGAACCTGCTAAACGATTCTTTACACAAAAACTTATTAATCAAAGTATTTGAGAAGCCCTAAGCACTTGAAAAAATATTTACTCGATTTTTATAAAGGAGCAAGATTAGAGAAATTTTTATTGTATTATTCCTAAACAACCAAAACCAAATTATCTGCTGTGAAGAAATGTTTAAAGGCACTATAAATCGGAGTGGAGGTACACCCAAAAGAAATTTTAAGACAGGCTGTTAAAGCAAATGCGGTGTCTATTATTTTAGAGCATAATCATCCATCGAGTAACCCTGGGCCTAGTCTCGCAGATAAAATTGTCACCGAAAGAATCGCCAATGCATGTCGTCTAATTGATATAAAGTTGCTTGATCATTTTGTCGTTACTCATAAAAAATGCCTGTCATTTGTTGAACTTGGCCTACTGTAATTCCATCTTTTGGCTAATAAATAACAACTTTATTAGTTCTGGGCTTGAGTGAAAGCGCTAGAGGGCGTATACTACGCCACCTTTAGGATCTCGGGTTTGACAAGAAGAGCCTATCTAAGTGTGTTTTTACTGAAGTTAAGTTATTCTTCTTATTAAGTTAAGAAAATTTGCTGAGATAGGCTCCTAAGTCTGACGAGGCAATCATTCCCGATATAAAGCCCGAGCTGATTAGATTTTTGGAGAAATAGACATGTCACGAGTCTGTCAAGTTACTGGTAAGCGTCTTATGAGTGGTAATAACCGCTCACACGCAATGAATGCAACTAAACGCCGCTTTCTGCCAAACCTGCACTCTCACCGTTTCTGGGTTGAATCTGAGAAACGTTTCGTAAAGCTTCGTGTGTCAGCAAAAGGCACGCGTATAATCGATAAAAAAGGGATCGACGCAGTTCTTGCTGAACTTCGCACCCGTGGTGAGAAATACTAAGGAGCTTAAAAATGGCTAAGGGTATTCGCGATAAAATTAAACTGGTTTCTTCTGAAGGTACAGGCCACTTCTATACTACAACGAAGAACAAACGCACTATACCTGAAAAATTGGAAATGAAAAAATTCGATCCAGTTGTTCGTAAGCATGTGGTTTATAAAGAAGCTAAAATTAAATAACTTCTTAATTAAAAACCCGGCTTTTGCTGGGTTTTTTGTATATAGTTCTTGCTGCAAAAGAGATCTTTACAGTATTCACATTTTATTGTTTTCCATATTTTCACTCCAGTGATATCTCTCTGCTATTCGAAAATTTATACATCATTTTTAATATTAGTTGCCTATCAGTTGACAAATGATAAATCTTTTATAGTTTGGAATATTACTCAAATTATTCTCACCGGCTATTAGGATAATGCTTAAGGAAAGCTGTCTGCTGAGACTATTATTAAATATATTAAGACATTTTAGCTTTTAAGTTAGTTAAACCATTAAATTGGTCTAATGTATGATTTAAGTGAGTTTTTAAACTCGTCCGGCTTGTCTGATAGCCAAGCATTCATTAACTTATTAATAACAACTATTGCTACTATTAATAATAAAAAAGCAATATTTCACTGCATTTCTGTGATAGTCGTTATAAAAAGGCAAACAACCATTGCCAGATCATATCGTTTTTAATGTTAAGATCAGAGACAGCCAAACAGCTAATTTATATATGTCTGGCCAATTTTATGAAAAGTACCCAGCCTAAATTCCATGTCATTATCAATCATGTACTTTGGTCGATTAAAGAAAAAAATAATCAACGGCATATTCTATGTAACAACTAAAAAGCAGAATAAAGCTAGAAAATGCGATAAATGAATATGTAAAACTAAAATTTTAATTAATTATTTAATAGCAAAGCTCTTTATTGCTTTTATATTAGAATAAAATAAAGATTTTGTAGTAGATTTAATAAATAAACTATTTAAATATTTACCGATAATAAAAAATTATCTAAAAAAACTTTTTATTATTTCTTATTTTAATTTTTTAGCTCATATTTTCATAAGTATTCTTTGCAAAAAAATCTTCATTTAGTTGTTAGGGTTCGATATTTGTTAAATAATAAAATAAATCGACACAAAACATTTATCACTAAAAATATGAAACCCCTTGATTTTAAAATTATTACTCTACTTATTTAAACAGCTAACAGAGTTCTAAATAAGAACAAACTATGCTCCAATTTCTTTTCAATTTTTCATTTTAATAATAAACCAAATCATACCATTGAGTTTTTTACTATTACATTACCAATATAATATTTTACCATCTCTATGAGAGTCCTTAGCGAGCAGAATTTTGCAATATTTTATTTAAAAAACTAGCCATAAACATGGCATAAAATAGTTAATAGAAAATAATAAGTTAGTAATTTTATCGTTAAAATTATTATATTAAATTCATAATATTAAAAACCTTGAATTTATGTAATGCAAACTTTTACTACCATTTATAATTCACTAAAAATTTTCAAAACAACAGTTTTTTTATAAAATGGTAGAATAGATGAACATTCGATTATTCTAATAAAATTAACTATCTTAAATTTATTGAATTTATAGTGATAACATTGGTCAAAAAGTCAGATAAACTTATAAACAAACAATTTATTTAAGAGTGACTGCAGCAAGTGGATAAACAATTAAAAAAAATTCTGATTATCAAAATGCGATTTCATGGAGATATGTTGCTGACAACACCTGTCATTAGCACACTCAAAAAAAACTATCCCGACGCTAAAATTGATATTCTCCTCTATCAAGATACAATACCAATCTTGTCTGAAAATAGAGAAATTAATGCACTTTATGGCATTAAAAACAAAAAAAACAGTAACATAGCCAAATTGGTTAATTTTATTATATTAATTAATAAATTACGAAAAAATCATTACGATTTAATTATAAACTTAGCCGATCAATGGATTATACCTTTTTTGGTAAGATGTATTCCTTCCAAGATAAAAATTTCCCATAAATTCAGCCATAGAGATACCAGCTATTGGTATAAAAGCTTTACACATGTTGTTAAACCAACAGGAAAACATGTCGTTGAACAAAATCTTTCCATATTAAAACCGCTTAATCTCAATACCTTGTATTCCCGAACAACAATGGCGTACCAACCAACTGATTGGGAAAAAATTAATCATCAATTAATTTCTCTTGGTGTACATAGTAGTTATGTTGTCATCCAACCAACAGCCAGACAAAAATTCAAGTGCTGGGACGATGAAAAATTCGCTGCAGTAATTGATAATCTGCAGTACAGAGGATATCGCGTCATACTTACATCAGGTCCCAGTAAAGACGATCTCAGCTGTGTGACTAATATTGCACAACAATGTCACATATCACCAGTGACAGAATTTGCTGGAAAAATAACCTTTCCGGAATTAGGCGCCATAATTAGTCATGCTGCCTTATTCATTGGTGTAGATTCAGCACCAATGCATATTGCCGCTGCACTAGAAACTCCCATTATCTGTTTGTTTGGTGCTACAGATCATCAATATTGGAAACCATGGAGTAAAAACGTTATTCAAATTTGGGCTGGCAATTATGAAAAAATGCCAGAACGACATGAACGTGATCATAATAAAAATTATTTATCAATAATTCCCGCTAAAGATATTATCGCTGCCACAAAAAAAATGTTACCAATGGACATACAAACCATTAAATCTAAGATAGAGATATAATCCAATGGAAATTGCATTTTGTTTATACAAATATTTCCATTTTGGGGGGCTACAAAGAGATTTTATCCGGATTCTCACCGCTTGCCAAAAACGGGGACATCAAATACGTGTTTACACAATGGCATGGGATGGTGAAATTCCTAATCATATCAACGTTATTATAATCCCGGTTAAAGCACACACTAATCATGGACGTAATGAAGCATTTTATCATCAGGTCAAAACACATTTAACACAACATCCTGCTGATATTATTGTTGGTTTTAATAAAATGCTAGGATTGGATGTTTATTATGCAGCAGATGTTTGTTATGCAGAAAAAGTTGAAAAAGAAAAAGGTTTTTTCTATAAACTGACCAAACGTTACCAACATTATATCGCGTATGAAAAAGCTGTTTTTGATGCTAACAGTCATACTAAATTATTAATGCTTACCCAACATCAATTTGATAATTTTAAAAAACATTACAAAACACCTGACGCACGTTTTTACATGTTACCGCCTGGCATTGACCTTAGTAGAAAATATGACCACCAAATTGCTGATGCTAAACACATCTATCGTAAAAAAAATACTATCTCCAAAGATCAATTTCTTTTATTGCAAGTCGGTTCAGATTTTAAACGTAAAGGAGTAGACAGAACACTTAAATCAATAGCCGCTTTGCCTAACATAATAAAAAATAAAACTATTTTAATGGTGGTAGGGCAGGATGATCCTACTCGCTATCAACGCCTAGCAAAAAAACTGGCAATCTATAAACAAGTTTTATTTTTTCGGGGGCGTAATGATATAGCTGAATTGATGGCTGCTGCTGATATGTTAATCCATCCTGCCTATCAAGAAGCTGCCGGTATAGTTTTAATCGAAGCAATTGTAGCAGGTTTACCTGTCATCACAACAGAAGTTTGTGGATATGCGCCCTATATCAAACGAGCTGATTGTGGCGTAGTAATAGATGAGCCTTATAGACAAGAAAATCTTAATAATGCTTTGGAAACAAGTTTAGCTGATAAGTCTCTATTAAATCAATGGTCAAAATCTGCACGTAACTTTGCTGACACTCAAGACTTATACAGTTTGCCAGAAAAAGCTGCGGATATTATTTTAGGGTACCAGCATGCTTGAACTCAAACAACCTTTTAAAAATTTATGGCAAGACAAAGATCCTTTTATCGAAATAGAAAAATTAGAGGGTAAAATTTTTCGTCAATTAGAGACACGCAAGACATTATGCTTTACATTTAACGCAAAAAGTTACTTTCTCAAAATTCATTATGGCACTACGCTAAAAGAGATACTAAAAAACGTATTTTCTTTACGATCACCCATATTAGGCGCGGATAGAGAATGGAAAGCAATCCATCGTCTAACTGAGGTAGGCATTGATACTATGCACGGTAAAGCTTTCGGTCAAAAAGGATTTAATCCTTTACACCGTAAGTCATTCATTATTACCGAAGCGCTTATTCCGGCTATTAGTTTAGAAGATTACTGTGCGGATTGGAAAAATTCAGCACCCAAATTTAACACTAAAAAAATATTAATTTGTCGAATGGCTGAAATAGTACGTAAAATGCATGCATGTGGTGTTAATCATCGTGATTGCTATATCTGTCATTTTTTATTACATTTGCCCTTTGACGGCGATGAAAAAAAATTAAAGATTTCAATCATTGACTTACATCGGGCCCAATTACGACAGCATGTACCAAAACGTTGGAAAGATAAGGATTTGATCGGATTATTTTTTTCTTCACTTAATATTGGGTTAACACAACGAGATATTTTTCGTTTTATGCGGATTTATTTTTCTGATAATTTAAGAAATATTCTCGACAATGAACAAAAATTGATTTTGAACGCTAATATTAAAGCAGAAAGAATAAAAGAAAGAACCGTTAGGAGAGGATTATAACTCTAACCGTTTTATTTTATAAAATATTTTAGCAAACGGGATAGTACATGTATTTTGTACAAGATAAAATTATTACACAAAAACTCTGCTTAACGCCAAATATGCATGCTGATTGCCATATTAAATTGCATATGGAGTAGATAAAAATTTTTATATGGCTGTGGAATTTCGATAACATCAATTGTGCTGCACAATTCTAATATTAACTACTGTTTCCATGTATTTACAGATTATTTTGATTATGAGCAAGAAACGCTTTTCAATACCCTTGCGTAACAATATAATATTGAAATAAACATTTATTTTGTTGACGATGAAAATTTAAAAACATTACCCCGTACCAAAAACTGGTCCTATGCCACATACTTTAGATTCATTAATAGTTGACTATTTTACTAAAAAAGTAGACAGAATTTTATACTTAGATGCAAATATTATATGTAATAATAACTTAGATACATTACAAAAAATTGAATTTAACAATAATAAGATTGCTTCTGTTGTAACAGAAAAAGATGAAAAGTGGTCGCAAAAAAGAGCATCCGAACTAGAAGTAAAAAGTATTTCACAAGGATATTTTAATGCTGGATTTTTACTCATTAATCTTAATCGTTGGGCAGAAGAAGATATTTCAGCGAAAGCAATGCAGTTACTTAAAAATAATAAGATTAAAAAATAAATTTCCTTTTTTAGATCAAGATGTTTTAAATATACTGCTAACAAATAAAGTGATCTATTTGAATAAAAAATATAATACTCAATATAGTATAAACTATGGCCTACAAAGAATTAAACAGCATGCCTTTACTATTAATACTATTTTTATCCATTATATTGGCCCCAAGCCTTGGCATGAATGGGTAATATCACCTTTTTCGCTACCATTCATAAAAGCAAAAAATGCCTCTCCCTGGGAAAATAAACCGCTATTAAAGGCTGAAAGCGCACATCTTTTAAGATATTGTGCCAAACATAAATTTAAACAAAGAAAATATTACGAAGGTGTTAAGAACTATACTCATTATTATTTAGCAAAATTTAAAATTCTTTTTAAAAGAATTAAAGGGCTATGTTTAGCATGAAGGATTTTATAAAAGAAAAATTTAATATTACAGGCAAAAAAAATATCATTAAACATAATAAAAATTTTAATATTGCCTATGGAGTTGATAAAAACTTTCTGCTTGGTGCCGCTATATCAATAAATTCTGTATTAATTAATAATTCTGATATAAATTTCAATTTTTACCTTTTTACTGATTATATTGAAGACGAATATATACAACGTCTTCAAAAAATGATCACAAAGTATAATTCTAATATAATAATCTATCTGTTAGATGCTAAAGAATTAAAACAACTACCAACCTCAGACTTCTGGTCTTATGCTACCTATTTTAGGCTAATTGCTTTTGAATATCTGAGCAGCAATATCAACTCTGTTTTATACCTAGATGCTGATATTATTTGTAAAGGCAGCCTAAAAGAATTATTTCAACTAGAACTAACCGATTTTTTTGCTGCGGTTGTCCTTGATGTTGACGGCATGCAACAATCAAGTGCCTCTCGACTAAAATTACCCTATTTAAATGGCAAATATTTTAATGCCGGAGTAATCTATGTAAATTTACAAAAGTGGATTGAAAATGATTTTACTAAAAAATCATTAGAACTATTAGGCGGAAAAACACATTTTGGCAAATTAAAATATCTGGATCAAGACGCCCTAAATATATTATTTCAGACACAAAATATCTATTTATCTCGAGATTACAACTGTATATATACGTTGAAAAATGAATTGGCTTATCGTGATATATTTAAATACAACAACACCATAACAGATAGTACTATTCTTATCCATCACACTGGCGTCACAAAACCTTGGCATACTTGGGGTATCAATTATCCTGCTAGCCAGTTTTTTTTGAATTCGTATATTTACTCACCGTGGAAAAATCAGCCACTAAAAGCAGCAGAAAAGAAAACCGAGCTGCAAGAAAAATATAAGCATTTATTTTTACAGCATAAATATATGCAGGGTCTGCTATGCTTGATTAAATATAAACTTAATAAATTAATCAAAATTTTTATCACTACTCAATGCTAATGTTATTCCTATTATAATGGCCATATTTGAAACATTTACAGTTTCAAACAAACCTCTAACTATCATATCACCAATAAAAATTAACATAAGCATCAGAAAACCATCTTTTACAGCATTATTACGATATTCATTAAATAAATGCATAAAAAGGGAGATAAAAAGATAAAGGATAGCGATTAAGCCAAATATTCCAGCCGCAAACCAAACTGACAAAACCGTATTATGGGGTCCTATCGATTTTTTAAAAACCCAGTCAGGATAATCTACCACTCTTTCATTATAAATTTTATAAAATAACTGTTCACCATAGCCATAGCCTGCTATTGGATTTTCCTTAATAAGATCTAATGCGGAATCCTGAGTACCGTTACTATACCGATGACTACTATTCGTCTGCTCTAATTTGTAAAATAATTGATCAAACTGACCTTGATTAATTATTAATAAGCAGGACAATAAGACACCAAATCCAATGACAGCAATACAGGGTAATTTAATTTCTTTTTTTACCATACACCAGATAATAAACATTACCATAATAGATAACCAAGTACCTCGTTGTAATGTTCCGATTGTTATAGCAACAAAAATAACAGTAAGAGAGAAAAATAAGATCTTATTTTTTACCCCCTTACATAATCCAAAAGAAAACAAAGCAGGTGCAATAAATATTAACCAATCAGAAATATATCGATGTTCAAATGTTGATAACGGCATTATACCCTGATGATATTCTTCAATATATTGCAAAATCTCTTTAATGGTTAATGGCAAAATAGAAAAAATTAAATAAAAAATCAATAGCTTAGTTATGTGCTCTTTTTTTTCTCGATAGAGTACTATTGCAATAGCCATTGTGGTGATAAACAATTTTTCGAGAATACCTTTATTAATAGCCTTTAGCGTAATGTTAATATCTTTAGAAATAATTAAGGAATAAAGCATTGCCATAACAAAAAACACTAAAGATAAAAATAAATTATTTTTAAATATATTAAAAATATTCTTTCGATCTTTTATTAAATACACAATAGCAGTAAGATAAATTAATCCTGCTAAGGCATGCTTATAACGCGTAATACCATCAAAAAAATAAATAGCAATAAAAAAAAATACTATCCCTAAATTCCAATAAGAGCGGCAGCTAAATTGTTTATTTATTATAGGGATAACCTTCATTTCCACTCCAACCAACATTTTAAATCATTCTATTCTATCGACTAACCATCATAATATACAGTAGTATTGTATTAATATTAACGATTCGTTACATAATGAAGGAATATATGCCAGAACTACCTGAAGTCGAAACTAGCCGACGTGGAATTGAACCCTATTTGGTCGGTAATAAAATACAATATAGCATAGTACGCAATCACCAATTACGCTGGCCTGTAGCAACAGAAATTGTACATATCACCAACCAAGCAGTCTTAAGTGTTAAACGACGCGCTAAATACTTACTAATTGAACTCAACCACGGCTGGATAGTCATTCATTTAGGCATGTCAGGTAGTATACGCATCTTAGCAAAGCAACAATTAGCCGAAAAACACGATCATATCGACTTGATTTTAGCTGATGGCAAAACACTGCGTTATACCGATCCTAGACGTTTCGGTGCCTGGTTATGGGCTGACGAGCTGGAAAATTGTTCTGTCCTTTCTCATTTAGGACCTGAGCCACTTTCTACCGATTTTAATTCAAATTATCTTTACCAACAGGCAAAAAATAGAAAAACCACCATCAAACCCTGGTTAATGGACAATAAAATCGTAGTTGGTGTGGGCAATATTTATGCAAATGAGGTGCTGTTTGCCGCTAAAATTCTGCCAACTAGAGCCGTCCATTCACTAACAAAAAAAGAGATCAGTCATTTAGTTTTTCAAATCAAACAGGTTCTTCAAAGTTCGATAGAGCAGGGTGGAACAACATTAAAAGATTTTTTACAGTCAGATGGAAAGCCAGGCTATTTTGCTCAACAACTGTTTGTTTATGGTAAAAAAGATGAAGCTTGTTTTCATTGTGGTCAACTGATTGAATCAATAAAACTAGGACAACGTAGTACTTTTTTCTGTCATCATTGCCAAAAATAAATTTAAACCTAAATCGTTTTTATTGCGCAATTTTTTGTAACATAGCTTTGACTATCGGTTCTGGCAAAAAAGAGGAAATATCACCGCCATGGCGGGCAACATCTTTAATCAAAGATGAAGACACAAATGATAACTTAGGAGAAGGTAACAAAAAGATGGTTTCGAGATCAGCCATGAGATGGCTATTCATATTAGCCAACTGACGCTCATATTCAAAATCTGATACAGATCGCACTCCTCTAATTAAAATATTTGCTTGATGTTTTTGCGCAAAACTCACCGTGAGCTCACAAAATCCTTGTACGTCAACATTTGTTAAATGTTTGGTCTGTTGTTTGGCAAAAAAAATACGCTCATCGAGGGTAAACATCGGCTTCTTACGCGAACTATCAGCGATAGCCAATATTACCTGCTCAAATATTAGGGCCGCACGCTCTATAATATCCAAGTGACCATAAGTTATCGGATCAAAAGCACCAGGATAAATTGCTTTTTTTTTCATAAAGTTATTTTCACTAATAACGAACAACTGAACACATATTATCGTACTATTTAAGCATATTGAACAATTATGCGCACATAAATATATCCTTATTATTAATTAAGGATAGCTATATTTATTATCTTTTGAAAATAAATGATAATTATTATCATGTTTTTGGTTAACCATTCGTTTAAATTAAATTAATTAACAAATTATTAAAATTTTTTATTTCTAATGATGAATAAAAACGCTATTTAAATAGATATTCATTGCACTTTCTTATGTGCAATATGCTACCATAGTGCTAATTTCAATCAGTTAATGTGATAGAATGTTATTACGTCTGTATCAAATACTTATTTACCTTATTCAACCCATTATTTGGTTACGTTTATTGTGGCGTAGTCGCAAATCTCCTGCTTATCGCAAGCGTTGGAATGAGCGATATGGTTTTTGTAATGGTAAAGTAATCCCTGGCGGTATATTACTACATTCTGTTTCAGTAGGAGAAACTTTAGCTGCTGTGCCGTTAGTTAGGGCATTACGTCATCATTACCCAACACTGCTTATCACCGTCACTACTATGACTCCTACCGGCTCGGAACGGGTTTTATCTGCGTTTGGGGATGATGTCCAGCATGTATATTTACCCTATGACTTAGCAGGTTCTGTACGCCGTTTTCTTAAGCAAACGGATCCTAAATTAACCATTATTATGGAAACAGAGCTTTGGCCAAATCTTATTTTGCAGTTAAGACAACGTAAGATACCATTAGTTATTGCTAACGCCCGTCTGTCTGAACGATCAGCCGCGCGTTATCAAAAATTGGGTTATTTTATTCAAATTTTATTACAAAAAATCACCTTGATCGCAGCGCAAAATCAAGAGGATGGAGAACGTTTTATTAAACTGGGTTTACCACGAAAAAAATTATATGTTACAGGTAGCCTAAAGTTTGATATTTCTGTCACACCTGAATTGGCAGTAAAAGCCATAACGCTACGTCGACAATGGGCACCGCATCGTCCGGTTTGGATTGCTACCAGCACCCATGAAGGAGAAGAGTCAATTATTTTACAGGCTCACACTCAACTATTAAAACAGTTTCCCGACCTATTGCTCATTCTTGTTCCTCGCCACCCTGAGCGCTTTGCAACAGCAAAAGAATTAACAGAAAAAGCCAAACTACACTATATTTCCCGTAGTGAAAACCGTATTCCCAATGTGAATATTCAAGTTATTATCGGCGATACCATGGGTGAACTAATGTTACTCTATGGTATTGCCGATCTCGCCTTTGTCGGCGGTAGTTTAGTTGAAAAAGGAGGACATAATCCTTTAGAAGCAGCAGCACATGCCCTTCCTGTTTTAATGGGGCCTTATACTTTCAATTTCAAAGATATTTGTACCAAACTTAAACAAGCTGATGGGCTTATTACGGTTAATGATTGGCAATCATTAACCCTTGCTATTTCCCATTTGCTTAAAGATGAAGATTATCGTCTATACCACGGTCGTCAGGCCGCAGAAGTTTTACATGAAAATCAAGGGGCACTACAAAAATTACTAAAGTTATTGGAACCCTACCTGCCACCAGTAACCCATTAAAGTTCTAGTATTTTTAATATATTGAACATGGCTAAATCACATATCGAAATAACGCTTAAAATAACTAAATGAACGATAAAATTAACAAATACTCCATATTTTATTTTTTCTTCATTATAGTGTTACTGGTTTAATTCGAATAAATGGAATTTTTAATCCACCAATTTTATGGCTGACGATGAAAAATAATATGCCTTTTTTTAATACAAACTCAAAAATATGGCTTTACTTGTGGGTGTCGGTTTATGCAATTTTGTGGATTTATGGAAGTTATTCTTTAGATCCAACTGTACCTTACGATGCGGTCGAAGCTGTTAATTGGGGAATGAATGGGGAATGGGGTTCCCCGAAAAATCCTTGGTTTGTCGGTGTACTTATGTGGCCGGCCATCTATTTAAACCTCTCCTACAGCTTTTACTGGTACTTTATTCACTTTGTTGGTATAGCCATCGGGATGATAGGTGTATGGCAACTCGCTTATCACCTTAGTCAGAAAATTGAGTTAGCCTGGTTTGCATTACTACTGCTAAATTTATCAGGTATCATTAATTTTGATATCATCCCTTATAATGATAATTATATTCTTGTCGCTCTATGGCCCTGGGGGCTGATCTTCTTCTTACGTGCTGTTTATGATCACCCCAAATGGTGGCTTGCCTTTGCGCTAGTATCTGGTTTAGCAACAATGGGTAAATATTCAACATTAGCAATTGTAGGCACTGTTTTTTTATTAACCCTTTTTGTACCTAAGGTACGAAAAAGTTATCAACAACCACTTTTTTATATTGCGATAGCATTTTGGTTTGCGTTGATCCTACCCAATCTCTTATGGTTAATAGAAAATGACTTTTCTGCCTTCAAATGGGTTGATTCACAGATCGAACATGGTTTTAACCTTCATGTTGTCAACTCAATATTGTCTGTTTTCTATCCGCTAATTATTGCTACCATTATCCTCTATCGATTAGGCGGTAAAATAGACTGGCCTAAAGCACAACCTAATCAATTACTTAATTTTATTCTGCTACTCCCTTTAGCCGTAATTTTCGGTTGGTTTTTATTCCATGACGGAGGAAGAATGACAGAATGGCTGCAACCATTTATAATGATTGCCACACCATTATTTATTGGCTCTATATCCGTTCAACCAAAAAAACCATTGCGTAAGACATTATTGGGTTTAATTATCATTGGCAGCCTGGTCTTATTAGGCTATTGCCTGGTGTTAAGTTGTAATATTCGTGGCGCTGGCCAGAAAATGATTGGTATTAAAGCACTCACTGCAGAAGGACAACAGCGCTGGCAGCAAAAGTATGGTCAGCCATTAAAATATGTTGGCGGCGAAGATAATCTTTATCAATGGTTTATCATCTATGCTTCCAATAGGCCACACACTATTCAACCTTGGGATAGTAGTGAAGAACAACCACCAAATGTCTATTATCATGATATTGCAGAAGAAACTATCAGCAAACACGGTGCTTTATTATTAGGGCGGAAAGGTAAAGACTGTAGCCAAGAAAACTTTACACGGATGTCCAAATACTGGCCACAATTTACAATTGAAAAAGAAGCCATTGTTTACCAATCAGAGCCAAACGCTCATCCTCAAACAATGTGTCTAGGATTTATTGCGCCAGAGAAAAAACATCATTAAAAACCGAGTGACAATGAAATATAAAAAATATTTTCATTGTCACATAATATCTAGCTATATTTGTTATTGGTCTCAACCTACAATTAGGCTAAAGCTAGTATAAATTTAATCGAGCAAATTACCTTGTTCGATTAAATCTCATCTTTTGAGAAATAAATAATAGTTTTAACTATTCATTATCGATTTTTAAAACTAATCGTTGATAGACTTCATTAGGTTTAATTGTTGCCATATTGCCATTAGCTGAAACAATAGCTTCTTGTGCTTCACCATAACCCCCAATTAGCCCGGGATCAGTCGGACCATAGAGAGTAATATTTGCTTTACCCAAAGCAGCAGTTAAATGGCTTAATCCTGTATCAACGGAAACAACCGCTTTGGCTGCGACTATCTGCTGAGCTAATTTGTCTAATGAAAGCTTAGGCAATACTTCAACATGCTTAAAACCTGCGGCAAGCCTAAGAGCACGTTGATGTTCCAAATTCGTTGCCCACGGTAATTTAACGGTTAATCCTTTAGCTTGTACAGCGGTGATCAATTGTCGCCAATAAGATTCAGGCCAATGCTTCTCATCACGTGTGGTAGCATGGAAAAAAATAATATAGGGGGCTATTGTTGTGGCCAAAGCCGATGGAGAAAAACATTGTGCAATACCATAATCACCGGCAATAATCTGTTTACTATAATGTAAGCTATCTGCAAATAATTCTCGGATACGTTCAACAGCATGCTGCTGTTTTTTCACACTATAACAGCAATTATAAAATAAGCTAGCCAAAGGCTCTCTAGCACTTTTCCAATCATAACCATGGCTTAAACCACGAGCATAACGCGTGATCAAAAAAGCACTTTTCAATAACCCTTGTGCATCGATCACTGCATCATACTTTTGCTGTTGCAATTGCGCACGAAAAACCGTTCTTTCTTGCCTGACAGATTTTGCTAACCAATTTTTTCGCCACCGACGAATAGCCACTGGAATAACTCGCTTAACGGCACCATGCCAGCTTGGAATTTCAGCAAAATTCTCTTCAACAACCCAATCAAATTGAATAGTGGGATAATGTATCACTGCATCTGACAATGCGGGCAAAGTATGCAATACATCACCCATCGATGAGGTCTTAACGATCAATACTTTCATAGCTATTGAATCTCCGCCAATAACTTAGTTAATGCCGTACTCACTCGTTCAGGTTTTACAACAATCAAACTTTGATGATAACCACTCTCTGTTCCCCCTTTTCTCACCTTATGATAACCGGTTATCAAACGGATAATTTCCACTTGATTTGACAAAGGAGGAGTAAAATCAGGGCTACTCGGCCCATAAAGTGCCACCAGCGGGCGATTTAATGCTGCCGCAATATGCATTAAACCTGAATCATTTGTCACCACAGCCCTGCAAGATGCCAATAGATTAACCGCCTGCTCAAGCGTTGTTTTTCCCGCTAGATTAAAACAATGCCGCCGGCAATCGGCAGAAAGCGATTGCCGAATATCTTCACCGATAGGATGATCATTTAGCGAACCAAATATTACAATTTGATAACCATCAGCAGAAAACAATAATTGCGCCAACTTAGCATAATGGTAAGACGGCCAGCGTTTAGCTGGCCCAAATTCTGCCCCTGGACAAAAGCCAATAATAGGTAACTGCTCAGGAATATGGAAAATGCGTTTACTCTGTACAATTTCCGTTTCTGTAACTGAAAGTTGTGGCCATAAAATAGGCTTAGGAATATCTTCGGCATTGTTAACTGAGTCTCTTTTATAAGCCAAAGCAACATAACACTGAACCATTTGTGGAAAAGCGGCTTTATCTAATATGCGAATATCATTAAGCAACCAATAACGCATCTCACCGCGCCATCCTGTACGTAACGGTATTTGGGCAAAAAAAGGCACTAACGCAGATTTAAATGAATTAGGTAATATATAAGCCTGATCATAACGTTGATCACGTAAACTAATACCAAGCCGACGACGTTCATTAATCGCTAAACGACCATGACCCAAAGGCATAGATATAGCTTGGTTTACTTCAGGCATTTTATGCAATAGTGGCCGGCACCAATCAGGGGCCATAACATCAATTTCTGCGTTCGGATGAAGCGTCTTCAAAGTACGGTAAAGACTGTGCGACATCATCATATCGCCTACCCATGAAGGGCCAATGACCAATATCTTCATACTATTTCCGATTAATTATCTTGATTTAACCATTGCATATAATCGGCAACCCCTTCCGCTACTGTTTTGAATGGTTTATCGTAACCTACAGCACGTAACTTGGTTAGATCTGCTTCGGTAAGTGTTTGATAAACACCTTTTAATTGATCAGGAAAAGCAATATTTTCCACTGAAAGATTTTTTTCTTTATGAAAAGCGATTACCGCATCGGCTACAGCCTGAAAAGATCCCGCCTTACCGGTACCACAGTTAAATATTCCAGAGATTTTATTTTCCCAACACCATAAATTAACCGCCGCTACATCACTCACATGAATAAAATCACGTTTAAATTTTTCACTACCAGCAAAAAGTTTTGGCTGTTGTCCCTGATTAATTTGGCTATTTAAATGGAAAGCAACGCTAGCCATACTTCCTTTATGGCCTTCACGCGGACCATAAACATTAAAATAACGTAATCCACACACCTGTGAAGAGATCTGCGGTAAAATCTTACGAACATATTGATCAAATAAAAACTTGGAATAACCGTATACATTTAATGGTTTTTCATATTGACGCTCTTCAATGAAATGATCACTCCGTCCACCATAAGTGGCTGCCGAAGAAGCATATAAAAATGCAATATCTCGTTCAATACAGTAATGAAGTAACTCTTTTGAATATTCATAGTTATTATTCATCATATACTGACCATTCCATTCAGTTGTTAATGAACAAGCGCCTTCATGAAAAACCGCTTCAACATCAGCAATATCATTGCCGGCCATAATATTGGCGATAAAATCTTCTTTGTCGAGATAATCTGCAATATCTAAATCGACTAAATTGGCAAATTTAGCCCCATTTTTAAGATTATCGACCACCAAAATGTCGCGGCGTCCTTTATCATTAAGTGTTTTAACAATATTGCTGCCAATAAAACCAGCCCCACCAGTGACTATGATCATTAGATTTACCTCTATTCAATCGATCTAATAATTACTTATATTAATCTGATAATAACATTTATCCTACTTCAACCACAGTAACTCATAATGATCTAGCCAAACAGAATAACAATCCTACGATATTATTTTCGCAACAAAATTATTAAAATCGATAATGTATTGCCAACTAGTCACTAAATTAAAGCTAAATAAATCAATTGCAGGAGTTAGGCCATGTAATTTTCACTTAACTTATTAAAGGTAATAGCAAAAAATGAATTATGACGAGTTTTATCACACCAACAAAGTAATATGTCATAGTCGTCAGGTATTATCTTATTAGGATAATCAAATATTTTTCTCAAACAATGGTTTTTTCTGCTCAGAAAATAACTTTTTTACGTTAGGATCGTGATAAATAGCATCCACAATATATATCATAAAATCAATACCAGATAATGCCTTTGTTTATGGTGATATCTTGCAGTAACCCACAACGACTTTCGGCAATGCCAATTGCTGTGTCGCAATTTTATCCCGATTTTGCTTAATAGCTCGACTATCTAATTTAGCTTTTATTTCATTGTTAAACAGTGTACTAACTGCCACCAGTTCAATATCAGTAGGTAACTCAAACAATGTTTGCTGTAACACCTGGATGGTAGCTGGATAAGGATGGCCAATAACAATACTACTACCATGCTTACGGGCAAATGAAATAGCAAAGGCAAGCTGTTTACGAATTTGTGCCAGCGTTTTTACATCATCTAAAAAAACGTTGCGACGTAAGGTTGGAACAGCAAAAACCTTGGCCGCTTCATTTACCTTAGTGTTTGCTATCGTGACACTATCGAGAAAATAAAGATCATAATGCGAGAGTATTCGCATAACATTCATCATAGCCGCTAAATTAACGGTCATCGCACTTCCCATATGATTACTCATTCCTATCGCATGCGGTACTCGCTCAATAGCTTCGACAATATGCTGCTGTATTTCACTCGCACTCATCTCAGGCACTAAGGTATTTTTTTCCAGGGGTTGATGACCAATAGGCTTCATCGGCATATGAATTAAAATTTCTCTGCCTTGCTGATAGGCTTTCTCAGCTATTTCTCTGCCATAAGGAGAATTAGGTAAAATGGCAATCGAAATTGCCGCTGGCAAAGCTAATAACTGGTTGTCTTCCTTTTTATGATACCCAATATCATCAATCACAATGGCTAATTTGCTAGCATTGACTTGTACACTAACAAGTAACAATAGACTAATAATTGTCAAAACAATCTGTTTTAACACGGTTATCTCCCTAACCAAGGCTGTGGATTAACTGTTTTACCTTGACGACGGATCTCGAAATAAAGAGAAGAGCGCTGTTGCCCACCACTACTGCCCACTAAAGCAACAAGCTGACCAGAACGAACCTGTTGACCTACATTTACCAATGCACTCTGGTTATAGCCATATAAACTCATATCACCCTGACCATGATCAATAACAACCACCAAACCATAACCTTGTAACCAATCGGCCAGTAATACCCGCCCAGCAGAAATAGCTTTAACCTCTGTTCCTTCAGGGGCATTGATCACCATCCCCTTCCAGCGTAACTCATCGGAAATACTGTCACCATAATGATGGAGGATCTGTCCGTGAACCGGCCACAGCGCTTGACCAATAGGGCGACCTAAACCTCCAGTCCGCGCCATTAAAGCACGCTCATCTTCAGTCGGAAGATAAGTTGTTCCCTTTTGCTGTGCCTGACGTTGTTTTGTTCGAATCCGCGCGGCCTCTTTAGCTTCTCTCTCTGCCCTAACTTTGGCTTCTCGCTCAGCCCTGGCAATTTTACTCCGCAAAAGTGCTTCATTACGTTTCATTACTGCCAGACTTTTTTGCTCCTCTTTCAAACTAGATTCCAACGATGATAGGGTTTTCTTTCTAGCGCTCTGTGCCGAATCGAGCTTTTTCTTTTCTTGATCTTGTTTGACTAAAATCTTTTTCTGTGCCAATTGCTTTTGCTGTTTCTGTTGTTTCTGCTCTGCTAAAGCTGTCGTTGTTTGCTGTAATTTGCTAATTGTTTGCTGTCTGGCTGCATTTAAGTAGCTATAATAGGCTAAAATACGCTCTTCGCGTTGGCCTTGCTCACCTTTAAATAACAACTCAATATTTTTTTGTTTGCCTAATCTAAACGCAGCATCGAGCTGTTTAGCTAATAATGACTCATTAAGCTGTTTTTGTTGTTGTAAACGACTAATATTTTCATTTAACTGAGCGAGTTCTTTAGCTAATTTGGCAAGTCTATTACACGTTTCATGTAATGCTCGCCCAGCAACAGCAATATTTTTTTCCTGATTTTTCAATTGCTCAAGTAAACGGCTTCTTTCTGCTTGTTGCTGTTTAACACTTCTTTCTTTTTCTGCGATATTTGATAACAGATCTTTTAGTTTTACTCTATTGTCATTGATAGGATTGGCAATAGTAATCGATATACAGCTAAAAATAAAAAACAGATAGGCAAAGAGTAAGGAATTAACCACTACTCTCTGTAGTGGAGACAAAAGCATTATGATTAAACCATATCGGCTGGTATTGTTCATCTTAGCTCAGTATCCTGAAACAATATCACTTAAAATTATTAACAATTACTATAATTAGTAAACCTTTCTACTTTTTTTAGGATAATACTGAAAAAACTTAATTTCTTCATTTATACAACAAATCACAAAATAACTATAGGTTATTGTTAATATTGTTTTCATTCAGTTACTTCCTTTAAGTGGTATCAATTGGCTAATATCACTAGCAAATACTGAAGCTATGAGCGCTAATTTGCAAAAAAACTCCGGTCATTTAATGTAAATTGGCTGTAATTGTGTGGCTACAAAGGTATACTTTGCAACCTAGATCTATCTATTACTAACTACGGGAGTAATTAACCCACATGATGCAAGAAATCATGCAATTTATTAGCCGGCATCCAATACTTAGTCTGGCCTGGATCGCCTTATTGCTCGCTATGATTATTTTAACCTTTAAGGGCTTGTTGTCGAAAACAAAAAACATCACCCGTGCCCAAGCGATACAGCTGATTAATAAGGAAGAAGCGATCACCATTGATTTACGTTCCCGTGATGATTTTCGTAAAGGACACATTATTTATTCAATTAATCTGACCCCAACAGAAATTAAAGACAATAATATCGGAGAATTGGAAAAAAATAAGCAAAAACCCATTATTGTTGTCTCAGCAAACGGCATGGAAGCATCTAAACCTGCTGAACAACTGGTGCAGTATGGTTTTGAGCGTGTCTTTATTCTAAAAGAAGGAATTACCGGCTGGTCTAGCGAAAACTTACCTTTGGCCAGAGGCAAAAGGTAATTCATCGGACACATCAGCAGTTACGTTTATATAATTCAATATCATAAGGACATTTAAAAGGTAATTAACATTATGTCAGAACAAAGTCATGAAGAGATGGTATTTCAGATCCAGCGAATTTATACTAAAGACATCTCATTTGAAACACCAAGTGCCCCCAATATTTTTCAGCAAGAATGGCAACCAACAGTCAAATTAGATTTAGACACATCGTCTAGTGAATTAGCTGAACATGTTTATGAAGTTATTTTACGAATCACTGTTACTGCAAGCGTGGCTGATGAAACAGCTTTCCTTTGCGAAGTTCAACAAGCTGGCATATTCTCTATTGATGGGGTCGAAAAGAGCCAAATGGCTCACTGTTTAGGCGCTTATTGCCCAAATATCTTATTCCCGTATGCTCGTGAATGTATCACGAATTTAGTTAGCCGCGGAACTTTTCCTCAACTAAACTTAGCACCTGTTAATTTTGATGCATTGTTTATGAACTATCTACAACAACAGCATACTACCAAAACTGAAAATTCGAAAAATCATCAGGAAGCTTAATGAACACTGTTTCGATGACAGTTATTGGTGCCGGCTCTTATGGCACCGCATTAGCTATTACTCTTGCGCGTAATGGTCACCGCGTTTTACTTTGGGGACATGATCCTCAGCACATCAAAAAATTACAAGCTAACCGCTGCAACCAAGCATTTTTACCTGACGTTAGATTCCCAGACAATTTGTCCCCTGAAGCATCACTAAAAACAGCAATAACTGCAAGTCGCAATATATTAATCGTCGTTCCAAGCCATGTATTTAATCAAGTTTTGCAAAATATCCAACCTTTCTTAACGCAACATTCACGCATTATTTGGGCAACAAAAGGGTTAGAACGTGGCACTGGGCGGCTATTACAAGAAGTTGCTCGTGAAACACTAGGTGATAAAATCCCGCTAGCTGTCCTCTCCGGACCAACCTTTGCCAAAGAATTAGCTGCCGGCTTACCTACTGCAATTGCGGTAGCAGCCTCTAATGCGGAATTTAGTCAAGATCTACAACAACTTTTCCATTGTGGTAAAAGTCTTAGAGTTTATAAAAATCCAGATATGATCGGTGTTCAGATAGGAGGCGCGGTCAAAAATGTCATTGCTATCGGCGCAGGAATGTCGGACGGCATGGGATTTGGCGCTAATACCCGAACAGCTTTGATCACACGAGGATTAGCCGAAATTAGCCGCTTAGGCCGTGCAATGGGCGCAGAACCCTCTACGTTTATGGGCATGGCTGGCTTAGGTGATCTGGTTTTGACATGTACTGACAATCAATCGCGTAATCGGTGCTTTGGCATGCTGCTCGGTCAAGGCATGAAGACTGAAGAAGCAGAAAAACAGATTGGTCAGGTGGTTGAAGGTTACTTAAACACCAAAGAAGTCCACGCTTTGGCGCAACGTGTTGGAGTAGAAATGCCAATTACCGAGCAAATTTATCAAGTTCTATATGGTAATAAAAATGTACGCGAAGCGGCCAATACATTACTTAGCCGTGCAACCAAAGACGAAACCAATGATAGACCTGCTTTTTAATAAAAATATCAGAGTGTGAATATGTCACGACACGAACTTGAAAAAATTTGGCCGGCAATTAAACAAGAAGGTAAAACTTTAGCCAATTGTGAGCCTATACTAGCCAGTTTTTTTCATGCGACATTACTTAAACATGATAATCTTGGTAATTTATTAAGCTATATCCTGGCAAATAAGTTATCTACCCCAATTATGCCAGCTATTACCATTAGAGAGATTATTAAGGATGCCTATAAAAATGATAAACAAATGATCTGTTATGCAGCACGTGATCTTAAAGCTATCGTGTAACGTGATCCTGCTGTCGATAAATATTCAATCCCTTTATTATATTTAAAAGGCTTTCATGCTTTACAAGCTTATCGTATTGGACACTGGTTATGGAAAGTGGATCGCAAGACATTAGCAACTTATTTGCAAAACCAAACATCCGTCTCTTTTGATGTTGATATCCACCCTGCTGCCCACATTGGTTATGGTATTATGCTTGATCACGCAAAAGGTATCGTGATCGACGAAACTGCCGTAGTGGAAAATGATGTTTCAATATTGCAATCGGTTATGCTTGGCGGAACCGGCAAAACAGGAGGAGAGAGTCATCCTAAAGTTCGTGAGGGTGTGATGATCGGTGCGGGTGCGAAAATTTTAGGCAACATAGAAATTGGTAAGGGCACCAAAATCGGAGCCGGTTCGGTAGTACTAGACACCCCACACTACTGTGGCGGGAGTACCCGCACACAAAGTGGGAACGCCGAACAGCAAAAAACCTTCGCTGGATATGGATCAAAACTTTAGCAGTTCAATCCATGATTTTGGTGAGGGCATCTAATTATTCAATCAACCCATGTTGAATAAAACTAGTCGCGCAACAGTATCACTGAGTAATTCAACTGGCGCCATGCTTCAAATACCACCACAGCAACTGAATTGGACAAATTCATACTGCGGCTATCCGCTAACATTGGAATACGGATCTTTTGACTGGTTGGCAGAGCATTAAGAATATCAGCAGGTAATCCTCGCGTCTCCGGCCCAAACATCAAATAATCCCCCGGCTGGTATGCTACACTGCTATGGCTCGGAGTTCCTTTAGTTGTTAAAGCAAATAAACGGTTACCGGACGGTGTAACAAGATGCTCTTGAGACAAAGCAACACTGGTTAAAAAAGTAAAATAATTATGGTGGCGCTTGATATTAGCAAATTCATGATAATCTAATCCAGCACGTCTTAGGCGTTTGTCGTCCCAGGTAAAACCCAATGGTTCAATTAAATGTAATTGGCAACCGGTATTAGCACAAAGACGGATAATATTACCGGTATTAGGTGGAATTTCAGGTTCCAATAAAACAATATTTAACATACAGCCCTCAACAATAAGTGCTGTATTCTAACATAACCATAGCCACTGTTAAGTTTTTCAATTCGTCCAACTAACCAAAGTTTTTTATTAATCTAATGATGTTTTAAACTCAAACTGAACCGTATTTTCTATCCCCCTTGCCAACGTTACCGGTGGCTCAAATCCAGTTTCAGCAATGGTATTAGATTTGAATTAGGTTCGCGCACAAAATTTTTTAACCCGAATACTACTAACTAACAGGAAAATTTTTACCGGTTATTTTGGCAAGCAGATCAAAACAATAACCAGCTAAAATACCCAGTGAATAAGGAATTCGAAAATTGGATTTCTGCTTTTGTAACGCCTGACAAATAATATCCGTCAATTCATTCATAGTAAAATCTGGTTTATCAACATAATTAAAGATATGAGGCCAACTTTTAATTTAGTAGTAAAATATAAAAAAGCCACAACATTTTCCACATAACCCATTGATTTCTGATTATGACCAGAGCCAATCATCAAAAAACGACCAACAGCGATTCGTCTGAATACATCGAGTTTTTAACCTGGTAATCATATCCCTTTTTGAATATTGAATCCCTTTTACCACAAAAAGTTAAGTGATTTTGCTATTTCCTAAACCTTTCAGAGTATGCATTAAGTGGTCTTAGGTCAATCTACACTGCTTCTATTTACATTATCAACTTACTAGCAAGATAAACTTTGATTTACTCATAATTAAAAAATAATTTTTTACCGTTTTACTAAACAATCGACAAAAGAATTTTTGCTAACATGTTAATTTTGTTAATCTATCTATATTTTATAGCATACATTCATGCTGAAAGATTTAATACTTAAGACGAAATAGATCTCAACGTTTATTCACATTACATGCATAAAAAGTTACAATTCTTAACAAGAAAACAAAAGTTAACTCAATTTCTTAAAATCATTAAATTATCACTGAATGATTCTTTCTACTATTAAACACAATCAGCTATTTTACCGTCCTAATTATAAGAAATAACATAGCTAATAATGATTAGATTATCCAATATAATCAATAACTTATAAATAAAATTTTAAACTATGTGACATACTCTCGCTAGCTAATAGAGAAATGAATTTAAAATCATAATAAGCTCAAATACCATAAATGACTATTTGATAAAATATTTCACATTAAACAATATAAAACTATATTAAATTATTAATATCTTTTAAAGATAATATCATTTTTTAAAGTAATTATGATTTAACGCAAACTAAATAATGAAATCAATTTATTATAATAATCAAACAAAAAACAAGACAGTTGTTTTATCTTTCCGACAGTGGGAATAAGATAGTTAATTACTCTTCAAACTATCTTCACTCTTTTCAAACTCTCTTTAAAAGCAAATATATGGTTATAAGCTACTATAGGAAATCTACTTTTTTTAAATAAAACATAACTTCTGGTTATTAACCATACAAATAAATTTTTCAATCAGTTATAAAATCAATATCGTTGAAAATCGCAGTAAATTTTATTACAAACTTTTTATTTAAAACAATTAGCGCCCATGAAGAGGTAACCATAACCTTAACTGTAATCCTCCTAACGGGCTATCAGAGGCTTTTACCCAACCTTTATGGTGAAAAACAGCGGTTTCAACAATAGCTAGTCCTAAACCTGTACCGCCAGATTGCCTATCTCTCGCTTCATCAGTACGATAGAAAGGGCGAAAGATTTTTTCACGATCTTCTTTTGATACCCCAGGACCATCATCATCTACCGTAATCAAAATACCTTGGTTTTCTTCTTTAAATGCTACTTCAATACGATTATGGGAATAACGTAAGGCATTGCGAACGATATTTTCTAATGTGCTACTTAATGCAGGAGGGTTACAATAAATCGTCCAAGCACCAGGAGGAGCCGTAACATTAAGTGTTTTATTCATCTGTTCAGCTTCAAAAGTGGCATTATCCAAAATATCATTCCAAAGATCGGTGACTTTAATATTTTGCCTCAATATTTCATTCTTATGTTGACTATGAGACAGTACCAACAAATCATTAATCATACCATCAAGACGCAACGTTTCTGTTTCAATACGTTCTAATTCTTTACTCTCGCCGTGTCTGCGACGTAGTAATGCTGTCGCTAATTGCAGACGTGTTAACGGCGTGCGTAACTCATGGGAAATATCAGATATCATCCGTTGTTGAGCACTAACCATCCCTTCTAGCGCACTAATCATTTGATTAAAACTGTTTCCTACCGCCAAAAACTCTTGCGGCCCAGATTCCAATTCTGAGTGTTGACGTAAATTACCATTAGCAACATCATCGGCTGCCATTTTCAATTTTCTGGCAGGTTTTGCTAAACTCCAAGCTAACCATAGCAATAAGGGAGCACTAATTAACATCGTTGCAACTAGCAACAAAAAAGGCCTATCAAAAAGTAAACTAATAAAATCAGACTGTGGACTACTGGCTGGACGTACCAAATAAAGTTGATAGTGATCTTCGCCATCACGAATAGAAAATGGCCCTAAAATCTCCACCCGTCCATATTTTTTCTTTTTCGGATGATCTGTGTTGTCTGACTGCCCAATAAAATTACGAATTACATGCATTTCATTGGGCATAGCGCCAATAACCCGCCCTTCACTAGTCACCATGATAAGATGCTGACCTGGAGGGGCCCATTTTTGAATTGCATTAGAAAGCCGGCGCCACCACATAAGATCATTAATCGAGTCGCTAGCTAATTCAGCTTCTATGTGCTGTTCTAACATAATACCTTGACGGTATTCACTCTCCAAAAGCGGTGTTATTTGCCTTGAATCAAGCTTAGGTACCATCAATACCAGCATCAATACTAAAGCCAGCGTAAACCAAAAAATGGCAAATATCCTGGCTGTCAAACTATTTATCATGTTGCAGAAACCATCAAATATCCTCGTCCACGTAGTGTTTTAAACCAAGGCAAACCATCCGTACGTTCAGGTAATTTACGACGTAAATTTGAAATATGCATGTCAATAGCACGATCAAACGGTGTCAAACGTTTACCTAAAACTTCTTGACTGAGGTACTCACGAGAAACAACTTGACCAAGATGTTGTGCTAATAAATAAAGTAAAGTGAATTCGGTTCCTGTGAGATCGAGAACTTTACCATTAAAACTCGCTTCTTGCCGTCCTGGATTTAACTGTAAACTATCCACCTGACAAATTGACGAATTAAGATTTTCTTGACTTTGTTCACTCCAATTTGAACGCCTTAATAAGGCCCGTATACGTGCAACTAATTCACGATCATTAAATGGCTTAGGCAAATAATCATCAGCTCCCAACTCCAAACCAAGAACACGATCCAAATCACTGCCGCGGGCTGTCAACATAATTACCGGAATTTGATATTTCCGACGTATCTCTTTTAATGTATCAATACCATTTTTCTGTGGCATCATGATATCAAGTAAGAGTAAATCAATAGTTGAATCAAGAAGCGTTAATGCTTGTTCGCCATCATAGGCGATAATCACACTAAAGCCCTCCATTTCAAGTAATTCTTTTAACAGCGAAGTCAGTTCACGGTCGTCATCAACAAGTAAGATTTTATGCATTAGTCATATCCTCCAAGAGCAAAATACGACAAGAAGCGCCGCGATGCCATGACTTTACGTTCTTTTACACGCTCTGACGCTAGTTTTCAACCATAAGGATATAGTCATTTATTATATTAATATCGTTATCCAAGAGGGCGGGAGTAAATTATTAATGTGTCACAATGCAATGATAACTTTTGCATCATCGCTATTTATTGTTGGATCAACAGCGGCTTTTGCCGAGGCAGCCGATGCCACTTTAGTACCATCACAACCTGTCAAACAAATACAGGCGGAAAAACATAATAGCCATATTTCTAAGCGTAACATAACCAGAGATAGTTTATGTAATCCTTATGATATATTTATCCCTTTAATAAAAGGTATTACATTAAGCGAAAAACAACGCCAACAAATGCGTGACTTGATGGCTTCACAACGGCAACAAAGTTTCAAGCAGAAAATTTCTCGCCAAAAGCGTGAAACTCTTCATGATTTGATGATAGCAGATACTTTTGATGAAATTGCTTTTCGCGAAGCAGCAGAAAAAATGGCTCAAGAAATTATTGAACAACAAATTGAGATGGCACGCATATACCATCAATTTTATAAATTATTAACACACGAACAGAAGATGATACTAGAAAACCAGCATCAAAAGCAGTTATCAAGATTAAAGAATTAAGCACTTAATCTCAAGCCTAGCAATAAGTAGCAAATAATAATTAAAGTTCTTCCTTGCCATAAACACCATGCCTCTCTATAATAGAGGGCTTTTTTCTAAGTTAAATAAAGACTATTTTTTAATATCTTATAGTTAAAAATACTATAACTATTTATAAAATAAATTTTATCCCAACTTAATATGATTAATACATAACCAAATATTACATTTCACCATGATAGTTTTTCCTTTGATTATTACATTACTAAAAATATATTACAAAACACCAAATTATTATCTTTGTATAAAACAGATTTAACGATTCTTAATTTTCTTCAAGTTACAAATAAATTGTACTTCTGTAGCAATATGTTTTAATTAATTTTTAGCTATAAAAATTAACGATAAAGAAAATATTTAAATTTATAATTCCATAAAGGTAAAACTCAGTCTAAATTAGGGACATTTTGATTATTTTTTAAATTTTTAAAATAATGAAATCTCTTATTAAAGCTGAGTTCTGTTTCTCACATCAATAACTGCCTGTTTAACAAGCTCCTTAAAGCATTATTTGAAAAATTCTAATAAATTGTTTATACTAGAAAAGTAGTAATTTTAAAACTATTTCCAGTTTCTGCTGTTGAGGTAGTTGTACTAGATTATCATTCTATAATTTTATCAGGAATAGAAAAAGAACTTGAATAAATTCATGTTTCAGTATCAAATAGTTACACAAACTCTCATTACTTAAAGAAATATTTAGCTGCAAATACATCTTGATATAATAATCATGGATTATCACCTGAGGCTAGATGGACTTACCCTGATAAAAGATCTCCATAAAAGATATAGCAAATTAAAAATATTAGTTATATCTGCCTATTCAGATCTTGCAATCAATAGGGCAAATTTTCAGATGTGGAGCAAAAGGTTTTATAAGCAAAAAAAATGCTAACAAACAACATGCAATAAATGCGATATATAAAGAAAAATATCATTTTAATCAGGTAGTTGGCAGTTTAAAAAAACTTGAGTTCCACTATGAAGGTATCATTGATAATTCATCAAATTCGATACTATCAAATATCTCTGTCTCTGATTTATCTAAAAAAGAGCTAGAAGTAATTCGTTGTTTTATCGACGGTTTTAGCGTTTCAATGATTGCTAAAAAATATAATCGTAGTATAAAGACAATAAGTGGACAAAAACAAACTGCACTCAGAAAGTTAGATTTAACTACCGATCATCAATTATTTATTATAAGTAAGATGAAATACTAAAAAATAAAAAGAATTAAATTTGTTACTCTAATATTTAATTATACCGGCTATTACTTTAGCGACAGAATTTAATCAAGTCGAACGAGATTGGTTAAAATACAACCATGCCATTTATTATACTATTATTCCCAATAATAAAATAGAATATATTCACCATAATACTCATAATGGTATCTATATAGAATATTTAAATGAAATAGAAAAAAACGTTTAAAATTCATCTATCGCCTCAAACGGAAAAAAATGTAAAAATTATTGCTAATTTTATTAGTAATAACTTCTCATGATAAAAACTGGTTACAAAGCTATCCCTATATTTTTACTTCAGCTGTTATTGTCACCAGGCCAGATGCTCCCTCAATGTTTATTCCTCATCAATTAGACGGGAAAAAATCATCGTTAAAAAAATAGTGTATATGAGAGTTTTCTAAAAAAACACTATCCTAAAATAATATTAATTCCTGAAGAACATGCCATTTCAAGCAAATAAATTATGTGACTCATGTGATGCCTATGCCGTTATAGGTCCAAATCTTATCTTTTGGCCTCTAGTATATAAATATTATGTAAATCATTTAAATTTTTCTGGTGTCATTCCTGAATTAAACGAAAATATTACTATGGCTATTGCCGCAAAAATTCCAATATTAAAATCAATAATTGATAAATACTTAAATAGTATTTTTGCGAAGCAAAGTGATAAAATATATAAAAAATGGATTGATGAATTAAATATCACAGCACCATCACTTCATATGATATTAAAACATTATTATATTGAAATAATAACTGCTATTTTAATATTCTTAATTCTATTAACATTACTTTTTTACATAAGAAAAGCGCAAATATCAGCTCAGAATAATGAATTATCAAAATCACTTTTTATCTCTATGATGAGTCATTAAATTCGTACACCATTAAATGCAATTATAGCATAACTAGATATATTAAAAATTAAATTAAAAATAAGTAGCTGACGAAGTTTACAACTATTTAAATTAACTCATCATTAACCTTGCTATCATTTATTAATAATGTATTAGATTTTTCTAAATTAGAAGCAAAAGAACTAAAATTAAAAAACAAAACGATTGATATTAATCATATATTTATTAAGATAAAAAATGAATTTACGCCTTTATCTGAGTAAAAAAATAGATTTAATTTATAAATATTTTATTCCGGAAAAAACATATATTAATATTGATTCTGATAAATTACGTAAAATTATGAGAAATATCATATCTAATGCAATAAAATTTACAGAACAAGGATATATATTATATATTGCTAAATATACAGAAAATAAATTAGTTTTATTAATAATAAGACACTGGCATAAGAATCGATGAAAAAAAATCTTTCAACCATGATTCTAAATTACAACTAAAGAATTAAATTATAATCAAACAGGTAGTGGTCTTGGATTATTCATCTGTAAAAAGTTTTCTGAGATTATGAAAGCTGATTTAACAATGAAAAGTACCAAAATATTGGTACAGAAATAAAAATTGTTATTCTAGCTAATAAATATAATGAAATAATAGACATTAATAAATATAAATAAATAAGCATTGGAAAAAGAGATACATTAAATAGACTAGGGATCCTTATTGTAGAGGATCATATATATAATATTGATGTTATCACTAAGCAATTAGATATTTTTAACTGTGATTGGGAATATATATTAAATAGCAATGATGCCATAGAAAATTTTAAACAAGAAAATTACTATGATTTAGTTTTATTAGATAGCTTTCTGCCTGATATGCCTGGATATGATGTCTGTAAGGCAATCAGAAATTTAGAAAAAACACAAAATCGTGTTACTACCCCAATAATTTCTATATCTGCTAATACCAGCAATAAACACATTGAGAAATTTATTAACAATAGTGGTAATGATATATTATCTAAACCTATAACATTAAAAGACTTAGCCACATGTTTAACCAAATGAAGTTATTTAAATTCTAATATAGAAGCTGTGACTGAAAATATTAATATTAAAAATATAGATGATCTATTTTATAAAATATTAGCATTAGATTTTAAAAATTTAAGCTTAGCGATCAATATGAATGATACGAATAATATTAACTACTATTTACATAGAATGAAAGGATCAGCTTTACAAAATAATAGTCATACCATAGTCAATTTAATAACTTCAACAGAAAATTTAATTAAAAAATAGCATTAATATAAAAAATAATCTCTGACTAAAAAACTACATATTCAATTTTTCTACTGCCTTATTTTTGAAGCTACTCTTGTTTAAATCCAATCAAGTTAAATAGAGCATACTATATTATTTATAGGCTTTATTCTGATTAATTTATAAAATTTTGTCAGTTGATTATTAATATATTGTGACATTCATTAAACCGGAGAAATTATTGTATGAAAAAGCGTCTTGTTTTATTTTTTATAACGGGTTTATCTACCACTATGGCAAATGCAGCAGATAAAACTGGATTGTATGTTACCGGTAAAATCGGTGGTTCTATTGTACAATCGACAAAATCTACAGGTTCAATTTCTGCTTCTGATGGAACTAACAACACCTTCGATAAAAGTGGCAAATTAGGCGATATTCCTTCGTGCTTTAGGCGGAGGAATTGCACTAGGTTATAAATTTAAGCCTATGTTTCAATTACCGGTCAGAGTGGAATTAGATTTTACTGCCAGAAGTAATCTGAAAAAAATGGTTCAACTAGTGAAGACATTTCAAATCGGTAGTTAGACATAAAAATGAAAAATAAAATTCAAACCAATACCTTAATGGTAAATGCAATTTATGATCTAGAGAATAGTACCCAATTTACACATTATGTTTTAGCAGGAGTGGGTGTTTCTCAAAATAATCGTACTGTAAATGTAAGTGTGCATAATCCAAAAAATAATACTAAACTATTGTCAGGTAAAAAAACCAACTATAATTTTGCCTAGAGTCTTGGTGCTGGTGTAAAATATGATATTAATAGTAATCTAGCTTTAGATCTTAGCTATCGTTATATCAATGCCGGAAAAACCAAAACAAATGGCGAAACAAATCTAGGTCCAATAAATATGAAAGGCAATCTTGAATCCAGATTACACAGCCATGACATAATGTTAGGAATGACATATCTATTCTAATTTGATTTATTTTTCTTAAATTAGTGATTTTTTAACCTGAGTTAACATATATAATATTTTTATTTTTGCTAATTTTTATCTGGATAATCAGATAATTTATTTTCTGATTTCCAAATATTTTTCCATATTTATATTTTTATTCTTATGCGATTAATTATGATTAAAATAAATACTATGTTAATTGGAGCACTTTATGAAAAGACGCCAAGAAATAGCTTATTTATTAGGCAGGAAAATTAAAAAAATCAGAAAATATAATGGAATGACAGGCAAAGAATTATCTAGTAATCTTGGAAGATCACAACAACAATTATCACGCTACTAAAATGGCATTAGCCTTCTTCCTATTGATAAACTCTATATTTTTTGTGATATATTTGATATAATTATTAGTCAATTCTTCGACTCTTGTAACGAACAGAAAAGTTTAAATCACTATCGTTTTTTAGACCCTTTTTATTAAGTAACAATAAAAAATTATAAACATCAGTTTATTTATAGTGATAAACAAAACTAAAAAATTTTTTAATTTAGTAAATATTTTCGCTAACCACACATTCACCAATAAAATTAAAAAAATATTATTTATAACATAATAATAAAATTCAACCATCAATTGAAAGTTAAATTTTTAACTGCAAAAATAACAAAATTATTAATCTAAAAATATTATTACTTGCTTTTAATTAAATATCTAAAATAACATGCCAATGCTAAGTTAGAATATTTGATAATCTGGTAAAATCCCTATATCGTCATCATTAGTTTTTTGAACTTTAGTGACACAATATAAAACACCACATAAAAAGCTAAGAAACCAACTACAAAACCACATAAAATCTAATAAATAAATCAAATTACAACTACAAGTGTAATGCTTGAACTAACAGCTAATTGTAATAGGTTTTCTAAAATTGACTGCAACAATAATAACCGTAATATTTTTTAGGGAAATACATATTTAATGCGCTTTTATCGTTATATCATAAAATTAATTACAATCAATTTTCTTATTGTGTTCACGGCGGCTCATGCCAGTATGTTTACGGAACGACAAAAAATAGATAGCTGGCTTGAAAAGATAGGTGGAACAAACAGTTTCGATGAAACCAAAACTATCGACTGGGGATTATTGCCAGGTCCTTTTTATACACCAGAAATGAGCGTCGGCGTTGGTGTCGTATTAGTTGGTTTATATCGTATCGATAGAAATGATAAAATTAGTCAACCCTCATCATTAAGTCTAAGTGGATTTGCTTCAGCTACCGGGGCTTTTGGACTAAATTTTAATAATTATAATTTTTTATCGACAGATCAATGGCGTTTATTTATTTCAGGTACCGTAAATAATATTCCTACCTATTATTGGGGAAAAGGCTATTCTGCCGGTAAAAATGACCATAATAAAGTGGAATATAGATCGCAGGAATTTGCTATCAAACCAAGAGTACTTTATCGCATAATAGATAATACCTACATAGGTGTAAGCTGGGATTTTTCATCACTTAATGCCAGTGATTTAGATGATCGTGGTAAAAATTATTTTGCCAAATCGACAGGTGGGCGTTCTATACTTAGTTCTGGTATTAGCGCTTACTTCAATTATGATTCACGTGATTTTTTGCCCAATGCCCAACAAGGTCAAGCCCTGGAAGTTATTTATAGCTATTTTTCCCCTGAACTCGCCAGTAACAATCGTTTTCAAAGCACCCAATTACAATATTCTGTCTACTACTCACTATCAGAAAATAGCGTTCTAGCCCTTGATAATTATGCCCGTTTTACTTCAGGTTCAGTGCCATGGGATCATCTTTCTTTATTAGGTAACGCAAATCAAATGAGAGGTTATTATGAAGGCCGTTATCGTGATAATAATGTTTTTACTACCCAATTAGAGTATCGCCGAAAGTTGGATTGGCGGCATGGTATTGTTAGCTGGATTGGAGTAGGAACACTTAGTGATTCACCTTCCAAACTTGGTTCTAATCATTGGTTACCTACTGTTGGTATCGGCTATCGATTTGAATTTAAACCCAGAATGAATATCAGATTAGATTTTGGAGTTGGGCGCAATAGTACTGGCTTTTATTTCCAAGTAGGTGAGGCATTTTGATTAGTAAAATTTGTTACTGATCTTAGTACAAAGATAGCCACGAGCTGAAAATGAAACCAATAATCCCAACCAGACCTATTCATTCCAGTTCAATTAAAACAAACCCAACCAGCAACTCTCCAATTAATCCTTGGTTCACGCCATCGGTCTATTTAAAACTTAAAAAGATATTTTTGCCCAACTATGATCTGAGACATACTTTACTGTACAAATTTTATGCTCTATTCCGAAAGCAAACTTCTTTATTATCTCTTCTTCAAATAAAGTTTTTAACTGATTACTTTTTAAGGCCATCTTAAATTTGCTATAAGCATGATTAAAATCCATATCAAGGCGACACAATATATTGGTGAATAAATTCGGTCCACAAAAAGATGAAATTTCCCTAAAAGATAGTATATCGGCAAGCAAAAAATATGAGGGATAGCCTGTTTTTTCCCTACGTCATTCATCGACAAATTTCTGACCAATCACTATGCTCATTTCTTGTAGAATACGATTACCAGGCTGTACCGCAAATTGAGAATTACTAATAAACAGTTCAGCTTTTTCACCTGCTCGATGAATAGGTGTATTAACTAAAATTTCATCTGGTGCCACGAGAGCATTTTCCCACATAATAGGCGTAAGATATCTATCATCTATATCAGAGTAAATTCCACCTGTACTTTTTAAACAACTTAGCCGCAAAACATCAGCAGCCATGGCATAACGCTTATTTTCCAAACAGAATTTATAAGATTTTCCCTTATTCGCAGCTAAAAATTCGGTTAATTTATGCTCTTTAGATGCTAAATATTAAATGTATATTAGTTGTAACTTAATATCAAAAACACTCGCTTGTCTAAGCGAGTTTTCATCATATTGTGTACTGTTGTCAAGATAAACATTAACCCTACTATCCTGATTCATGTTTGCACAATGTAATATATTACTAAGGTTTTTTTGACTAATTTTATTTTGCCAACCCATATATAACTTACTATATGCGGAATTTCTATTCCGTCTGTTGGTGAAATAGCATGTGACATATTAGTGGAAGATAAAAATGCTGCTTCCTTCCTATTATCATCAATATCTCTAGTTAGGTTTAAACCATCCGTATTATCAATCCAAAATTCTATAAATAATATTTTATCTATAACGATTAGTAGAAACCTAATACAAGCAAGGAAAACTCCGTATTATAGCAATAAAAGCAGATAATTCAGGCTACTATTTATTAGCTTTAATGGTGTTGCTGCTATTATCAGAATTTTTATTGGTGGCATTAACGTTGATCAATTCTTATTCATAACATTTAATTAGTTATCATTATTACTCATGATTTAAATTCAGAGTAATTAATGACAATTAATAGATAAAATAACGATCTTAGCTGTACACTATCAAAATTGAATATTATTGCTTACTAAAAGCGATTTTTTATTTGACCAGTATTAAATTAATCTATATATGATAACAATGAAGAATAAATATTAATCCCAATTAGAATATTAAAATATCCATTACCTAACTGTCAAAACATATGTTTGTAATTAACATATTCGCAAAAATCATATAAATATTGCAAAAAAATTCCGCTATTTAATTAAGAATTTTTTCATAAATCAATCTTCCCATCTCTTCAGATCCAATATTATTAAAATGAAGGTGATCAACATAAATATTATCTTTAAGTTTAGGTGATAGTCTCACTAAAGTATTCATATCATAATAAGGTAGATTATCTTTTCGACATCCCTCTTAAAGCCGTGAAGAATACTTTCTATGTAAGTATTTAGCACATAAACGATCAAATAATTGCCAAAACTTATTTGCACAGACATTTATTGTGTAAAACATCTCTTCTTCATCTTTATGAAATCGCTGTTTACTCCAGCGAGATAGTGGATGCAGAATATAATACACTTCCACCTCATGCTTTTAGCTAATTGCTTTATTTGCACTGCTGATTCAATCGTCATTTTAACTGCTCGATTGATACGCTCCTCAATATCTACGTATATATCAGTAAATACCTTTTTCATTGGATTTTGAGCGATGTCATCAAGCCAATTTTATTTAATCTTTCAGCAAGCCGTGGAATGAATTTTTTTGAAGAATTATTACTCCATGGTGCATTAGAATTTACCCCATACTCTAGGTCTTCATTATATTTATTCATATAATGAACTAATTCGTAAGAATAATAATATTTACCATATTCTGTCGTAAAATCGTCAGGAAGCCATTCAAGGGTCAGGGTACTAAGTCCACTTAATATAATAATATTTTCTATTTTCTTAAATCTATGCTGATTTAACATAAAAAAAATCGCTTCCTCCTCACAATTTTACCCACTACCACCAAAATTAAGCCATATTTCGCCAGTTAACTTAGAAAGTACTGAAGATATCGTATATGTATCAGAAGTAGCCCCGGTTCCCATTGCAGTTGAACCACCAATAAAGATATTGACTAACTTATCAGTTAAAAATTAGCGGGTGAAACCCAGCCCGAAAATGATTTACTCATTCGGAACCCCATTTCATCAGTATTGATTACAGCTGAGCGATAATTCTTTTGATGAAAAAACATAGTATAAGTAAGCCAGCGAACACTTAAATACATAAGTTCATCATATTCACACAATTGTGGTATAAGTTCATAACATCTTTTCACAGTTTCCTGACGGGTCATTTGTTTATACTTCATGATTTACCTCCTAAAATTTTATGAAAACATGTAATTTATTATTTTCTAACAAGCAATTCCCCATGCTGAATAATTTTCAGAATCTCTGCCATATACCATTTACCAGCTTTATAATCGGCTCTGTTCTAGACACCTAAAATCAATGGGTACTTATGGCTGTTAATAAACATTAGCGTAATAAAATAATTATACTTTCTAAGTAACACTCGATTTTTATCTTTTATTTATACCGATACCACAAAGTATCAATATTATAAAAACATTACCACTATATGAACGTATCCCGTTTGCAAGGCTTCCGTTATTTTGACATTGACGAT
>JBGDCZ010000008.1:0-79709 GCA_048493715.1 Arsenophonus endosymbiont of Dermacentor nuttalli | reverse complement strand
AATGTTAATGTTAATGTTAATGTTAATGTTAATGTTAATGTTAATGTTAATGTTAATGTTATTTATTATTAGAATTTTATCATTATGCCAATAAAACATATTTTATTGGCTTATTACTTTATTTATTGGAGTTAATTATGTTTAAGAAAATACTCCCGTTATTGCTATTATCTGCGACTTTATTTTCGTCGAATATATTAGCTGCTACAAATGTAGCCGGTGGAATAATTTTATTTTCCGGAGCTATAAGTGATACTACTTGTAAAATTAATGGAGGTGATAGTGCAAACTTAACTATGTTGTTAGAACCAATTTCTACTTCCGATGCTGGAACAAAAGCATATACTGTTATTACAAAAAATCAGAAAGCATTGAAGTTAACTTTTTCTGATTGTGCACCTGCTGGAGGTCCGGGTGGTAATTTAAAATTTCATTTTTCATCACCAAATAGTATCTCTGCGGATGGTCAATATTTAGTAAATGATACCGTTGATGAGAATGATCCTTCTGTAGCGAAAAATGTCGGTTTTAGTTTGTCGAAATCAACAGTTCCCACTACAGTCATTCCATTAAATGTCCCATATGATAAAGGGGTAAAAGAAGATAAGACTGCACCGCAAGCTGATGAGATAACGTTTGTAGTTAGTTATTACAAAACGCGAGCACAGGCTGCTAAAGCTGGTCCATTGCATTCAAAGTTAATCTATACCATCTATTATTTGTAAATAATATTAACCAGGCTCTTTCGAGTCTGGTTTTTAACGGACTATTTATTATGAAAAAATTTCTATTATTTATTATATTAATTTTTTCCAAAAATATATTAGCTAATATTGTACTTCATGGTACGAGTATCATTTATTATGAGGGTAAAGATAATGTTGCTTTACAATTAATAAATAATGGAAAATTATCTGCATTAGTACAATTATGGATTGATGATGGAAATATAAATTCTACACCAGAGAATAGTCATTCACCATTTTATGTTTTCCCACCTATTGTGAAATTAGCAGGACTAAAAGGACAACAATTAAAAATTATGTCACATAGTTTACCAAAGGATAGAGAAAGTGTTTTTTATTTAAATGTTCTTGATATTCCACCAAAACCAGAAAATACGCAAGGTAAAAACGTTTTGCAATTAGCGATTAAATCAAGAATTAAATTGTTTTATCGGCTAAAAGAATTAACTACTTCGCAAGAAGAAATATATAAAAATAAGTTATAAATTAGAAGATAATAGCATTCAAGTAACAAATAATTCTAAGTATTCTTTCACAATAGCAAAAATTACTAATATTAATGATACAGAGAGAAATTTGACAAAATCAAATATGATCCCTCCTTTATAAAAATTCAAATTAGCGCTGAAAAATAAGATTAAACATGATAAATTAACAGTCACTTATGTTGATGATTTTGGTGTTTATAAAACAAAAAATATTAACCTTCAATAAGAAGATAAATCGTGAAAAAATATATTATCTTTATAAGAGCTCAATTTTATTGACTATGTTGGATTATATGCCAGAGTTATTTACAGAGGAATTTGATACTTCTTTGCTAGTAGGAAAATCAGTACGTACAAGGAGATATATCCCGTTTTTATCAAAATAGTGAAACTCCTCCCGGTAAACAGTTGGTAGATATTTATGTAAATGATGATTGGAAAGGGAAATTCGAAATTACTATTGGAGAAAAAACAAAAATATTATTATTGATTCTAAAGATGCTAATAAATTAGGTTTAAAACTTTCCGAACACACCAGACTGGTGATTGAACAAAAACCTACCATTTCGATAGATAGTTTGGTTAATAATATCAAGTATTATTTAGATGTTAATCAGTTAGTATTGAATATTTCAGTTCCTCAAATTTCGCTAGTTAAATCTGAGGTGGGTTGGTTATGCGGATCCAGTGAATTGGGACTATGGTATACCTGCAATTATTCTTTCTTATAATAGCAATTATTATAACTATAAGTAGAAAAAAATAGTAAACAACGAAATGAAGTTTTTTTACCAATTTAAATTTTGGTATTAATTTAGGTGCCTGGCAATTTCGTGATGAATTAAATTATTATTATTCCAGTGGCGATCATAAATGGCTGAATAATACCCGTTACTTTACGCCGTTCTTTCAGTGTTATCTCTTCAAATTTGCTATTAGGTGATTTTTATACCCGCTCCTCATTGTTTAGTAGTATTAGTTTTAGAAGCGGGGCATTAGCAATGGAAATGAATATGTTACCCAACTCCAGCCAAGAATTTACGCCTATTGTTAGAGGTGTCGCCTAAACTAATGCATTAATAAAAGTGTATCAGAATGGAAATTTGATTTACCAAGAAACGGTTCCTCCAGGCGAGTTCGAGTTCAGTGATATACGAGCTACTTGGGGAGTGGGCGATCTTTCTATTATCGTGCCAGAAGCCGATGGTCGTCAAGAGTTTTTTACAGTGCCGTTTTCAGCAGTACCTAATATGATGAAAGCACGTATATATACTTATAATATTTTGGCTGGAAAATCAAAAATGGCTAATACTCATTTCCAGCAAAAATTCGTACAAGGAGAAGCATATTATGGTATCAATAACTTAGTCACCGTTTATGCGGGTTTAATTGAAAGTCGTGATTACACGGCTATTTTACTGGGTAGTGGTTGGAATTTTTCATTTGGCTTTTGCAGTTGATGCGACTCATGCGACTGCTTCTTTAGATACAGGTTAAGAAGCAATGGCAAAGTTTTCGGGTAGCTTAGCCAGAAACAGCGACCAATTTGACGATAAAGGCGTATTGTTATTCAACTGGAGATTATTATAGTTTTATTGATTCTATTTATGCTCATGATAATTATCGCGCATGGCGTAAATATCAAACGATTATTAAAGTTAACCCCAATAATCGAGATGGAAATAATCCCTCAGATTTAGATTTGGCAACTTTTGATGCTATGCGTGGTGCCCGTGCCAGAAATACATTTAATCTAAATTTAAATCAGCATTTGGGCAAAGATAATGGTGTCATTTTTCTGGCTGGTACCCTCAGAAACTATTGGAATGTTGGCGGTGCTAGTCGAGGGTATCAAATAGGTTACTCAAATAGTTATAAAAATATCACCTATAACTTATCTGTTTCTCGGGTAAGAAATACTGATTGAAAAGAAGAAACCCGTTATTACCTTAGTGCGAGTATCCCTATTAATCTATTTAGTCATAATCCTTATCTCAGTTCTGGTATTTATATGACTGATTCCAGCTATCAACAAGCCAATATCAGTCTGAGTGGAATAGCGGGTAAATATGATTTAATCGACTATACGCTAACCGCCTCCAATCAGAGGGGGGGAATAATTTAATTAGTGACAATATAAACTATCACAATCCTTATAGTACGATTGGTGCTTCATATGTGAGGCAAATAATTATCGACAGTCAGGTTTAAATGCTAGAGGAACCATTGTTGCATTTCCTTACCATATTTTTGCTTCTGGCGAAACAGCTAATACATTAGCGGTGCTTGATGCACCTATGGCTGAGAATTTAGTTGTTAATAATAATCGAGCCGTGCTTACCAATAAACAGGGTTTAGCATTAGTCACCAATGCTACCCCCTATTGCACAAACGTTTATACCCTTTCTCATACTAAACAGATATCAGGTGCTGAGATTATCGGCAATGTAGCACATGTGATCCCTTATGAAGGAGCGGTCAGTTATATCAAACTGGAAACGGATCAGCGAAAAACTTATATGTTAAAGGCAAATTTTGCCGATGGTAGCAATTTGCCTTTTGGTACCGAAGTTACCAATAGTCAGGGGGAATTTGTAGGTTATGTTGGCTAGTCAAGTGTGCTTTATATAAAAATTGATCAGTTACCACAATCACTAATGTCAAATTAAATACTGGCGGTAAAACAGAATGTGTCATTCAGCAACCGGAACACACATTAAATCTTAATCGTAATATTTGCCAATAGTCAGGAAAATGGTATGAATAAATTAACACTAAGTTTTTGATTATTATCAAGCTTGTTCAATGAGTCAATCTGTTTATGCCGACTGCAAACCCAAAACCACGATCACTGCACCTAGTTTATATTATGATTTATCTGCTGATTTTAATGGCTCTACAACGACAGTCACAAAAACAGATAAAATCACTTTCCCGAGAACATTTACTTGTGGCTACCCAGGGTTTATTTTGTCTAATGTGATTGGTATTACTTCACCATTTAAAGGCCGTGTAGCAACGATAGGATTTAATGGTGGCAAGCAGTTTGTTCAGGTTACCATGACGGCGATGCAAAAGGATCGCGTGACTGATATACCAAGAGGTACCATCCATCCTGCATCTAATTTAGATACTAATTTTACTTTGAAGTTTACCTTGTTGAAGCGCAAGCTGAGTGGTTATTATATTGAAGTTGCTGGTGATACTGCGAAAATCTTACCTTTTATCTTGGTATCAGATGCTTCTTCGTAGGGTATTCTGATATGGTTAATTGAAATTGTAACGAAATTAATAGAACTCTTATTAACTTAGCAATGGCCCATTGATAGCAATGATATTTTTCTGCAGCCAATTACCATTAGATATAATCGCTATTGCGACTACTTGTGATTTTTCAAACAAAGGGTTAGTAGTTAATTTACCAATTGTTACTATTAGTGATCTTAAAAATAGCGATAGACCCGGTTATCAACCCCTTACACTGAATTTTAGTTGCAACGATCTTCTTATGACTGGCAATAAAACGACGCGAAACATTGCCATGTTTTTAGCGAGTAATAATTTACATAGCTCAGATAAAACCGTGTTAATAAATACCACATCACAAGGCGCGAAAGGAGTAGTATTTCGCGTTGTTCAAGGCAATAAAACTTCATCACCAATTGTGTTTTCCAGTAGTGAAAGTGTGCAGGGCAATGCGACAACTATTTTTAATGTTTCTGTTCGCGGTTCTTTAGCACCTTTCTTTGCCATTAATATGGGTACCTATTACTATATTTATGATTTGAATAATATTTCAGCAGCGAAAATAACCTCAACCGCTACTTTTGTATTTTCTTATGACTAAATGCTATTAATTATAAGGATTGATAAAAACATGAGAAAAAAATTTACTTAGCTATCTTCTTATATTTTATTGTTTTTTCAAGTTGTAGTAGTGTTTTTCTTAAAGGAACGCTAGTGATTTTCCCAGCTGAAAGAAAAGAAGTCGTTATTCAATTAGTTAATTCAAGCGATAACTCATCACTGGTGCAAGGTTGGGTTGATGAAGGTAATCTTGATTCTACCCCGAATTCAACACAAGCTCCTTTTATCGTGACACCGCCGGTTGTTAAACTAAACTTTAGAGCAGGAGCAAAACTTTATATTAGACGGTTAGCAAATCAGTTGCCGACCGATCGCGAATTTGTTTTTTATCTTAATGTGTTGGATATTCCACCAAAACTAACTAACTTAAAAACCGAGAATACTTTACAGTTAGCTTTAAGAACACGAATTAAATTGTTTTATCGGCCACAAAATATCAGTAAAACTTCTCAAGATGTAGCAGATCACATAAAAATCAATCAGTCTGGTAAGACACTTTTTATTGCTAACCCAACCGCTTATTTTTTTACTATGTCTGCACTATATAATCAGATAAAAGATAATGTTTTATCTGATACCGTTATGTTGCCCCCTTTTTCACAACAAACAGTAGAAAATAAAGGACATATTGACTTAGATAATGAGGTTTGGGTTGAGTATATTAATGATGAAGGACAATTTGTGAACTAACTTAAAAAAAATTAAATAATATTGGACTACCGTTTATTTCGGTTATTAAACGCGGTTTATTGTAAGTGTTGGTTTTAGCTAATAAGATCTAATGTGTAGGTTTAATAGCTAGCACTAGATTGTTGTTGCCAGAGATGGGCAACAACAAGCGCTTTCCAGGGAGCAAATGGGGCTAACCATTTTTCTGTTTCTTGTGCGGTTATTTTTTCACTACATTTTAATAAATATTGAAGATTACGCTGAACTGCAACATCACCATGTAGTGAACCGTTTAAATAATTGAAACCCCGAAGCAAGGAATAACTGATTGTCCATGGTCCAATTCCTTTTATTTCATTAAGTTTTTGTGTCCATACTGAAAAATTAGTTTCATCTAGCTGAGCATTTAATATGTGATGATCTCTTTTTAACATATTGCATTAAGTGTTTTTGCTTTACTGATAGAGAAGCCACATATCCGTAGTTTTTCTTCATCATGAGCTTGAATTGCCCAGAAGAAGGAAAACACCAAATTCCTGAGTGGTGTTGTTTACCAAAAGCCTGAATGAATCGGTGGCGAATAGCAATAGCCGGCAGCACCACTAATTTGTTGCCCTATAATTGCCCAACTAATAGCTTCAAATGCTATTGCTGCTTGATAAATTCTTAGACCCCGTTGCCGAGAAATTAACTTACCAATAACTGGGTGGTTATAATATTTATCTTCAAACGGTTCAATCTTTTGATATAAACCCAGCATATTTTTGTCAAGTTTTTCTAGTTCTTCCTAATTGATAAGGGGATAGGGATTATCAATGTGCAAAGCCAGCGAAACACTATTTTTGTTTAATATAAAAGTTAACTTAGCAGCTTGTCCATACCATGTAATTTCTTTTCTTAATTGGGTATTAACTACAATTTCCGCCACACTTTGTTTATCTCGTAAGTGATAGGCAAGAAAGTCTTGGTAGTGATAATTGTTTGGTAAATGGATGATCATATTATTGCTGGCATTTTTTTATGTTTATTTAAATTTAATGAGCATATCCCGTTTATTATGCTAAGAATAGTAACATAACAAGACCTAAAATGAATGCAAAATATCCGCATCTCATTCTGTGGTTAGTAATATAAAAATAAAAAGTTAATTTTGTTTCCATTATGGTTAGAAGATATTACCAACTATATTATAGTTTGTCTGTTTAGTTAATATCCTGCTGGTTTAGCAAAATTTGGATTATATGAGAACGTGTTGTTAGGTATTATTAGTCATTTGTCAATGAATTTTTTGCTATTTTATTTTGCGTTTTTTTTCTTATTACTTAATTTTTTCTTAAGTAGAAATTGGTGTGCCAATATTCTATTTTTAAATTTATCACTAAATATAATTGATTGGTTAATCGTTATTAAATATTCGTCACATTGGAATGGTATTAAATAAATGTTAAAAATGAATCTGTTTTGCTAAATATAAACATTTCCATTTGTAATATATTATTAATAAAAATAATAATTGGTGGGTGATTAGTTAACAATTCGGTAATAAAAACATTGTTTAATCTGATTTTTGTTGAAATTTTTTAAATGAAAAAATCAAATAATAAAAATAATATTTTTTAAATTAATGGGTTATATTACTTTAACATAAGATTTTGTTGTTTTTTTATGTTAAATTTGTATTTATGTTAATTTTTTGAGTTTATATTGTATGGCGATATTAATTCATAATAAGAAACAAATTTATACGTTTTTAAATAAAACTTATCTATATTTTATTATAAAAATAGATAACTAAAAATTAAACAAAGGAATATTGTAAATGGAATATTATGACTCCCTTTTTCACCCTTCATTAATCTGTTTTATCTATTAGGTAGTATTAATTTAAAGTGATCTAATGCTTATTTAATTGATAATTATAAAAATGATAATTTTTTAAATATCAATATAGAGAATTGAGGATAGAGGATAAAGTAGTGAATATAAGAGTAGTTGCATGTCAATGTTTTTATTTATTAATCAAAGTGTAGATTGAAATTATTATTTAGTACTTGTTTTTATTTTACTCAATAATAGTAGCTGGATTTTTATATTATTTAGATAGGTAAATTATTTATGCAATGCATTGCTAATCGTTACTATTCGAAAACAAAATGGGTAACCGCATGTATATTGTTATTCATGCAATTGTTTTTACCTATTTTTGTCACTTGTTCATCAGTAGCTAAAGCGACGCAGGATGATCTTTCAGGCAACCAAATGCTGGAAACCATCAATGGTATTGATGCGTTGATGAATAATAACTCTGCTTTAAAAAATTCAATTCCAGAACCAACTTCATCATTTTCAGCAAATGGATCTGCTGTATCAAGCGGCAATATTCATGCTTTGCCCGCTAATACATCATTAATTTCAGTATCAACGTCAAATAATAACAGACCTCTAGTCGCTCAAAATCGTTCGTTACCAACATTAGGTATCCAAGAAAACCTGCCGGATAAACCAATAGCGTCATCAGAAAAACAGTTTGTGCAAGGTGCAACTCAAGTTGCACAAGTTCTTGCCAATAATAATGCTACAGAAGCGGCTATCGGTTATGCGCGTAATCGAGGTGAAAGCCTATTAAATCAGAAAATTAATGACTGGTTAAATCAATATGGCAAAGCACGAGTACAAATTAGTTCAGATAAAACAGGCGATGCTGATTTACTATTACCTATAATTGATAGGTCAAACAGCTTATTATTTAGTCAAATTGGTATTCGAGCTAATGATCAACGGAGTACTACCAACTTAGGATTAGGTTATCGTCAATATCAGTATAATTGGATGTGGGGAATTAACAGTTTCTACGATTATGATATTAGCGGAGGTAATGCCCGTTTTGGTGTTGGTGGTGAGTTATGGGCCTATTATTTGAAACTTGCGTTAAATGGTTATTTTCGCTTAACGGATTGGCATCAGTCACACTTGCATGACATGCGCGATTATGATGAACGGCCAGCCAATGGATTTGATATACGCGCTGAAGGTTACTTACCAAGTTATCCTCATTTAGGGGCTTATGTGAAATATGAACAATACTTTGGCGATGGTGTTAGTCTTAATCATAAATCCGCTAAAGATTTAAAAAGTAACCCTTCTACCACAACTTTTGGTTTAAGTTATACCCCTTTCCCGTTATTAACATTAAAAACTCAACTCTCTCAGGGAGACTCCAACGACAGTCTCCTTGGGCTGGAGTTTGCTTATCGATTTGGTATACCGCTGGCTGCTCAGTTAAATCCAGATAATGTTGATTTAATGTATAGTTTAGCGGGCAATCGCTATGATTTTGTCGATCGTAATTACAATATCGTCATGCAGTATCGTAAGCAGGAAATATTAGCGATTTCTCTGCCAGAAAGTATGACGGCGAAAGCGGCCCAAACCATAGCAATAAAAGTAACCGTTCAAAAAGCCAAGTATGGACTAAATAAAATCTTATGGAGTGCCCCTGAATTAGTAGCTAAAGGTGGTAAGATCAACCAGACTTCAGCAACCACCATTAACCTAGTATTACCTGCCTACGATGAAGATAACCATGGTAGTAAATCTTATACTTTATCCGCTGTCGGTGTTGATAATGAAGGTAATAAATCTAAAGCTGCCGTAATGGCAATTAATGTTACTCAATCAAAAGAAGGTTTTGCTTATTTCTCTTTACAGGATCCGACACCAATACCAGCAGATGGTAATCAAACTTATTTAGCTCAAGTGCAGCTAAAAAATGACAACGGGCTACCACTAGCGAACAAACAAGTGACATTTTCTGTTACGGGTTTTAAGAAAAGTGCCAGTACGCTTGCAGCTAAAAATAATGGCGGCAATGTAGCGGTAGTTTTGCTTAGCGAAGATGGCCAAAGACGTAGCAATCCTTTGACTGAGACGACGGATGCCGAGGGTAAGATCAACATTAGAGTTATGAGTTTCTTGGCTGGTCAGGGAGAGTTAATTGCTACCATGGCGAATGGTAAGAAAAAGACTATTGCTATCCAATTTACCCCTGATACCACTACTGCAAAAGTTAGAAATGTCAAGCTAATTGATAACAAAACCAGTAAGGTAGCTAATGGAAACGATAGCTTTAGCTACGAAGCATTTGTTATTGATCAGTTTAATAATCCGATACCGAATGTTGATGTAGTCTGGTCAAATAATCAGTCAGCCCACGTCTTTTTAACAGCTACTAATAGCAAAACAGATGCTAACGGACGAGCGAGCACCACTCTGATTAGTACTACCACTGCGGTAGATAATGTGGAGGTCAGTGCAAAATATGCTGCTACTTTTGCAATGACAGCAAATAAAGTAGTCAGTTTTGTTGCTGATGAACGCACTGCCATGGTTCGTGATGTTTCACTAAATGGTCGGACAATAAATAAAGTTGCTAATGGAACAAGTTATTTTACTTTCAGTGCGCAACTGGTGGATGGTCATGGTAACCTGATCAAAAAAAGCGGCTTGTCAGTTAATTGGACACATGATAAAGACTCAAAAGATGTTCAATTATCAGCAGACACAAGTCAAACTGATAGCAATGGTATTGCCACCATTCAGCTAAAAAGTACCACCGATGCCGTTAAGGAAATACTGGTTAGCGCAAACTATTCTGGTACAACAAGTGTCCCAGCCAATAAAAAAGTCAATTTTGTTGCTGAAGAAGGCACCATTAAACTAGGTAGTGTTGAATTAACGGATGCAGTCAATGTGAAGGTGGCTGATGGTATAGCCAAATTTACTTTTACAGCGCAGCTTGTCGATAACAAGAATCAACCTGTGAATAAGGCCGGGATCAAAGTTGATTGGTTCCATGATAAAGATGACGTTAAGTTATCGGCTAAGACCAGTCAAACTGATGAGCATGGAATAGCTACCATTACGCTACAAAGTACAACCACAGCAGTCGATGAGGTACAAATTAGCGCTAGCTCTGGCAACTTTGATGAAATAGATGCCAAGCAGAAAGTGAGTTTTATTGCCAATAAGAGCAAAACTCGTATCGCTAGCGTTCTTATAGACGGTGCAGACCGTACTAAAGTTGCCGATGGTAATACTTTCTTTACCTTTACCGTAAAATTGGTTGATGACCATAATAATCCAATTAAGGAAAAAGGATTGCCAATCAATTGGTCACATGATCAATCTAATAAAGTTAAGTTAGACAGCCGTAGCCAAACCAATGAAGATGGAATCGCCACTATTAAATTACACAGCACCACACAAGCTGTGGATAATATTCGGGTCAGTGCCAGTTATGGTAATCATACTCAAGTGGCTAATGAAACAGTGAGTTTTACCGCTGATGAGTTTTCGGCTAGGTTAGGTAAGATTACATTAGATGGGCAACAATTGCATAAAATTGCCGATGGTAATACGCATTTTACCTTTAGGGTGCAATTGTTTGATAAAAATGGTAATGCAATCAAACAAGCAGGCAAAATCATCTATTGGGGACATGATAAACCAGGCAAGGCTGAATTAAATCAGACGAGCCAAACCAATAAAGATGGTATTGCCATGACGGTATTAAAAAGTACCACATTTGCGGTAGATGATGTTCAGGTTAATGCCAGATTTGGTTCTAGTAATATACCGGCTGAAGATAAAGTGAGTTTTATTGCTAACAAGAACAAAGCTCAGGTCAGAAATGTCAAGTTACAAGATAGGATAGAGCGTAAAGTTGCTCATCCTGATAATAAATTTATCTTTAAAGCAGAACTGGTTGATGATAATGGCAATCCGATCAAGGAAGCAAATCTACCAATTACTTGGTCGACTAGCCCCGATAACAATATTAGCTTCGAGGGTGGTGAAATCAGTAAAACTGATGCAGATGGAATCACTTCTATCACTTTAGTAAGTAATAATAGTATGGCGGTAGAAAATGTGCAGGTTAGCGCCCGTTATGCTAGTAAAACGCCACAACCTGCGGATAGAAAAATCAGTTTTATTAATGTCTCGTTTAAGCATGTAAGTGTTAATAACCATGATTTCCCCATAAGCGATAAATTCCCAACCACTGGCTTCCAAGGCGCTAAATTTACCCTCGTGACGCAAGGCGCACCGGCGTCAGAATTTAGCTGGAAAAGTAATCGAAATTGGGTCTTGGTTGATGCAGATGGCACAGTAACTTTTACTGACAATGCCTCCGGACTAAGTAAAACCGTCACTATTGAAGCAACTCATGAAACTGGCGGTAAGCCTGTCAAATACACGTTTACCTTAACGGATTGGTATACCTTTTATTCTGAACCCAAAATGTGGAAGGAAGCAGAGGCTTTTTGCCTAAAAAAAGGATTGAAGCTACAACAAATAAATCACCTAACACAAGGAAAAAATATACGAAGTATGAACACGTTGTGGGGAGAATGGGGTCGATTCAAGACTTATCGTATAGCCGAGAAATCTTATTGGAGTTTTACCCAAGCTCCCAATTATTATCGGGAATACATTAACTTGGAAGATGGATTTAGAGATGGTTTACCAGAGGAAGCACTCCGCTCTATTATTTGTGTAAGAGATTTCACCGGTTAAAGATTTTAGTCCGCACTATATGTTTGAAATGAGAAAGGCAATGTTTATTCGCTGGCTAAACAGTTGCCTCTCATGCAATAGATTGTATGAAAATCATTAGCATATAGTAAAAGATACGCTCGGGATTTTGTTGGTAACATTTATATTATTATGGAAGAGATTAATGCAACGTATTATTGCCAATAATTATTTTACAAAAACGAAACGGATAATTGCCTATATATTACTGTTTATACAACTGTCTTTGCCAGTTTTCGTTGCCTCTTCATCAATTGTGAAAGCGGCACAAAATAGTCAGTCAAATCATCCCATGATGGACACTATTAATGGCCTGAATAATTTGATAAAGCGTCCTATGACGAATGAGGTATCCTCGGTCGATAAAGAGCCGGTAGTGTTGGATGAAAATAGTACGGTAGTAAAATCATCTACGCCAAGTATTTCAGGGGATTTGGCGTTATCCATGTTAGAGTTACACTTCTCTTCCCAACCAATAGCAACATCAATCCAACCACCTAAAAATATTCAGCAGGATGATATTTTTAACACATTACCAACATTAAGCAGCAACGATAGTGAGCAAAATTCGCCAACTGTTGTTTCAACCGAACAACAAATTGCGCAAAATATTTCTCAATTAGCCCAGACACTGTCAACGGATGATGCTATCAAGGCTTACATGAGTTATGCGCGTAGTATCGGTGAAAATTTGGTAAATCAAAAAATCCATGATTGGTTAAGCCAGCTTGGTAACGCCAGGGTGCAAATTAATTCAAATAAAACCGCTGATGTCGATTTATTGGTACCGCTAGTGGATAAACCGAATAGCTTGTTATTTAGCCAAATCGGTATTAGAGCGAATGATCATCGCAACACTACTAATCTAGGTGTCGGTTATCGCCAATACCAAGATGCCTGGATGTGGGGCATTAACAGTTTTTATGATTATGATATTACCAACAGTAACTCACGTTTTAGTGTTGGCGGTGAATTATGGGCAGATTATATTAAATTGGCTGTTAATAGCTATTTTCGCTTAACAGACTGGCACCAATCATCAATGCATGATCTGCGAGATTATGATGAGCGCCCTGCCAATGGGTTTGATCTGAGGGCTGAAGGATTTTTACCCAGTTATCCGCATTTAGGTGCTTATGCTAAATATGAAAAGTATTTTGGTGATGGTATCAGCCTTAATCATGGCCTGTCATCAGGTGATTTGGTCGATAATCCGTCAGCCACCACATTGGGTTTAAGTTATACCCCTTTCCCATTATTGACCTTTAAAACCCAGATTTCTCGTGGTGATACCAAGGAAAGTAATATTGGTATGGAGCTAGCATATCGGTTTGGAGTACTGTTAGCAGAACAACTTGATCCGGATAATGTTGACTTAATGCGTAGTTTAGTCGGAAACCGTTACGATTTTGTCGATCGCAATTACAATATTGTTATGCAATATCGTAAACAAGAATTATTATCCATTTCTTTGCCAGAAAATACGAACGGCGAAGCGGCACAAACTTTGCCGGTCACTGTTACTGTCAATAAAGCGAAATATGGCTTAAAAAAGGTTAACTGGTCAGCGCCGGAGTTGATCGCCCAAGGTGGTAACATTCAGGTTATGTCACCAACCACCATTAATCTAACCTTACCGGCTTATATTTTCCAACCACGGGAAAAAGCATCTCAATCTTACCGAATTTCAGCGGTAGCTGTTGATAATGAAGGTAATCAATCCAATACTGCCGTTATGACGATTAATGTCAAACCATCACAAGATACCATCAGAGCAATTTCGTTAACACCAAATAACACCCTGGTAGCTAATAATAGCGATACTTATGTTGCCACTGCATTAGTACAGAATAAAAAACATCAGCCACTAGCTGGTAAAGCGATTACCTTTACTATTGCTGGCTTTAAGTCCAGTGGGGTAACGCTATTTGATATGAACGGCAATAGTGGTGATCATGTTACGGTTAGCACAGATAGTGAAGGTAAAGCTGGGGTTAGAATTAACAGTAAGGTTGTTGGTACTGGTACATTAACAGCGGAGATGAAAAATGGTAATAGAAATGCTATCCCTGTTAGTTTTTTACCTGATATTGCCACTGCCAAAGTACATAATGTTACATTAATCGGTGCTGAAACGAACAAAGTGGCGGATGGAATAAGTCGTTTTACTTTCGAGGCATTAGTGACCGATCAATTTGATAATCCAGTGCCAAAGGTCAACGTCAATTGGTCACATGATAAAGGTAATACCGCAATCTTATCAGCCCAACAGAGCCAAACTGATGAAAATGGGCGGGCGACCATTACTCTGACCAGTCAGGTGGTGGTGGATAATGTAACGGTAAGTGCCAATTATCATACTGCAGCTAACAAGGTCGCTGCTAATAAAGCCGTAAACTTTATTTATATTCTGGCTACCGCTAAGGTTGATAGCGTTACTTTAAAAGATAGTGAGTTAATTAAGGTGGCCGATAATAATAGTTTCTTTACCTTTACCGCCCAATTAGTTGATGGTAACGGTAATCCGATTAAGCAAAAAGGTCTGGAAGTTAATTGGTCACATAATAAAGGTGATGAAGTTAGATTAGCTCGTAAAAGTCAAACGGATGAAGAGGGGCGTGCTTCGATTAAGTTACAGAGTACGATGGAAGCAATAGAAGGTGTGATTGTCAGCGCAAGATTTGGCTCAACCAAAAGAGTTGATGCCAAAAGTGAAGTGACTTTTATTGCTGATGAAAATACCATTAAAGTGAAGAGTGTGACACTTAACGGTGGAATCCACAGTAAATTAGCTAATGGTTATAACAGATTCATTTTTACGGCGTTAGTAGTAGACTATAATAATAGTCCGGTTGAGCAACGGACGGTGAAGTGGGCGCATAATAAAAACGATGAAGTAAGTTTATCAGCTACAACCAGTCAAACCGATGAAAATGGCCTCGCGGTGATCACACTATATAGTACTACTACGGCAGTGGATAATATTATTGTTAGCGCGCAATATGGCTCTTCTACCGCAGTACCAGCGCAAGAGGTTAATTTTTATGCTGATATCAAAACAGCTAAGGTGAAAAGCGTCACTTTAGTCGACCCTGTGGCTAGTAAAGTTGCTGATGGCAATAATACTTTTACTTTTAAAGTCCGGTTAGTTGATAGATATGATAATCCGATTAATAAAGCGGGTTTGCTTGTCGAATGGTCACATAACAAAGAGGGACAAGTCAAATTATCTGCTCAAACAAGCTTAACCGATGAAAGTGGAATTGCCACTATTATTTTGCAGAGTAGTAAGAGTGCTGTAGACAAGGTTAAGGTTTATGCCAAGTATAAAGTACCGCCAAAAATAGCTGCCAATGAAGAAGTCAGTTTTACCGGTGATGTTACTACTGCCAGAGTGGGTAACATCAACTTAAATGATGCAGGTACTAGTAAGATAGCTGATGGTAAGAGCAGTTTTGAGTTTAGTGCCCAATTAGTTGACAGTCAAGGTAATGCGGTTAAGCAGGCAGGATTAGAGATCAAATGGCGACAAGACAAAGGAACAAAAGTCTCTTTACCCACTACGAGCAAGACGGATGCGGATGGGCGTGCAACGGTGATTTTGCAAAGTACCCGCACAGCGGTGGAGAAGATAGGGATCTTTGCCCAATATGATACTAGCGATGAGAAACAAGCCGAAGAAGTGAGTTTTATTGCTGATATTAACACGGCCCAGATAAAAGAGGTCACCTTGGTGGATACTGATATCGGGATTGACAAAGTAGCAAATGGTAGCAATTTCTTTACCTTTAATGCCCAGCTAGCTGATAAATATGGTAATCCTATCAAAATAGCGGATCTTGATATCACCTGGTTGCTTGATGATAAAGTTAAAGATGTTCAATTGTCGGCAGCATCAAGTAAAACAGATAGTAGTGGGCGGGCGACGATACAGCTAAAGAGTACCACTAAAGCTGTAGACTACGTGGTTGTTAGTGCACAGTTTGGCCCTACGGCTAAAGTGGATGCCAAAACAGCGGTTAATTTTATTGCTGATGTTACTACGGCTAAAGTGGGTAATGTGACCTTAGATGGTGATATATTGCGTAAGGTCGCTGATGGCAAAAATCACTTTATCTTTAAGGCGCAGTTGGTTGATCGATATCATAACCTGATTAGGAAGCCAAATCTAGTCGTTAATTGGCAGCAGGATAAAGGTAATCTGGTCACTTTATCATCCGCTAGCAGTAAGACGGATACAAATGGTCAGGCGACGATTGAGCTGCAGAATACTAAAATAGCAGTAAGTGACATTGTTGTCAGCGCGCTGTATGGTTCTGGTAAGAAAAAAGATGCCGATGAAAAAGTTAATTTTATCCAGGTCTCTTTCGATGTTATACAGGTTAATGGTCATCAGTTTAATTTGAATGACGGTTTTCCTAGTATCGGTTTTAGAAATGCAACATTTACTATCGAGACTAATGGTGATGATGCTGACAAATTTGACTGGCAATCAGATCAACCATCATGGGTACGGGTTAAAAATGGTAAGGTTGATTTTATCGGCGATGCGTCCAGTCAGTCGAAAACAGTGACGATAACGGCACAGCATAAAACAGGCGGCTCTCCGTTGACCTATAAAATTAAGCTTGATAAGTGGGCGACATATTATGAAGATGTGATTAGATTGGATACAGCAAGAGGTTTTTGTTTAGAAAAAAATAAAAGATTACCAGTTGTAAAAGAGTTATCTATGCAGCAGAATTTACGTGGTATGAATTCTATCTGGGGTGAATGGGGATCTAGAAATTATTACCAGGTTCCTAATTTTCGTGGAAAAATTTATTATTGGGTTGAAAACGGGTCTAATCTTACAAATTCAGTTGGAATGCAAAGTGGAAAATGGGATAGAAATATTCATCCGCAATTAGTAATGTGTTTCCAAGATCTTTAGACAGATCAGGCTAATTCCTTACTGAGTGGTTGATTTTTAGCGTGATAAGTGAAACCTCAGTAAGGATTGACTCATAATAGGTCTGTGCGTTAGATGTTTTAGCGCACAAATTCATAAGGCTAAATAATTCCTGACAGATAGCCACAGTTATGACTGGAGTATGGGGCACCTTATGCCCGCGGTGCGATTTTTGGCTTAACACACGGTGCCAATCGTAACCATATTATCCGTGCAACATTAGAATCTATTGCCTATTAGACCCATGATGTTCTTGAAGCGATGCAAAAAGATGCTGACACCCGCCTTAGTTCATTACGTGTTAATGGTGGAGCCGTTGCTAATAATTTCTTAATGCAGTTTCAATCTAACATACTGGGTGTGTATGTAGAGTGTCCTATTATTTGTGAAAGTACCGTTTTAGGTGCTGCTTTACTTGCCGGACTAGCGATCGGTTTCTGGAAAGATTTGGATGAAGTTAAGGAAAAAATGCGTATTGAAAAAACTTTTATTCCCGGAATTAAAACCACTAAACGTAACTATAAATATAACGGATGGAAAAAAGCCGTTTCCCACGCTAAAAATTGGGAAGAGCACAATTAACTATAATTAACAGCTATAAATACCAAAATAGCAGTAATCATTTACTGCTATTTTTTACACAAATAGTTATTAAAAATAAATCCGCTTAATTTTTAATAGTATTTACTTTTTATCCATTTTATACGACAGTGGCAACCAACAGAGTAGAATAAGCAGCAACATAGCTAACATCAACGTACCTAAACTGAATTGCCCAGTTTTGGGCAAATGTGCCGACAACCAAGCCGCAACTCCTGAGCCTACATTTTGCAAATCGCCAACCAGGGCACACCAGCCAAATAAGGAAAAGGCTCCATAGCGCCGGTTGTTGTGGTTGTTGCTAAAGGAAATAACATACCAGCCCCAAAGAAAAAAGACCAGCAGGGATCAGTAATGACCAAACATTCATAAATCCAAACTAGCCCGGTAACCACATTATAATCCCAGCGGAAACACAGCAAAATACGGCCGGCCACAGTTAAACGATAAAACGTTTTTCCTTCACTTCCAGCATACCAAGCACCTAAAAATGCCGCAGGAATAGGCAAAATAAACAGAATACTCACGGTAATACTATTTAAACCTAATACTCCCCTCAACAATACACCACTACTTGATTCAAAAAAAAAAAAAAACAACAACACCCTCCAATCCACCAATTAACATCAGCAGATATGCATCAAACCTAGCATTTGACAACAACGAATAATAAGCAGACAGCATATTTCTTTTTTCAGAGGCAGGAGGACAAGTTTCAGGCAGCCATTTCCACATATGATCAAGGCTATAAACTAGCCAATAATAACAGGAAAACATAAGTAGCATGCCAGCCTAAAAAATAGGTGATTACCCCGCCAATCATCGGAGTCAGTAACGGGCTAACTAATATTCCCATATTTAATATGCTATTAGCATAACGCAATGCGGTTCCGAGATAGAGATCACGGGGCATGGTTCTTGCCATTACTCCGGCAACCCTAATTCCTAACCCTTGCAATGTACTAGCAATAATCAAAATCTGTAATGAAGGCACGAAAATTGCAACCACCGTTGCGAACAAATAAATAATTAAGCCTGCTATAATAACTGGACGGCGGCCAACGTGATCGGATAAGAGCCCATAAAATAGTTGCGAAAAACCATAAAATAGCAAAATAGCAGATAAGCACCTATCACACTTTGCTATGCACCATCAGGCTCGCCGAAATAGGCAGCAATTTCTGCGATAACAGGAACATAAATTGTCTGTGTCATCTGCCCAACCGCAATTTAAGGCAATAAGCATTGATAGCAAATTGAAGTGTTCTCATTTTATATAATAATCAATGTATTAAAAAAGATCACAATATCTTATGGTTAAGAAAAATTAACTCATCAAATTATGTGTTAATGTCAATTAATCTAAAAAATTTAAAAAAATTCGAGCTAATCGATTAAATTATTTTTTCTGTTTCACTAGTGCCAATTTAGTTATTTTGTAAATAAAACTGTACAATTTTATATCATAACCAAAGAGTCACAACTTGACTAAATAATCAAAACACATTATCGATAATGGTTTTCCCTAGATTTGACATAATATGACGAAACATTAATGCTTTATTTGATACATTAGGAGGCCAGCTGTATGGCAAATAATTGGGTAACAGGAAAAATTATCAAAAACCACAAATGGACAGCTTCATTGTTTAGTTTGATCATCGAAGCTCCAATTAAACCTTTTATTGCTGGACAATTTGCTAAACTTGCTCTGGAAATAAACGGCCAGCGTATCCAGCGCGCCTATTCTTATGTCAATGCCCCTGACGATGATCAATTAGAGTTTTATCTCGTCACCGTCCCGGAAGGAAAACTTAGCCCACACCTTGAAGCATTAAAACCAGGTGATGCTATTTATGTGACAGAAGATGCCTCGGGTTTTTTTGTCTTAGAAGAAGTACCAGATTGTGAAACACTTTGGATGTTATCAACAGGTACAGCAATTGGACCTTTCTTATCCATTTTGCAGTATGGTCAAGACCTAACACGATTTAATCAAATGATCCTGGTACATGCGGTACGTTATGCAGAAGATTTGGGTTACTTACCCTTAATGAAAAAAATTGAGAAAAAATATCAAGGAAAATTAAAGATCCAAACGATTGTCAGTCGCGAAAATACAGCTGGCTCACTAACCGGCCGTATTTCAGCATTAATCGAAAGCGGACAAATTGAACAGGCAGTAAACGCAAAAATTGATCCCTTAACTAGCCATGTTATGCTTTGTGGTAATCCACAAATGGTTAAAGATACTCAACAACTATTGAAAACACAAAGAGGGATGGATAAACATTTACGTCGTAAAGCAGGACAAATTACCAGTGAACAATATTGGTAAGCAGAAGGTAAGCAAATATTTAATCAGCACAGATAATCAATTTGCTCACTTTTTTTGCCATAATAATTTGCTTTGTTAAGCCCTCTAACACTAGCACTATCTAAAAACAATATGATGACGATAAATAAAGGTAGAAATCGTGCAATACTCTACTTCCAAAAGGTGTCAATAGGCTAACTTAAATAGAAAATAGCATAAAAGCCAACAACAATAACAAAAATTAACCACTAGATTTAGCGCGATCATATAAACGTTTGCTAAAAATTGCGGCCAATGGATAAAGCAACAAAATGACTGCTAACAGTAAACTAACGTGAGAGAATAAAAAACAGTTTGCAAACTAAATATCATAATCATGAGTAAAAACCAAATAACGATACCAAACAAAGTAGTTTTCGACCAATACGCCCTTTGAATGAAAGGGCCCACTGTTGTAATGTCATTGCTCTTATGCTTACTAAGCTCTTTAAGATGAAATTAACACTAACGAGTAACCATGATGAAAACAGACAATTACAGATTTCAGTTCACACTAGCATTGGTGTTTATTGCATCATTACCACTGTTTTCCGTGCTAGCTAAACAATTACCTGTTGTGCCTGAAACCGATGTTTCGGTTGCTTATCTATCACCAGATGCTGCCTTATTCAATGAAACTATTCCCATCTTTCGCCAAAAATACAACCGGGATAATCCCGTTTATCCAATATATGAATTTAAAGTGATCACCAGCAAGGATATTAACTTACCTTATATTCGCGCAGCCAGTCGGATTAATAGTAAAATTTACTCTTCAGCGGTACTTGAACGAGGAAGTGAAAAAATTAAGAGTCTACAGTTAACACTACTGCCACCAGAAGATCCAGCCAGCTATAAAATTAACCGACAATTATTCGAACGTTATATTATGGCAATTATCACTCACTTCGAAAAAACAACTTCAATTAACAACGTACCGCAATTAACCGCTGTATTAGATCGCATTTTAGAGCAATCCAACCAAGTGCAGAGCAATGAAACAGTAGTAGGAGCGTTCCGTTACATTTTAGTTAAAAGCAAAGATAACATGATTACTTTCGCTATTGAGCCGGTTAAACTATCACTAAAAGATGATAACATCACACATTAGTGACGAAAAACAAAGCGATTTAGTAATAACATCTTTATACTATCCCTTTGCATAAACTGAATAATGATTAATTGTCTTTATCTTATTTATTAATAAATATTTTTTTGTTGGAGGAAAACATGCGACATCCATTAGTCATGGGTAACTGGAAACTCAATGGCAGTACTACCATGGTTAAAGAACTAATTGAAAATTTGCGTAATGAATTAAATCATGTAACTGGTTGTGATGTCGCAATTGCCCCACCAGCGCTTTATCTATCACAAGCAAAGCAAGCCTTAGTCGGAAGCAAAATAGTGCTTGGCGCCCAAGATGTTGACGTCAATCTTTCCGGTGCTTATACCGGTGACACCTCAGCAGCAATGCTAAAAGACATTGGGGCAAAATATATTATTATCGGTCATTCTGAACGCAGAACGTATCATCAAGAAAGCGATGAATTTATCGCCCGTAAATTTGTGGTGTTAAAATCACAAGGATTAACGCCGGTACTTTGCATTGGTGAGTCAGAAGAAGAAAACAGCGCGGGCCAAACAGAACAAGTCTGCGTTCGACAAATCGATGCGGTCTTGAATAGCTTGGGAGTCAGCGCATTTGAAAACAGTGTGATTGCTTATGAACCAATTTGGGCAATCGGGACAGGTAAATCAGCCACTCCAGCTCAGGCGCAAGCGGTACATAAGTTTATTCGTGACCATCTTGCCAAGCAAGATCCGGCTATCGCCCAACAAGTCATTATTCAGTATGGCGGTTCAGTGAATGCCAACAATGCTACTGAACTTTTCACTCAACCCGATATTGATGGCGCGTTAGTCGGTGGTGCATCACTAAAAGCTGATGTGTTTGTGTCTATTATTAACGCCGCCGCGGCAGTAAAAAAAGCTAATTAATTTTTAAGCCATTGATAACAGAAAAAATAATTTGTAGCTAATCAGTAATTCAATCCCTGGTTCTGGCTGACAATTTATAGAACCGGGTTATTTAATTAAGGACTATCCGTTAGCGGAAGGCAAAGTGAATCTTTCACTAACAGCTAATTATTGATAGATAACAATAGCTTTAGTCAATTTACCTGGCAAACTCACTATCATCACAGGCTAATAAAATTAGTCATAGCCGGTCAGAGCACAGGGACGACATAAACTCCGTTATTATTTTTGACTTTATTAGCAAAATATTCAGAGTCATTAGCATCATCAATCAATTTCAGTTCATAACGTAGCCATTGTATAGAAGCACCCGCCATGAACACAGCACCTTCTAGTGCATAATTCACTTCACCGTGTGTGGTCCACAAGCAATGGTTGTCGGTAATTCATGATCAGAAATTTTGGCTTGTTTGCCAGTATTCATTAATAGGAAGCAGCCGGTTCCGTAGGTATTCTTAGCCATTCCTGGTTGGACACACAACTAGCCATAAGGGGCGGCTTGTTGATCGCCAGCCATGCCAGCTATTGATATGCGTGTACCACCTTTACCACCTATGTTGGTTTGTCCATAAACGTTTGAAGATGCACATACTGTTGGTAGTATGACGTGTGGAATATTAAAGACATCTAGGATTTTTTGATCCCACTCTAGCTTATGAATATTAAATAGCATAGTGCGAGATGCGTTGGTATATTAAGTAATATGAACACGTCCTTGTTTCAATTTCCATACCAGCCAAGTATCGATAGTATCAAAAAGTAATTCACCGTTTTCTGTTCGTTCATAAGTTCCATCAACATTCTCAAGGATCCATTTGAGTTTGGTACCTGAGAAATATAGGTCAACCATAAGACCAGTATTGTTACGAATATATTTCTCCAGTTCTGGGTTATCCCGTTTTAGTTCGGTACAGAAATCAGCAGTACGACGACATTGCCAAACGATCGCATTATAAATCGGTTTACCGGTTTTTTTCTCCCAGACAATGGTTGTTTCTTGTTAATTGGTTATGCCAATTCCGGCAATTTGATCACTGCGGATATCAGAAATGGCTAATGCTTCAGCTAAAGTCGCACTTTGCGTTGCCCATATTTTTATTGGATCGTGTTCTACCCAACCTGGTTTTGGATAAATTTGGGGAAATTCACGTTGACAAATATTAATGATGTTAGCATCGTGATCAAAGATGATGGTTCGTGAACTGGTGGTACCTTGATCAAGTGCTATAACGTATTTTTTTGTTGATATTTCAGTTGGCATGATAATTGTCCAATTTACTTCATATTATTTTGGATTATTTTTGGGTTTCTTTTTTTGTTTTGATTTGTCATGGCAGGTAAATGGTAGCCAATCAGTTTACGATAAGCAAAAGCACCGATAATCACGTCAACAAAAGGTACGGTTAAAGGGATCATACAGTAAGGAAAGTTGCGTCCACCGGTTAAGGCAATATCCCCCCAACCAGCGATATAAGCTACTAATTTAGGGCCAAAATCACGAGCAGGATTTAATACGAATCCGGTTAGTGGACCAAATGAACCACCAATAACTGCGATCAGAATACCAATGAGTAGTGGTGCTAATGGGCCACGAGGTATGCCATTGCTATCATCCGTTAGACTTAATATCATACAGACCAAAATAATAGCAATAACAACTTCAACCACAAATGCTTGTAGCAAGTTAATTTGCTCAGCTAGGTAAGTAGAAAAAATACCAGCAGTGAATAAACTTTTTTGTAATCCACGTACTATTTGATGTACTTTGTCATGATCTAGAAATAATTCAAAGTACAACCCATAAACGAGAGCGGCCGTGATAAAACCTCCCAGCATTTGGGCAATATATAAGGCAGTACTTTTTTCGATCAAAATGGTCAAATAACCAAAAGGTAACAGTAATAGCCGGATTCAAGTGCGCTCCAGAAATACCAGCTGTAAGATAAACGGCCAAAGCTACGCCAAATCCCCAAATAATACTGATTTCCCATAAGCCGAGTTGTGCGCCTGCGATGCGGGTAGCTGCAACACAACCCAGTCCAGGCAGTACCTAAAAATTCAGAGATACATTGACCGCTAAGTGTTGGTGAAGTAATTTTACTCATATGTTTATCCTGCAAAAAGTATCAATATCAAGCAATAGAATTTGTCTTTCTTTGTTATTTCCTGAGAAAGCTCTAAGCGAATTTACCGTTAAACGAACTTAAACGGAAATAGTGGGATCAAATATGTTGGATCATGTCAAAGAAATGAGCGAAATCGCTCTGATAAAGTGATCAATTTGACATTCTACTTGATGTATTTTTTTGCAATTGTTGGATAAATAGAAATAATTGCGGTTAGATTGGCATTTATCGACAGCTTTCAACTAGACAGGCGTAAGAAGGCTACTTACAATCTTAGCCTTGCTAAAAAAGGGGACGAAAGAATGTCATTTGAATTTTTTGAAAAATTAGAAGATAAAATTAAAGAAGTTATTGAAACTATTGAAATTTTACAGATGGAAGTTAATGAGCTTAAAGACAAGAACAATAAGTTGCAACAAGAAATAGTGATTGCTAAAGAGGAACACGGAAAGTTAATTAAAGAAAATGAGAATTTAAAACAAATACATCTTGCTTGGCAAGAGCGGGTACGAGGTCTATTAGGTCGAATGAAAGATGTACAGTAATCATTCGATATTTTACTGGATTAGAAAAAAATAGAAGTAAGGGCAAAATTTATTGCCCTTATTTTTTGCTTAATCGATGGTTTTGAATAATAGGTAAGCGTGTGCAAGCTGCTGAGCTGGTATTTAGTCTTCAATATCCTGATCGTTATTTAGCTCATCGTCTAAAAGTAATGGATGTTCAGAAAGAATAATACCCGTGTTGTCCACATACATATAATCTTCTGTAAAAAAAGTGACGCCACCAAAATTAACTCGGACATCGCTTTCGCCAATACCCTCACTAGTACAACCTGCCGGAATGGCTGTGATTGCTTGAATACCAATATCTAATTCTGCTAACTCATCAACCTGACGTACGGCGCCGTAAATAACAATACCTTCCCATTGATTTTTAATGGCAAATTTTGCCAATTGAGCATCTATTAGTGCCTTACGTACAGAGCCGCCACCATCGATTAAGAGGATTCGACCTTCCCCTTGTTCTTCTAGTAAATCGTAAATGATGCCGTTATCTTCAAAGCATTTCACTGTCACGATTTTACCATAAAATGAAGTACGCCCACCAAAGTTAGAGAATAAAGGTTCTACCACATTTACCTCTTCTTGGTAGATATCACACAGCTCGGAAGTATCATATTTCATAGGCTTTTGGTCTATTTAAGTACAAGGGAAGTTCAGTATATCCTTTTCCGGTTATTTTTTGCAAAAACATCGCTCATAAAAACGCTGAGAAAAATCAATATTACAACAATTAATTTAAAATAAGTCCTAGCGAAAATAGTATGTTTGTCAGTACGCCGCTTTTACCATATTTTCTAATAAAGTTTTCATACCTTCAGCGCTAGTGTCATGAATAACTTTCTTTATATGGCTTAAATAATATCGGTATAGCTAGCACGAATAACCAACCTGTCCAGTGATGAAGATATAGCAGGATGAAGAGTATAAAACAGAAAATTGCAATTAAGATGATGGCAACATGATACTGGCGGGCCCTGTTGGCGCCTAATCTAACCGATAAGGTGTTCTTACCTGCTTTAATATCATTATCTATATCGCGCATATTGTTAATATTTAGTACTGCTACTGATAGTAATCCACAAGCTGTTGCTGGCAATAATGTCATTAGGTTAAAGTGGTTAGTATGGAGATAAATAAGTTCCAATTACACTCAACCAGCCAAAAAAATTAGTACAGAAATATCACCTAGTCCCAGATATCCGTAAGGTTTTTTACCCACTGTAGTAAGTGATAGCAGCGGTTATAGCAATAACCCTAAGTATGAGAAAACCAATGATATCCTTTGGCGTTCTAGCAGTGACAATGATCAGTGCTAAGTCAAATAAACAAGCTATAAAAATAGTAATTTTTAGGGAGATTTTCATCTCGGCTAGGCTAATAATTCTTTTCTGTATACCTCGAACGGTCCTAAACTTTCCTCGGTATCGTTGCCTTTGATTGCATCGCCATAATCATTCGCCAGATTGGAAAGAATTTGTAATGCTGCTACAGTTAATAAAGCTAGTAATGCAATAGAGAGTGTAAAAGTACCTGACCAATATGCTAATGCAGAACCTGTTATAATCGGCGCAATACCTAACGGAAGAGTTTTGGGGCGTAAGCTTTCCAGCCATGCCTTTATTTGTATAGGTTTTCTTGATGTGATTAAATTCATATAATTAATCCACAAGTTTGTTGTTATAAAAATAACGGGAGACTTAGCCCCCCATCCAAGACTATAATCAGCAAAGTCAACGATGCAGATTATAAAATAAATCGACTCAGGTCTTCATCGGCAACCAACTCATCAAGATGCTTAGCGACATAATCAGCGTTAATTGTAATAATTTGACCATTACGTTCACTGGCATCAAAAGAGATATCTTCCATCAAACGCTCAAGCACGGTATGTAAGCGACGAGCTCCAATATTTTCTGTTTTCTCATTGACTTGCCATGCCGCCTGCGCAATTTTACCAATGCCATCTGGGGTAAATTCAATGTTTAAACCTTCGGTAGCCATTAAGGCTTTGTATTGTATGGTTAAAGACGCATTCGGTTCAGTTAAAATACGTTCAAAGTCTTCTGTCGTCAGCGCTTGTAGTTCAACTCTGATCGGTAATCGGCCCTGAAGCTCAGGGATCAAATCCGATGGACTAGCAATTTGGAATGCGCCGGAAGCAATAAATAGAATATGGTCAGTTTTTACCATACCATGTTTAGTTGAAACGGTGCAGCCTTCGACTAAAGGTAGCAAATCACGTTGTACACCTTCTCTTGAGACATCTGGAACAGAAGTTTGCCCACGTTTGCAAATTTTGTCGATTTCATCGATAAAAACAATGCCATGTTGTTCAACTGCATCAATTGCTTGTTGTTTTAGTTCTTCAGGATTAACCAGTTTTGCTGCTTCTTCTTCTATCAAGATTTTGAAAGCTTCTTTGATCTTCATCTTACGGGGTTTATGTTTTTGCCCTGCCAGATTTTGAAACATAGATTGCAATTGGCTAGTCATTTCTTCCATGCCAGGAGGAGCCATAATTTCAACTCCCATTGGGGTAGTAGCCACTTCAATTTCAATTTCTTTATCGTCTAACTCCCCTTCTCTGAGTTTTTTGCGGAAGGATTGACGTGCTGTGGAAAGTTCTACATGGGGATCAGGTTGCCCCCAATTATTTTTAGCTGGTGGTAATAAAACATCAAGAATACGTTCTTCCGCCAGCTCTTCTGCACGGTAAAGGTTTTTTTCTATCGATTGCAGACGTACCATTTTTACGGCCGCGTCAGTCAAATCACGGATAATCGAGTCAACTTCTTTACCTACATAACCGACTTCAGTAAATTTTGTTGCTTCTACTTTGATAAAAGGAGCGTTAGCCAGTTTTGCTAGTCGGCGGGCAATTTCAGTTTTACCCACACCAGTCGGACCAATCATCAAAATATTTTTCGGTGTGACTTCCTGGCGCAATGCTTTATCGAGTTGCATACGACGCCAACGATTACGTAGCGCAATGGCGACAGAACGTTTTGCTTTGTCTTGACCAATAATATGATTGTCTAATTCACTGACAATTTCACGAGGCGTCATTTCAGACATGTTTAAATCCTTACGATTTTGAAGGCAGTTCTTCAAAGTTAAATTTATGGTTAGTATAAATACAGATATCACCAGCTATATTTAACGCTTTTTTTGTAATATCACGTGCGCTCATTTCTGTATTTTCTAACATGGCTCGAGCTGCGGCTTGGGCATAGGGGCCACCAGAACCAATGGCAATCAAATCATTTTCTGGTTGAATAACATCACCATTGCCTGTGATGATCAATGAGCTGTTTTCATCAGCAACCGCTAAAAGCGCTTCAAGCTTTCTCAGCATACGATCAGTACGCCAATCTTTAGCTAGCTCGACTGCGGCTTTCGTTAAGTGCCCTTGGTGAAGCTCTAATTTTCGTTCAAAAAGTTCAAACAGTGTAAATACATCAGCAGTACCGCCGGCGAAGCCCGCGATAACTTTTTCTTTATAAAGGCGGCGTATTTTACAGACGTTGCCTTTCATGACGGTATTACCCATCGTCGCCTGTCCATCACCACCAATTACGACTTGGCCATAACGGCGAACACTTACGATTGTAGTCATGAGTCAGCCCTTGGTTATTTTATTTGAGAGTATGTAAATATACTTTTTAGGTTTTTTATTACAATAAAAAGTCTGTATTTACGCTATTAGAGATGTAAATGGGGGATAATAATGATTTTTCAACCCTTATTAGTACGAAGAATGCAGCCGGATATACTGACAGAGTTGGCTCTGTCACGTATTTTCTCTGCTGCTTCTTTGCTGTATGGTCCAAGTACGACACGATGCCAACCTTCTGCCGAGCTAATTCTGCTTTCTAAACCTGAGAATGCAAGGTTAGCTTTGATCGATTCTGCTTGTTCCAGAGACTTACATGAACCACATTGTACCAATATTTTTTGCTCGCTATTAGTTGGCTGTTTGGACTGTGGCTCTGGTTTTAGTCGCAGAGGTGATTCTATTGGCGGGCCATTAATAATAACTCGTGAGCGAGGGACATTATCATTATTTGGCACTTCAGATAAATTAGTAATAGGACCGCGTCTGTCCGCATCAATCTGCTCAAGTAGTTGACGCTGCTCATGGGTTAATTCGGTGGTGTTATTAATATTTGATTTTGGTGAGCGGTTAAAGTCCGGTAGATCAGTGCCCCGCTTTTCCAGCTCTTTTATGTAACGCCACCGTTCTTCAGGCTTTGGTGGTAGGCTACTGGCTTGCTGATTTATATTAGGTGAAGATGCTCTGTTAAGTACAGGGACACCTTTATTTTGCGTAATGTAATATAAGCCGCCTATAAAGATAACGACGATGACAATCGCAGCAGCAAGGGTTGTTTTCGGCAATCCTTGATTTGATTTTTTCTTGCCTGCATGTTTATTTTTACGGGACGTTGTACGTCCTCGTCTTACGTAATCTTTTTGTGCCACTTTTCAATTCGCGATTAATAAAAAAGTTACATTAATTTATTATATGTTACTTAACCTAATCACTTTTGACTAGTTTTTAGGTGGACAAACACTATTATAGATAACTAAATGGCGGTCTAGCAATTTTGAGCTATTATTCATGCCCTGACCCTGAATTTTGGCTATAAGTAGTAACATTGCTTTGTGACCAATTTCAAAGCGAGGTTGCTCGATTGTAGTAATAACGGGTTCGCTATATTGTGCAAAGCTGAGATTGCCAAATCCAATAATAGACAAGTCCCTTGGTAATGTTAACCCATACGTGTGGCCTGCCATGATAGCACCAATAGCCATAATATCATTATGGCAAAAAATTGCGCTTTGTTTACTGATAAATATATCGATAAGTGGTTTTTGGTGTTTTGGTAATGCTTGCAGTCACAATCAGTACCATATATCCCTGTTCAGCAGCGACTTGCTCAATTCAGCTAATAATATCAGGACAAGTAGGATTGGTAATATCAGGTATAACTACAAAAATAGTTTTAGGTTGGCTGAATTTACCATTTTTTGTCATACAATAGGCATTATAACCGGTTTCCAACGCAGTTTGTTCAACTATCTGGCGCGTTTGGGCTGAAACTTGAGCTGGGTTAGTGAGTGCTCTGCAAACCGTTGCGGTAGATACGCCTGCTGCGTTAGCAATATCCTTCATGGTTGCGCTATGGTTAGTTATCTTTTGTTCCATACTTCCACCTCACACACTTTAATGTCCAACTGAGTCTATTTAATTAATGTATTTATCTATTCTAAGCACTTTACTAACAAAATTTGTAAATAAATTTGTCTGAATAGTTTGTTTAAATTTATTTATAGAGTGGCTTCGCACAAAGCTACTTTTATTTGCATCAATAGGTGTTAGTGTAAAGTCGTTGATTAATAACAACGACTAATTTTCAGTCGGATCAACATCAATATTCCATTTTACTTTCCGACTTTCAGGGTATGCCCTAATTTCAGGTAATATACGCGAGAGAAATTGTTGTAAAAAAGATCGCGAAGGATGTTGTAGTAGTAATTGCCAACGGAAACGGCCAGCCCGCTTAGCTTGGATTGCAGGTATAGGGCCCATTAACCAAAGTTGTGGATCGTGCATATTATGTTGTTCTATATATTGGCGGATTTTGTTTAAAAAATCTGGCGCAGACTGGTTCTGATGATCTTCAGAACGGATCATAATATGACTGCTATGTGGTGGTAAAAAAACCTCTCGTCGTTCCGCTAGCGTTTCTATAGCAAATTCGTTATATCCTTTTTCTAATAATGTAGATAATAATGGATGTTCAGGATGGTAGGTTTGCAGGATCACTTCGCCATGCTTCCCTGCTCGGCCAGCCCGTCCCGATACTTGGGTATAGAGTTGAGCAAATCTTTCTGTCGCTCGATAATCACTGGAAAAAAGTGCACCATCTACATTCAATAAGGCAACCAGGGTAACATCAGGAAAATGGTGTCCCTTAGCTAGCATTTGTGTACCGATCAGGATGCGAGCACCGTCTGTATAGACGGTGGCTAATTGTTTTTCTAATGCCCCTTTACGTCGAGTTGTATCTCTATCAATCCGGGTAACCGGTATATTAGGAAAAAGCTGGTTAATTGCCTCTTCCAGTTGTTCAGTACCTAAACCAACAGGGAGTAGATGAGTTGAGCCGCAGTGTGAGCATTGTATCGGGATTGGTAGTTGACTATCACAGTGATGACATCTTAGCTGACGTTGATGATGGTGTAGTGTGTAGTAGTGATCACAACGTAAACACTCGGCAATCCAGCCACAATCATGGCAAATTAAAGTTGGCGAATAGCCGCGGCGATTTAAAAATAGCATCACTTGGTTATTCGCTGCCAAATGCTCTTCAATACGCTGAATTAATGGTTTTGACAAACCATATTTTAATGGTTGGCCTTTTAAATCAAGTAAATGTTGGCTTGCTGGTTTGGCGTTACCGGCTCTTTGAGTTAAATCTAGACGGTGATATTTTCCTTGCTCAATATTATACAGGCTTTCTAACGAAGGTGTTGCGGTACCCATAATGATTGGAATGTTCTCTTTTTTGGCTCGCAAAACAGCCAGATCACGGGCATGATAACGCCACCCGTCTTGTTGTTTATAAGAGTTATCGTGTTCTTCATCAATAATGATTAAGCCAAGATTTGCAAAAGCAGTGAATAATGCTGAGCGAGTACCAATCACAATAGCATTGTATCCTTTTTGCGCGCGTAACCAGACAACCAGTCGTTCACTATTATTTAGTGCTGAATGTAGTACATCAACGGGAGCATTAAATCGTTCACTAAATCGTTGAATAGTTTGCGGAGTAAGACTAATTTCTGGAACGAGAACTAATGCTTGTTTACCTTGTGCTAAAACATTTTCAATTACACTTAGATAGACTTCTGTTTTACCAGAACCGGTGATCCCGACTAATAACCAAGGCGTAAATGTTGGTTGAGAACTTATTGCCCCTACAGCCGTTGATTGCTCTAAATTGAGTTTTTGTTTTTCGCCACAAATGTGAAAATCAGCATGCCAATTTCCCATTTTTGGTTGGATGGGTAATAGTTGAATTAATGCTCTCTTTTTTAATACTTGTAACGCATTTTCACTCAATTCATTTTCTGTTATTTGATGACGATAAAGGGGATGTTGCTGTAGTAATGCCAGCGCCTGTTGTTGTTTTGGCGCTCGTTTAAGCTGGTTTAGCGCAAAAATTTTACCTTGTTCTGTGATCTGCCACTGCCATAGCGGGGAAAATGCTGCGGCTTTGCCTTGCCGGAGTAATACCGGTAGCGCGTGAAATAGCACTTCACCAATTGGGTGATGATAATACTGCGAAGCCCAAAGTAATAACGACCATAAGCTGTCAGAAAATAACGATTCTTGATCTAACACTTGTTCAATGGTTTTTAATTGTTCGCCACTGAGTTTACTTTTATGGCTATATGCTAATACAATGCCTAAGGCCATGCGCTTACCAAACGTTACCTGTACCCGACAGCCTTTCTGTGGTAAAGGAAGATTACTCGGTAATTGGTAATCAAAAGCGCGCATTAGCGGAACAGGGAGCGCCACTTGAACAATAGTCATTATTAGTGTTCCAAGTAATTATCATAGATGTTATTTATAAGACATAAAAGATAGGGTATCACATTATTTGACTAGATTTCATTGTGCTATAAACAGATTTTCTGTATGATCCACTACCTTTGTTAGTAATTTTGATTATTACTAAACACTATTCTTAATCGATTTGACGTATGGTGTCTAACGGTGGGGGTTAGATAGCGATACGGCCTAAGTAGAGGTTTTCCTATGAAAAAAGGTATTCATCCTAAATATGAAGAAGTTACTGCGACTTGTTCTTGCGGTAATGTAATGAAAATTAAATCAACTGTTAATCATAATTTGAATTTGGATGTTTGTGGTAAGTGTCATCCATTCTATACAGGTAAACAGCGTGATGTGGCTTCCGGTGGCCGTGTTGATCGCTTCAAGCAGCGATTCAATATTCCAGGCATGAAAAAGTAATAATGGTTTAATGAAGTAAGAAAATCGTGCTTACGATATAAGAGTAATACTGCGCTTAATATCGTAGTGTTACTTTTATATAAAACTAAAATTATTGAAGCAACAAACAGTTAAATAAAGACTATTTTTATAAATAGTTTTAGTGGCTTAATGTTTCAAGAATAAGGGAAATAATTAATATTCCCATGTATCTGGATCAATACCTCTTTGGCGCATAACTATTTTTGCTGCTTCTGGAATTTCATCATCACGTTCTTTGCGTAAATCATCGTCATTTGGTAAGGGTTGACCAGTGAACGCATGTAAAAATGCTTCACATAGCAATTCACTGTTTGTCGCATGGCGTAAGTTATTAATTTGTCTACGAGTACGTTCATCTGTCAAGATTTTAAGTACTTTTAATGGGATAGATACTGTGATCTTTTTTACTTGCTCGCTTTTTTTACCATGTTCAGCATAAGGGCTAACATAATCACCATTCCACTCAGCCATGGGATACCTTAAGTTAAGTCAATCAATAGAAAAGTTTAATTTATTTGTTGCTGTATAAATACAGTCTTAATTGGCAAAAATTTGTTTAACTAAGTTTCTAATATTCTATCGTTTATTCTCGTATTTGATATTGATAATTATCCCACTACTTGCTTTAAACGTAAAGCATTTTGGATTTTTAGAGGTATTAACATCTTTATGTCCAATTGATTATATTTGATTATCTTTTCAAATTTTTTAACTAATAAATGTTATGTTATATAAACCATCAATATTAACTATTTGTCATAAGTTCAGTGCTATATGAGCCGGGTATTATTTGATTTATAAGCTAGCTACTGCCATAAAAAATTTTATTAAATTTTTCCGTAATTATTGAAGATAGTTAGGATTTGATTGAAGATTTGGATAACGCATTTCAGTTGGGAGCGAAGAGGTAATTTTTATCATGAATGCAATGACAGCGGGGGCAGTAAAATATCACCATCGTCAATTACATAAATTTGGTGGTAGTAGTCTGGCGGATGTCAAATGTTATCAGCGAGTCGCTAATATCATGGCAAATTATAGCCAGCCAGGTGATTTAATGGTGGTATCTGCGGCAGGGACAACAACTAATCAATTAATTGATTGGCTCAAATTAAGTCAAAGTGATCGTATTGCAGCCCATCAGGTACAGCAGGAAATCCGCCGTTACCAAGAGGATCTGATTATTGGTTTGTTACCTGAGAAAAAAGCCCGCATAATAAAGTTAGCATTTTTAACTGATTTTGAGCGTTTAAGCACCTTATTAGATCAACCGATTGATGATAGCTATGCAGAAATTGTTGGCCATGGTGAAATTTGGTCTGCACGTTTAATGTCCGCAGTCTTGGAACAATTTGGTTTGCCAAGTCATTGGTTAGATGCACGGCTTTTCTTGCGGGCAGAATTTGCCGCTCAACCACAAGTAGATGAAACCCTCTCACGCCCATTGTTACAACAACTTTTGCAACAACACACTAATAAACGTTTGGTGGTGACAGGGTTTATTGCCCAAAATAAACAAGGTAAAACGGTATTATTAGGGCGTAATGGTAGTGATTATTCAGCAACACAAGTGGGGGCATTGGCGGGCGTCAATAAAGTAACCATTTGGAGTGATGTTGCTGGTGTATACAGCGCTGATCCACGCAAAGTCAAAGATGCCTGTTTACTGCCATTATTACGTCTTGATGAAGCTAGTGAATTAGCGCGTTTAGCGGCACCGGTGCTTCATACTCGCACATTACAGCCAATTTCGGTCACTAATATTGACTTACAACTGAGATGTAGTTATCAGCCTGAACAGGGTTCGACAAAAATAGAGCGGGTGTTAGCTTCAGGTACAGGGGTAAAAATTGTTACTAGCCATGATGATGTTTGTCTGGTCGAACTAATCCTAGCCAGCCAGCAAAATTTTAGTCAACACTATAAAGATATCGATTTGTTGCTTAAACGGAGTCAGTTGCGCCCATTAGCCACAGGGTTACATCCCGATCGTAAATTGATCCAATTATGTTATACCTCTGAAGTTGCCGTTAGTGCACTGGAGATATTGAAGGAGATGGCGGTAGCAGAAAAATTATCATTACGTGATCGTTTTTCTTTGGTTGCTCTTGTTGGGGCCGGTGTTGGTAAAAATCCGTTACATAGTCATCGTTTTTATCAGCAATTAAAAGATCAACCCGTTGAATTTATTTGGCATTCGGAAGAAGAAATTAGCCTGGTGGCTGTGTTACGTGCAACTCAAACATCACATTTGATCCAGGGATTACATCAGAGCTTATTTCGGGCGGAAAAACGTATTGGATTAGTTCTGTTTGGCAAAGGTAATATTGGTTCTCGCTGGTTGGAATTGTTTGCCACTGAGCAAAAAATTATTTCAGCCCGTAGTGATTTTGAGTTTATTCTCGCCGGGGTCATCGATAGTTGTCGTAGCCTGTTAAATTATGAAGGTATTGATCCAAGTCGAGTATTAGCTTTTTTTGATCATGAAGCAACAATATATCAAGATGAAGCGCTTTTTCTCTGGATGCGAGAACATCCGTTTGATGATCTGGTTGTGCTTGATATAACGGCCAGTGAGGGGGTGGCAAAAAGCTATCTTGATTTTGCTAGTTATGGTTTTCATGTTATCAGTGCCAATAAGATCCCCGGCACTCTGGTGAGTGACGATTACCGTCAGATACGTGATGCTTTTGCCAAAACGGGTCGCTACTGGCTTTATAATGCGACAGTCGGTGCGGGATTACCAGTTAATTATACGGTCCGTGATTTAAAAGAGAGTGGTGATAATATCCTTTCTATTAGTGGTATTTTTTCTGGTACCTTATCTTGGTTATTCTCACAATTTGATGGCACGCTACCGTTTAATCAGTTAGTTAAGCAAGCTTGGCTGCGAGGTTTAACCGAGCCAGATCCGCGAGTTGATCTCTCAGGACAAGATGTCATGCGTAATTTGATCATTTTGGCCCGTGAAGCTGGCTATGAAATTGAACCTGAACAGGTACGGGTTGAGTCACTAGTGCCTGTCGAAGCGGCAACTGGTGATCTGAATGAGTTTTTTAAAAATAGTATGGTGATTAACGAACAAATGGCGCAACGTTTGCAAGCTGCTCAGGAGATGGGCATGGTGTTGCGTTATGTGGCTCGTTTTGATGCCGCTAAAAATCGTGCCAAAGTTGGAGTTGAAGCTATTTTGCCTGAGCATCCATTAGCAGCGCTGTTACCAGGTGACAATGTTTTTGCTATAGAGAGTCGTTGGTATCGTGATAATCCACTGGTAATAAGAGGGCCAGGTGCAGGGCGTGATGTGACAGCGGGCGCAATTCAGTCGGATCTTAATCGTTTATCACAATTACTTTGATCACGATAATAATGGCATAGTCGGTGTACTTCACCCGTGTATCTATAGTCAATAAAAATAGAGGGATTATTTCGCTGTTTAGTTTGCCAAGGTGGGCTGAACAGTTAAGCATTGTGGCTAGCAAGCCCTTTATTTACTACTTTCGTTGAATTGCTCCCCGCTTTGAACTGAAATAATCTTTGTCGGGGCAATTAAGTCAATCATAGAATTTTTTAAAGATGCCATACTTTTGATATATGTTTAGGTTTGCTGGTAAAGCTAATATCCATTATATCATAAAAGAATATTATTATTTGGCGATTCTGTTATTAGAGTGAGAAATATCTGCTAATAAAGCTTTCTAAACTTAAATATGAATAAATAAACTTTTGGACGGTGAAGGTTAGAGAGTTTTATGGTTCAACAATATTCCGCGATTGTGTAGTAATGTGAGTATGTTAGGTAAGTTGTTAGATGATACGATTAAAAATGCTTTAGGTAAGGATATGTTAGATAAAGTAGAATCTATCCGTAAATTGTCAAAATCCTTCCTGGGCAGGAAATAAAGCACAGCGACAAGCTTTATTGAAAACATTACAGAATCATCTCTAATGATGAACTGTTTCCGGTAGCCAGGGCATTTAATCAATTTCTCAATTTAGCCAATGTCGCAGAACAATATTATAGTATTTCTCTTCATGGTAAAGCAGCTAGTATGAGGTATTGGCTAATCTTTTTGCTCGTTTGAAAGAACAACGATTTAATAATAAGGCGATCATCATCAAAGCGATCGAGCAATTATCGATTGAATTAGTATTAACCGCACATCCAACGGAAATTGCACGCCGTACTTTAATTCACAAATTGATTGAAGTGAATACCTGTTTAGCTCAGTTAGATCATGATGATTTAGTGGATTATGAACGTAATAATATCATGCGACGTTTACGTCAGTTAATTGCCCAGTGTTGGTCTCCTGATGAAATTCGAAAAAATCGCCCTACGCCGATTGATGAAGCTAAGTAGGAATTTGCCGTTGTTGAAAATTCATTATGGGATGGTGTTCCCGCTTTTTTACGTGAATTTAATGAACAGCGTGAAACCAGTTTAGCAATTAATTTACCTGTTGATACTGATTTGATTCGTTTTACTTCTTGGATGGGCGGTGATCGTGATGGTAACCCCTTTGTTACTGCTGATGTTACTCGTGAGGTTCTTTTACTGAGTCGCTAGAAAGCGGCTGAACTTTTTTTAGCCGACATTCAAATCTTAGTTTCTGAACTATCGATGTCAGAAGCAACGCCTGAACTACGGCAATTAGCAGGCGGCGACGATATTAGGTATTGTATCAAGCCATTGGCAGAATTCCATTTTCAAGTAAATGATGAAAAAAAGAATGGATTATTAAATATCTGATAAATGTTGTCATAAATAGAAAAATATATTTATAACAAAACAACAAAATACAATCAGTATTAAACCATGAAAGATTGTTTTAAATGTTTTACAAGATAATTTTAGTGCGTTAAATAATAATGATTTTATTGATATGTTTAAAATAATTGCTGTCAGTAAAGTTATTTTAAACATCTGTTAAAAGAAAAAAGTTTACTTCATTTAAATGTTTTCGCTAGTTTAACCATTAATATAAAAAATACATGGTAAACTAGCCTAATTAGAGCATTAATAGAAGCGCCTTTTAGTGACTACTCTACTGCTTAAGAGTTATTTAAGTTGATACAGTTCACATTTATTTCACTCCGCCAATATTATGTGTAAAATAACAGCATATGTGTAGATGCCTACCGGCAAAGCCACTGCTTGGCCAGAGTCATTTAATCCTTTCCAGTTAGAAAATATGGTAAAAATTTGTGTCTATTGAAAATTTAAGAAATATCGCCATCATCGCACACGTCGATCATGGAAAAACAACACTGGTTGATAAATTATTACAACAATCTGGCACCTTTGGTGGACGTAATAACCTAGATGAACGTGTAATGGATTCCAATGATTTGGAAAAAGAGCGTGGCATTACTATTTTGGCAAAAAATACCGCCATCAAATGGCATGATTATCGAATCAATATTGTTGATACGCCAGGACACGCTGATTTTGGTGGTGAAGTTGAACGAGTTATGTCAATGGTTGACAGTGTGTTGCTTTTGGTTGATGCAATGGATGGCCCGATGCCACAAACCCGCTTTGTTAGCCAAAAAGCCTTTGCTCACGGTTTAAAACCAATTGTAGTGATCAATAAAATAGATCGTCCAGGGGCAAGGCCAGATTGGGTTGTTGATCAGGTCTTTGATCTGTTTGTCAACTTAGGGGCGACTGATGAGCAACTTGATTTTCCAATCATTTACGCATCTGCTTTAAATGGTATCTCTGGAACAGATTACAATGATATGGTGCAGGATATGACACCACTGTATGAAGCCATTGTAAAATATGTTTCTCCTCCACAGGTTGATTTGGCTGGCGCTTTTCAAATGCAAATCTCTCAGCTTGATTACAATAATTATCTGGGTGTTATTGGCATTGGTCGTATTAAGCGTGGTGCAGTGAAGCCTAACCAAACCGTCACTATTGTTAATAGTGAAGGCAAAACACGTAGTGGTAAGGTTTGTAAGGTATTGACACATTTAGGATTAGAGCGTATCGATTCTGAAATTGCTGAGGCGGGTGATATTATCGCTTTGACGGGGCTTGGCGAATTAAATATCTCCGATACGTTATGTGATCCAAATAATATTGAAGCGTTGCCAGCGCTGGCAGTTGATGAGCCAACGGTGAGTATGTATTTTTGTGTTAATACGTCACCGTTTTGTGGTCTTGAAGGGAAATATGTTACTTCGCGTCAAATTTTAGATCGCTTGAAAAAAGAGTTAGTGCATAACGTTGCATTACGGGTAGAAGAGACTGAAGATCCCGATGCTTTCCGTGTTTCCGGTCGTGGTGAGCTTCACCTTTCGGTATTAATTGAAAATATGCGCCGTGAAGGTTTTGAATTAGCCGTTTCTCGACCAAAAGTTATTTTCCGTGATTTTGAGGGTCGTAAACAGGAGCCTTTTGAACAAGTTACCTTAGATATTGAAGAGCGGCACCAAGGCGATGTTATGATGGCATTAGGTGAACGTAAAGGTGAACTACGTGATATTTTGCCAGATGGAAAAGGTCGAGTGCGACTTGATTGTTTTATTCCAAGCCGAGGCTTAATCGGTTTTCGGACAGAATTTATGACAATGACATCAGGTACCGGTTTGCTATATGCAACTTTTAGTCACTATGATGATGTGAGACCTGGTGAAATTGGCCGTCGACAAAATGGCGTTATGATCTCAAACGGTCAAGGTAAAGCAGTAGCTTATGCGCTTTATAGTTTGCAAGATCGCGGTAAATTATTCCTTGGTCATGGTGCTGAAGTGTATGAAGGACAAATCATTGGTATCCATTCTCGTTCTAATGATCTAACGGTGAATTGTTTAACTGGTAAAAAATTGACCAATATCCGTGCATCAGGGACAGATGCAGCGACAACTTTATCCCCTCCGGTTAAAAAGACATTAGAACAGGCATTAGAATTTATTGATGATGATGAATTAGTGGAAGTTACTCCGCAATCAATTCGTTTGAGGAAACGTTATTTGACAGAGAACGACCGCCGTCGTGCTTATAGAAATAAAGAAGTTTAAATAAAATTGTTAGGTTTTTAATTTAAACAAAGGTGTTATTTAACACCTTTGTTTAATTTACATTTATTATATAAAATGAACTATAAAGAACGTGGTTTACAATTTATATTTAAATATGTTTTATATCTTGTTATTAGCAAATTTTTTAGAGTTGATTGAATTAATTGCTTCGCTTAATTTCAAGATTAAAGCATTGGTTAGATGGATTAGTTAAATGAAGTACAATAACTTTTCTATTTTCTGCTTTAAAATCTAAAACTTCTAACTTTTCATCAATATCATCATATTTAACTATTCCGTAGCCAGTGGAAATAACCTCATAATTATCTTTGCGTTGGATAATAAAATTCAGGACGATTGTTCCTGCTGAATTATCAATTTCGAGTTTAGTATATTCTGCTTTTTCTCCATAGAATGAATAAGCTTTTAATTATTTTCCTGTAGAACTTGTTATGTTCATTTCGAATCTATTATCTGTTTTAAAGATATTATCGAACAATCTAAAAAACACAGTAAAACCGTTACCCATTGTGCTTATATTCATTATTATAACTCCTTTAGTTGAGTGTGATTATTATTAAATATAAATTTTTGATTTATTAATATTTAGTTATATTAGGAATATATTAATAACCAAGTTATATTCAATATTTGAATCTATAAATTTCTATTATGCTCAAAAATATAATATAGCTTTAATAATCATTGTTAATTTAGTATTTTTATTCTTATAGAATTTTTGTGATTTTTCCAGTTAATTAATAATAAAAGTAATGATAAAATTTTTTATTTAAATAATATATAAAATAAATTTTTGCTATTTTTTATGTTAATAAAAATTATATTATTGATAATATATGTTCATATTGTAATTAAAGATTAATAATTTTAAAATTAAGTGTTATTATATAATCGTATGACTAAAAATATCAAAAATAGCAGTCCATTTTATATTTGACTTGTATTGCCATTAATAATGGTAAAAAGCGGATAAGTTTAAGTAAAAAATATAGCGTCAATAATATCTATGGTAAGTTTTTGCATATGATAATTATTAAAATTAAGTAAATAGTTTAAATGTTTTAGCCAGCAAACTAAAGCATGTAATCTTTTAATAAAATGTAAAAAATTACAAGTAATAAACTAAGTTATTTTCCCTAATGTAATTATTTAACAATATGATATGACTTATTATTTGATTGGTGAAATTAGTGTTACAATCACTCTTTTAATTAAATCGAGAAGTTATTTATCAAGCCAGTATTTATTGTTGCATATAAGCAGGTTAGAGAGTTATGTATTAGGATTACTCGATTATGTTTTTCTTTTTTTAATTTTAAATTTACAATATATTAATTGTTAAATGGGGGTTATGGTATAAAAATAATAAATTGGTATTTTTGCTAGCATATTAAGTCTTTTACTGTTTTTAGTGTTTTAATCGCTAGTTTTAAAATTCTAGCAAAATATCAACATGTTTTTTAAACATTCATATCTAAACAAGTAGTAATAAATATTTTTATATAATACTTTAATGATTATTAGAAATAAAAGTTATTTTTTGCTATAAAAATTAATATTCGTGTGTATATTTTTAATATGGTTATTGATTAGTTTTAAATTTATTTTGATTGTATTGAATTTATCTTGTTTTGAATAAATTAATTTAATAATTATGACAAATATTTTTTATTTATCATAACAAATGATTTTCTTCTGTTTAAGCATTTTAATAATGATGTAGTAAAGCTAAACCGTCACTATGGAGAAAATTTATGCTGTATATTTTCGATATGGGTAGTAATTATTAATATCGACTTTAATCTTGCTCTACAGGTGTGGAGTGAACTAAGTGACATCCCTATCGTAAGTTTGGCCCAAAAATTTGGGCTAGACGAAGCAGTCAAACTACATGAATGTGATAAAATTTCTGACTTTGAATTTACTGAAATCACTAATGAAAAATTAGGTTTGTCTTTAAGTTTTGAAGAATTTGCACTGGGATGGAATGATATCTTCATTACGTTATGATGTCATAGAAATTATGACGCGTTTACGTCAGCAAGGCCACGGGGTGGTTATTTTATCTAATACAAATCGTTTACATCAAAATTATTGGCCCTGCCATTATCCTGAAATCGCAGCTTCTTCAGATTTTCTCTACTTGTCGCAAGATCTTGGAATGCGTAAACCAGATCTGGCAATCTATAAATATGTTTTACAATCAGATAGGTTTGCTGCTAAAGACACTATTTTTTGATGATACACAAGAAAATATTACTGCAGCAAAACAGTTTGGTATTAAAAGCTGGCATGTTACAGATAAAAATACCGTCGCAAGATATTTTGCTAACTATGATTTCAGCATCCCGGGCAAAGTAGTAATTATTCTATATACAGAAACAGTACTTAGTGTAATGTTATTTTAGTTCTTATACAGGATTTTTATGATCGCCTTAATTCAACGTGTGACCCAGGCTAATGTGATGGTTGAAGAGCAATGCGTGGGCAAATTGCAGAAGGTTTATTGGTTTTTTTAGCTATTGAAAAACAAGATAATGAGAAAAAAACTAAATGGTTGTGTGAAAAAATTATTAGTTATCGTATTGTTAACGATAAGTAGGATTAAGATGAATTTGAGTGTTCAGCAAGTAGGCGGAAGTTTGTTGGTTGTTTCGCAATTTACTTTAACGGCTGATACTAAAAAAGGAATGAGACCTAGCTTTTCCAATAGTGGGGCTCCAGATAAAACCAGTGCCCTATATCATTATTTTATTGAGTAGTATCGATCGAGAGGAATAAAAGCAGAAACAGGGCAGTTTGCTGTGGATATGCAAATTAATTTAACGAATATTGGTCCAGTAACATTTTACTTGCAGGTTTAGTTATAAACTTTGCCATTATTTATTAAAAGGAGGATATTTTATGTATCATCTGTGAATACCAAGAACAGAAGCCGATTTTAAAAATTATTATCAGTTTCGTTGGGAGATATTGCGTAAACCTTTCCATCAACCACCCGACTCTGAAAAAGATGGCTATGATTCGGCCGCTCATCATCAGATGATAGTTAATGAAGCAGGTCAAATACCTGCAATTGGTCGTTTATATATTAATGTCGATGACGAAGGTGCTATTCGTTTTTTATCTGTCCATCCTAGTATGTGAGGCAAAGGATTAGGGAAACTGATTGCCATGGTATTGGAATCTGTTGCACATCAAGAAGGGGTAAAAAGAATTGTTTCTAGTGTACGTGAGGAAGTTGTTCCTTTTTTTCGTTGTTTAGGCTTTAAAAATCTAGGCCCTATTGCTAGCCAGCTTCTTACAACAGTGAAGCATTTCTTAATGATAAAAAAGGTGCAAACGCTGGATAAAATTCTGCGTAGACCCGATTGGTGTAATGAATTACAAAAAATATGGCATGAAAAAATTCCTTTGTGAAAAGGTGGGAATAAAAATAGTGTGCAGTATGCTGGTCAGAGTTTTATCACCAGTATGTCTGAAGCGAGAAATCAAAATCCCCATCATATCATTTTTGCTGGTAGTCAGTTTTCATTAGCCACTTTAACCGAATGGCGGCTTATTTGGTTATTACTACAAGAAAGACAGCTTGGTGGTGATATTATTTTGGTTGATGGGCATATTCGTTATCATAAATCGATTGTTGGGCGCCCAAATGTCGTCGCTGATCTTTGTAATATGCTGGGTGCTTTAGATAGACTAGCCAGAGGATACCAGGCGGTATTGGAGTTGGATGTTGATATTGGCAGTAATAAAAGTGATCACGCTTCGTTATTTACAGGCACTTACATGGTTTTAGCTGATGGTAAAAATCTGGCTTCCTTGCCACTAATGTTGAAATTGACCGCTAATTGGTGTGACTAAAGGTTTTCTTTATTAGTTGTCGTCAATGGTATTTGACCATCCTTTGGTGCCGTCACTTCACCTGTAATCATAGTGTAATTCTTTCTTTCTCCGTTAGGGATTTGGTAGTATAGTTCTCCTTCCAATGTTTGAGAAATCGGATTGGCCAATAAGTTGCCTTTCAATGTAAAATTGAAATCCGCTAATGTTTGTATGGGTAAATTTTTCCATCCCCACTGATTTAATATCGCTAAATCAACATTTATTCCTTTCGCAGATAATGAAAAAGGCTCTTCATTGGTTTGTTGTTCAACATTAGTGGTCAATTTTACTAAACCATTTTCTACATTGGTATTGAGTTCGACAGTAAAAGAATGATCACTATGCGAAGAAATTTCTATAAAAGGTCCTCGTAACATAATTTGGTTGAGTGTACCACTATTAGCATTGAAGGCCCCTTTTCCTTGCCAAAATCCCCATTTTTGTTGTTGGATCAAATCCATATTCGTTAAATAACCATTAACATCAGTCAATTCAAAGGGAAAATGGGTGTCAATATCCATAAGTAAAGAATTACTTAATTTAAAATTGGTAATATGTAATGAAGTGAGCCAATTGGGGACTGGTGATTTAAAAAAATTAAACCAATCATTCGGTAATTGATAACGTATTCCTGCTAATTGGGCATTAATAATATTGATAGATTGCTGTTTGGTATGCCAAGTTGCTTCGATGTTAAAAATCCCTTTATCATAATAGCCTGAAAGACGATTAACATGCAGCATATCATCGGTAAATGTCATATCGGCGATAAGCTGGCTAATTTGTTGGTTTTTATATATTAAATCATCAATGTTTAGACTGAATTCACTGTTAGAACTATTCCAATTTCCAGCTGTAAGCACGATGTCAGTCACTTTACCTGATAGGCCTGCAATGGCCCAATCTTTTCCTTGAAAATTGCTATTGGTCAAATTCAGCTCTTTTATGGTTAATTTTTTAATATCGCGTAGTTTATTGCCTAATTCGGCAAGTGATGAAGAACATTGCCAACCCGTATTGGTTAACATTAGTTTTGCTAAAGTAAGTGTTTGATCCGTGTATTTAATCGCATTGGCATTAATAACGCCATTATTAAGATAACTAGAAAGTTCATCGATGAAAAGAGAATGGGTTTTATAGCTTCCTTTTGTAAGCAAGGTTGTTAAGTGAACGTTATTAAGCTTAAACTGCTGGGCGGTAAATTGAAAATTGCCCTCTCCGAATGGGTTATTAGTAGTTGGTCGCCAGGGCGTTATTCCACCCGTGATATTGGTTGCTAGCAGATCGATATTGCGGATTCGATAATTAACATTCATGTTTTCTAATTGTAATATTTTACTGTTGAAAAGCAAAATTTGACCGGACGGTGGCAGGGTTAATTGACCTTCAGTAAGAACTAACCGATGTAACCATGAGCTTGTAAGTATCTTTTGCCAGAGCAATTCAAAAGTAATTTGTTTGGCATTTAGGTTAAAACTATTTTGTTTATTATGGATAGTAACATCTTGTAATACTAATTCACCAGGCGTAGTTAGTTGATGACTGATAACGCCAATTTTTATATCATACTGGGTATATTTACTTAATAAATCACTTAGTTGTTTTGCTCCCCACTGAGTTTGTATGATCAGGTAAGTAAATATGATCACGATAAGGAGCGAAAGAATGAGGTTTTTTAGCCAGCGCAATCGTGTGTCCTCTTTATCATAATTGCTTAGTTACAATTTTGCTTTATGCTGTAATCAACTATTTGCTTTATATTAAAGTAAAAAGAAATTATTTGGCTAATGAAATTTTCCCGATCACTAGCAAAAAATAGTTGCGGATGAGATAAATATATTTCGGAGTTTAATGGCTTATTTTTAAAAGCTATGGGCTGAATAATTGGTAGGTTTTAACTGTTAAATAGCACATTTTAATGACTGACTTTAAAAAATAATCATTTATCTGTTGGAGTATACTTTAATAGAGCTATCAGTCTTATCAAATTTTTTAGGTTTTCACTTGTATTGAAAGCAAAAATTAACTTTAATCAATGAGCCAGCTTATTTGTGTTGTTACCTAACACTCACAACGTCTTAATTTTAGTTTTTCATAAAAATTAACAATAAAATGAGGTACGCAAATGTATCATTTGGATGTCTATGGCGCCTTCGTCGCTGCTACTTTAGTATTATTACTTGGACGTAAACTTGTACAATCGGTCGCTATTTTAAAAAGATATACTATTCCTGAACCTGTTGCCGGTGGGTTATTTGTTGCACTAGTTCTTTTGTTATTGAAAACAACTTTTGATTGGGGAATAAGCTTTGACTTATCTCTGCAAGAGCCGATGATGTTAGCTTTTTTTGCCACAATTGGGCTAAATGCTAATTTGATTAGCTTAAAAGCAGGCGGTAAAATGCTACTTATTTTTATCTTTGTGGTTGTTGGTTTACTTGTTGTGCAAAATACAATCGGAATTGCCTTGTCAAAGTTATTAGGTCTTGATCCATTGATGGGATTATTGGCCGGTTCTATTACCCTGTCCGGTGGTCATGGAACAGGTGGTGCTTGGAGTAAAATTTTTACCCAATATTATGGTTTTCAAAGCGCGACTGAAGTTGCAATGGCTTGTGCAACATTTGGTTTAGTATTTGGCGGGTTGATTGGTGGTCCTATAGCGCGCTTCTTGGTTGGTAATATGAAAACACCAGATACTACGCAAAATTTAGAGGATGATAAAGAAATCCCTATGGCATTTGAAAAGCCACAAACGGGGCGAGTAATAAGTTCTTTAGTGTTAATAGAAACATTAGCCATGATTGCGATTTGTATAGTAGTGGGTAAATTTGTTTCGCAGTGGCTCTTGGAAAGTTATCAGTTTACTTTACCTACTTTTGTTTGTGTTTTATTTACCGGGGTTATTTTAAATAATAGCTTATCTTGGGTCGGTTTCTACCGAGTATTTGATCGCGCGGTTTCTGTTTTAGGTAATGTCAGTTTGTCACTTTTTTTAGCAATGGCATTAATGAGTTTAAAACTTTGGGAATTGGCTTCGTTAGCGATACCGATGCTCATCATTTTGTTAGTCCAAGCAATTGTAATGGGCCTATATGCTATTTTTGTGACCTTTCCTGTTATGGGGAAAGGTTATGATGCAGCAGTACTTGCGGCCGGTCATTGTGGTTTTGGTTTAGGTGCAACTCCGACAGCGATTGCTAATATGCAGACAGTAACCGATCGATTTGGTCCTTCTCATTTGGCTTTTCTTGTTGTGCCAATGGTTGGTGCTTTCTTTATTGACATTATTAATGCATTAATTATTAAATTTTATCTATGGTTACCCATTTTTCCTAGCCCAATAATGAATGGGTAAGATGGATGGCATCTTTTAACGTAGATAGAGCCGCTATTTTTCAGCGGTTTTTTAGTCAGCCGGGAATTAGTGTGGTTAATTGATATTAAGCGTTGCTATATTTTGAACGTTCAGGTAACCAACGTTCAATCAGGGCCTTGTTATGATCGGGATAATGTTGTTGCAAATATTGTGCGGTGTTTCTGATTTCAGGTAATAGGTCTTGATCGCGCATTAAATCAGCTATTTTGAATTCTGCATTTCCTGTTTGGCGAGTACCTAACAACTCTCCTGGACCACGAATTTCTAAATCTTTTTGTGCAATGATAAAACCATCATTGCTATCTCTAAGCACTTGCAAACGTAATTTAGCCGTATAAGTGAGTGGAGTTTTATAAAGTAAAACACAATGTGAGGCAATAGTCCCCCTGCCAACACGCCCTCTTAGTTGATGTAACTGAGCAAGCCCCAAACGTTCTGGATTTTCAATAATCATTAAACTGGCATTTGGCACGTCTACTCCTACTTCAATAACCGTAGTTGCGACTAATAGTTGTAGCGTATTGGCTTTAAAATCTGCCATCACTTTTTGCTTTTCAGCAGATTTCATTCGCCCATGAACTAAGCCAATATTTAATTCGGGCAATGAGCGTGCGAGCTCTTCTTGTGTCGCTTGAGCTGCTTGTGCTTCAAGTACTTCAGAGTTATCAATTAATGTACATACCCAATAAACTTGTCGCTTTTCTATTTGGCAGGCTTTTTTCACACGTTGAATAATTTCATTGCGACGGGTATTAGGAATGGCAACCGTTGTAATAGGAGTTCTGCCTGGCGGCAATTCATCAATAATTGAATTATCCAGATCCGCATAAGCTGTCATAGCTAGAGTACGTGGGATCGGTGTTGCTGTCATGATTAATTGATGAGGATAAATTCCGTGCTGTTGGCCTTTTTCCCATAGTGCCAAACGTTGATGTACGCCAAAGCGATGTTGCTCATCAATAATCACTAATGCTAATGAGTTGAATTCAATCTGCTCCTGGAAAATTGCATGGGTACCAATTATTATTGCTACTTCGCCTCGTGCAATAGCTTCTTGTTGGATCAGTCTGGATTTTCCTTTTTGTTTACCTGATAACCAACCGACTTGGATACCAAGTGGTTCTAACCATTGCCGAAAGGTATTACTATGTTGTTCTGCTAATAATTCGGTTGGTGCCATTAGTGCTGCCTGTTTACCATGTGCGATAGCACGAATTGCGGCAAATAAAGCCACTAATGTTTTACCAGAACCGACATCACCTTGCACTAAACGCATCATAGGGGTTGCTTTAGCAAGATCTGATTCAATTTCATTGATAACACGTTGTTGAGCTTTGGTTGGTGTATAGGGTAGCCGTGCCAGCAATTTTAGTTTTAAATTGTTTTCTGCGGCTAGCGGCTGAGCTGAAAATCGCTGCGTTTCAGTTCGAACCGTTAGTATACTTAATTGATGGGCTAATAATTCCTCGAATATTAACCGGCGTTGCGCTGGATGCTCGCCCTTTTCAAGTATATTCAGTGGGATATCGGGAGAAGGACGATGAAGTGTTTGAATGGCTTGGGGTAAGCTTATCAACCCTTGATTAAACGGGGGCGGTATCAACTCGTTAATCGCGCAGGTATCAAGTAGCGTTAACGCTTGATCGATAAGTTTGCGTAAAGTTATTTGACGTATTCCTTCGGTCGTTGGATAAATTGGCGTTAATGTGTCTTGCAATTCAATATGATCAGCATTTGGTTTGATTTTATATTCAGGATGAATAATTTCTGGGCCTAAATTGCCACGCCTGATTTCACCATAAGCAATAACATATTTGCCGACTGCCAGACTATTCTTCATTGCGCTAGAAAAGTTAAAAAACCGTAGGGTTAATGTTCCAGAACCATCACTAATTTGGCTGGTCATCATTCGTTTACGTCCAAATATGATTTTAGTTTGTAATATTTCGCCGCATACGGTCACCGAGCTGCCAAGTTGAACATCACTAATAGCATAAAGCTGAGTTTTATCTTCATAGCGTAAGGGGAGATGAAAGAGGAGATCCTGGATAGTACGAAGCCCCATTTTATTGAGTTTTTCTGCTTGCGTTGTAGCAACACCGTTTAGTGATGTTAATGGAATAGCATCAAGCAATTTCCCCCTCATGTGGTTAATTCTCCAGAGTGCGTTTTTTACCTGGTACTTTAGTCGATTGCATTGCTGCCCACCATGCATCACTGGCAACAATTTCACTATGTTCATTAATCAATGGCTGGGGAAGGCTTTTATTTTTTGAAACGGTGGCTAAAACCGGATAACCGCCCTCAAACAGCCATTTTTGTTCTTCTTCAGATAGCTGACTAAAACGGCTGTCATACATATTAGCATTCTGTCTTTGCCGCTGCGCTTCATAAAGAATTAAAGTACAAGCAACCGAGACATTTAATGACTGTACCATACCCATCATAGGAATTAGAATATTATGATAAGCTAGCGCCAGAGCTCGTTTAGAAATGCCGGTTCGTTCTTGTCCTAAGATGATACCGGTTGGTTGAGTATAATCTATTTGCCGAAAGTCGACAGCTTTGTTAGTAAGGTGTGCAGCTAAGATTTGCATACCAGCAGCTTTGCAGCTAGAGATTGTATTTTCGATAGTAGTATGGCTTTTTACTTTTACCCAGTGATTACTGCCTGCTGCAGCGGCAGATAAGTTTTTGCTACTATTTTGGTACCAGATTGCATGAATTTCCGGTATTCCAACAGCATCAGCAGTACGGATGACAGCAGAAATGTTATGGGGTTTATGTACATTTTCAAGGCAAACCGTCAAATCAGGTTGGCGCATAGCAATAACTTGACGAATGCGAGCATAACGTTTTGAGTTCATGACTTAGTTCCGGTTACGGCTGATGCGTAAGACATCAGGCATGATACGGATTTTTTTCATAATATTAGCTAATTGAATACGATTTTTGGTGGTTAAGCGAATAAATGTACAATAAACACGTCCATCTTTCTCTTCGGTATTCATACTTTGAATACTAGAGTTTGCACTATTAATTGCTGCTGTTAAATTAGCTAAAGCGCCTTGATGATTAATCATATCGACTTTAATTTCAGCAATAAAGTTGTTATTAACGTCTTCATCCCACTCTACATGCATAAATTTTTCTGGCTCTTTTTGATAACCTCGAATATTACGACACGACTCGTGGTGTATAACTAAACCTTTACCTGGGCTAATGTGAGCAACAATTGGATCGCCGGGGATCGGACGACAACACTTAGCAAAGGTTATTAATACACCTTCTGCTCCTTTAATAGGTAGTTTATTACGGTTGTCAGAATTATCTGCAATAACGTTATTTATACTAGCATTGCCTAATAAATTATGGGCCACAACGACACTCATGGTATTGCCAAGGCCAACTTCCGCTAGCAAATCATCAACCGAGTGAAGCTTCATTCTTGCTAGTTCTTTATCAATATTTTCTTGCGGAATATCGCCCAGTTTATTACCATTGCCTAAAGCATGGTTGAGTAATCGACGACCTAAACTAATTGAATCTTCTCGTTTAAGATTTTTTAGTAGTTGGCGTATTTTTGCTCTGGCTTTAGAGCTAACGACAAAATTCAACCAAGCTGCGTTTGGTCTTGCGCCAGGGGCTGTAATAATTTCGATTGTTTGTCCGGTACTTAACGATTGAGATAGAGGATAGGGTTGGCGATCAACTCGTGCGCCAACACAGGCATGGCCAATATCAGTATGAACGGCATAGGCGAAATCAACAGGTGTTGCGCCGCTAGGTAACTCGACAATTCTACCTTCAGGGGTAAAAACATAAATTTCGTCAGGAAACAAATCAGATTTTACACTTTCGATAAATTCAAATGAATTGCCTGTGCTCTGTTGCAGCTCAAGTAAGCTTTGCATCCAGCGTTGTGCTCTAATTTGAGCAGTGGTGCCAGATTCTCCTTGTTCTTTATAAGCCCAATGAGCAGCAACACCCATTTCTGCCATCTGATCCATATCTTCAGTACGAATTTGTACTTCAATGGGAACACCGTGTGGCCCAATCATGGATGTATGTAACGATTGATAGCCGTTTGCTTTGGGAATAGCAATATAATCTTTCACCCGTCCTGGCCGGGGATTATATAAACTATGCACCTGCCCAAGAACGCGGTAGCATGTATCAACGTCCTTAACAATAATCCGAAAGGCATAAATATCCATAATTGAATGGAAGCGCTGCTCTTTCAAATGCATTTTACGGTATATTGAATAGAGATGTTTTTCTCGACCACTAACTCGGCAAGGAATTCTGGCTTCCAATAATCTACCTTCAATTTCGGCCAGTATCTTTTGTATCATCTCTTTTCGGTTACCACGAGCGGCTTTGACGACTTCTTTAATAACTCGGTAGCGATTAGGATATAGAGCTTCAAAGCCCAACTCTTCCAATTCAGTTTTGAGATGATTAATACCAAGACGATGTGCTAGTGGGCTATAAATTTCTAATGTTTCTCTCGCTATCCTGCGACGCTTATCAGCACGAAGGGAACCTAAAGTACGCATATTATGCGTTCGGTCTGCTAGTTTGATTAAAATGACACGGATATCTTGTACCATGGCCATAATCATTTTGCGAAAATTTTCTGCTTGAGCTTCTTTTTTATCGCGGAAGTTGAGTTTATCGAGTTTTGATACCCCTTCAACTAGGCCAGCAACTGTTTTACCAAGAAGCTGTTTTATATCCTGAAAAGTTGCTGGTGTGTCCTCGATAACATCATGTAATAAGGCGGCCATCAAGGTTTCATGGTCTAAACGCATTTCCGCTAAAATGCAAGCCACTGCGACTGGATGTGTAATATAAGGTTCACCACTTGAGCGGGTTTGGCCTTCATGTGCATCCCGGGCGACAATATAAGCTTGTTTCAGTAACGATATATGCTCTTTCGGCAGATAGTCCTGAACGATTTGATTGAGGCTTTCAAACAGGTACAAGGCAGGTCTACCTTATCAGTTAACGACGACCTTCAGCAATAGCAGACACTGCTTGCATTTCTACAGCTTCTTGTTCCTGTAGTTCTTGACGTTCACGGACATCAAGAATTTGAGCATTAATCAACCCTGATTCGATTTCACGTAATGAAATAACTGTAACCTTATCATTTTCTTCTTTAACTAATGGACTTTTATCATTAATCTGTAATTGACGTGCACGACGTGCCGCTACTAAAACTAAGTCGAAACGATTACCAATTTTCTCTACAGCGTCTTGAACTGTTACACGAGCCATAATATTACTCCAAAGATAAAGAAATGACCGGGTATGATACTGAACCTTTGCTCAGTCTGCCAATAATTTATTAATTAAAGTATTATGTCGCTGAATCTGGTGTTCTAAACGTAGGCGTTCAGATCGAATAATAGATTGTAAATCTCCTAGTGCAGTATGGAAATCATCGTTAACAATAATGTAATCATATTCGTTATAATGTTTTATTTCAGCAACAGCTTGTGCCATACGCTGTTTAATTGTTTCTTCACTATCTTGCCCACGACCACGTAAACGGCGCAGTAAGTCATCTTTATAGGGAGGTAAGATAAAAATGGAGCGACCGGAGGGCATTTTCTGGCGAATTTGTTGTGCGCCCTGCCAATCGATATCTAAAAATACATCGACACCACTGTTAATAATTTCTTCTATAGCTGCACGGGAAGTTCCATAATAGTTGCCGAAAACGCAGGCATATTCAAGAAAATCATTATTGTCGATCATCTGATGAAATTTGCTTTCAGTAACGAAATAGTAATGTTCACCGTCTTTTTCACCAGGGCGTATCGCTCTAGTGGTATGCGAAATAGAAACTTGTGTGTCATATAAAGGCTGCGTTTTTAATAAAGCCTGAATAAGACTCGACTTGCCTGCACCGCTTGGAGCAGACACGATATATAACGTTCCTTGAATCATGATGATTTCTTGATTAACCGGCTAATTAATTAAAATTTTTTAAAAGCTATAAAACCTTTTTAATAGTATACACATGCAATCTGCAACATACAGCTTTAGTAACATTTTTAATGAAAAATCTGCATTATTTTTGGAAATAATTGCTATTTTTGCGAAGTGATTTGAGAAAAAATGATTAATAAATATCTTCATCATTATTTTTTATTTACCTCTTTCAATAATTGCAATTGTGTATTGAAAGTATTTTTTGTGAATGAAATAAATAGATGATAAAAATTATGCATGGATGTTGCTTGTTATGTGCGCTACTATTTTAATTTCATCCTATTATCGTAGGATCTTTTTTTATTATTGATTTTGCTAAAACAAACTCATCAAGAGCAGAAAGTATGGAATGTCCTGATTGGACTGAATTAATTTTGTGCCAGGAAGTCAAAGCAATTAATGCAAAATTAAAACTGTGGAATCAAGCTTATTATATTAATGGTCAGAGTCTTGTTAATGACTAAACTTACTGATCAAATTTTTGCATTATGGCAGCAGTGGGCAAATTGCCTTCATCTCTCAATAGATAAAACTCGTTCAGTTTTTTTACCCGTCAAAGGAAGGCAAATTCATCCAGTTGCTCATACCGGCTTGAAAAAGATAACCGCTGATGAAATCGCTCGATAGATAGTTGGTCGCAATGAAGTTTGGTTACAGCCTAGGTAACCGTCTTTAAAGTCAACCTTAAATTTCACTTTTTTGGTTTAAAAATCAGATTTTTTACCGGAAATTTCCAAAACCATTCCAAATTATGCCGCTCAATTAGTATTGCAAGGCGAATTATTTTGGTATCTGACTGGTCACCAACAAGCCATTGTGGTGGCTCAAATGCGCGCCATAAAGTTGCTGGTTGATTAATGCGTAAGAATTTAGCCGCGCAAAAAGGACAGCAAATTGGAATATTTATTTGGAGTTGGCCTGATGGGCCAGCGAATATGCAAACGCAATTTGAACAATTAGAGAGATGGGGTTTTCCGCTAACCAAACACTATTTTCATTTAGTTAGTAATGTTGATGAAATAACTCAATGGCAACGGTACTATTATAATTAACTGATGCCTTTTGCTACCGATGGTATAGTGTTAAAACAACTGCTATACACCCTAGGCCAATACTGGTAACCTGGTCTAAATAACTGGTCTGTTGCTTGCAAATATCCAACACCGCATAGGGTTGCCCAGGTGAAAACAGTAAAATTTAATATAGGTAGAACCGGGAAAATTAATCTTATCATTGTTGTTTTTTAAGTAAAAATTGATGGAAAACGTATTCGTCATATTTTAGTTTAGGAGCATTAACCCGTTGGCAAACGATGAAAATTTTGCCTGGAGGTTCTATACAAATGTCATTATCAGGTCATGGTATCCCTAAATTTGATAAAATAGTTTGGCGGATTAAACAACGGGAAACACTATCAATACCAGAACCAAAGAATTATCACCAACTAAGCTTTTTTTATTATTCTAAGATATGCGAAAGTCAGTTTGTTTCTCGCTTAGTTTGGTAGGGAAACAGCTTAAGATGCAAGGAATCAGTGAGCAAAGTTGGTTAGCTTTAATAAGGGCTGGTAAAATAACCAATTTAATGGATTGGGCCACGTTAACATTGAAACACGTCACTGAAATTGTAATGTTTAAATCTAATAAAGGAAAATTTATATATAAAAAATTTTTATCGGCCCAAAACGCCCTTTTCATGATTGGTTAAAGGGGTTAGGCGTGCCCTTAGCAGAAAAATTTTTCAGCAAAATAACCTGTTGGGCTAATTTATCATCTTCAAAAATAAACAGTGATATTTTGTCTATTAAATAGCAAAAAAATTAGCGCAATTTATTGAGAACAAGGATATTAAACAGTTAGTGAAAATATTGTAAAAAATTAAGATAGATGGATTTTCTGATGATAATAAGTTGCAGTAAAAAGTTGCTAATTTGATTAAATCTATGTGGAATATTAATCATTATTTTCATAATTAAATACAGGTAATCCTAATCGATAACGAATGGCGAATAGACGTGCGGTTAGACCAGCTATCAATGTAATGACAATAACTATCTCTTTAGGTAATAGAGTATGTAGTAAAGCTATATAAAGCCATGCCGCGACAAAAGAGACGCCGGCATAGCTCTCTTTTTGAAAGACTAGTGGTATTATATTACATAACATGTCGCGCAACACACCACCGAAAACACCAGTGACAACGGCTGCAATAGCGGCGATAACATAACTATAATTCATATCGAGTGCTATTTGAGCACCGATAATAGAAAATACAATAAGACCAATTGCATCCAAAATTAAAAATAGTCTTCGTAAATATTTCATCATAGGAGCAAGCCAGATAGTAATAACTGCGGCACAAGCAACAATTACAATATATTCAGGATGCTTAACCCAACCAAGAGGATAGTGGCCTAATAGGATATCGCGTACAGAACCACCGCCAATTGCGGTTGCCGATGCAATAATAATGACGCCAAAAACGTCCATCCTACGGCGACCTGCAGCTAAGGCACCGGTCATGGCTTCAGCCGTAATACCAATGATATAAAGTATACTAAGTAACATAATAATTTTTTAGATACGACAAACCTTGAGGTTAAAAGTTGTATTATAAAAATAAAGTATTGACTAATATTTTTGTAATGTTCACATAGCCACATTATTTTTTATCGTTTACGACAATAAAAGAATGCGGAAAATAAAATGTCTTACCCGGAACGGCAAATTACTTTTGATAAACGTAATCATCAAGTTACTAATATAAATGTATGGACACCAGATAGCCAGTGGCTAGTTTTTGATGTATGGCGCAAATAGCGCTTCTTTTATTGGATTAACTATAGACTATAGAAAAAGTTAATATTAAAACACTCCAACAAAAACAGATCTATGGCGTTAAAAATGGAGCCTATGTTGGTGTTGCACGGTAAGTAGTGAAGATCCGCCTAGATACGCTTTTATTCATGATCCGGAAAATCCAGATGAAAATTGGCATTACGATTTTCATCATCGGCGCGGTGTGATTGTAAGCGATATAAAACCTGATGTCGCCGAAAATATTGAAGCAATGTGTATTACTCCTCCTTTTTTGGCAGGAGCATTAAGAGGAAGAACCCATGTGCATGTCTTTAGTCCAGATAATACCAGACTTAATGTTTTACATATAATGATCATGTGATGCTGCGCTTGATTTGCGCAATGTCGCGATTGCGCTCCCTTACATGCTATTAATGTAGCAATGTATGGGCAGAAAAAACATGAACGTGAATATAATGGTCATTATTATTGGTTGTGATCAGTGAAACAGCGCATATGCCAAAACCTGCTAGTGATTAAATCAGTCGTGCTTATGAAGAAGGTTGGATAGGTCGAAATGGATATGATAAAGCCAATGATGAAAAGCAACGCTGGGCGATAGCATTTATTGGCGATACTCACTCTTTACGGGGAAAAATTGTAGCAGAAATTTTTATTGTTGATTTACCTGAAGCTTTTGAAGAGTATGCTATTGCTGGTATTAAGCCAATTCAAGGTACGGAAACTACCATGCCAGTGCCACCTAAGGGGATTAAGCAACGTCGTTTAACCTGTACCCATCAACGCAACTACCCTGGAGTGGTTAATCAACCACGTCATTGGCTTCGATCTCGCCCGATGGGAGTAAAATTGGCTGTTTAATGAAAGATGATATGGGTATTGTACAGTTTTGGCTTGTTTCTCCGATTAATGGTGCAATGCAGCAGATCACGAGTAGTTCATGGCATATTCAGTCAGCTTTTAGCTGGTATAGTCAGGGTAGATATGTGGCTTTTATTAGTGATAATAGCGTGATGTTATGTGAAATTCCTTCTGGTAAATTAATTCCTTTGACTGAAAGGAGTGATGTGTCACCATCCGGTGACGTTGTGGTTATCTCCCCTGATGACAGGAATGTTGCTTATCTACGTGATATTAATGGCTGTCAGCAGATTTTTATTGTTGTGACGGGGATTTTTTTGATTTAAATATTTTAAATACCCTCTCGCATTATTGATGTCAGAAATTATAAGTCATGCTTAACATAATATCATGGGTTCTGACTTTGGTTTTTGAGTTAGTTTTTATGCCATCTAAGTTGTAATAATTGACTTCAGTCTGGCCAGTATCCAGATATTTGTAACTAAGATCGAATGAAAAATTTTGATTAATTGTGTACCTGATCCCAGCCCCTACGCTCCAGGCAAAGTTGTTGGTGGCATGAGAGCGTGACTGGAGAGGCGCTGTACTAGTCCTTCCCGCTGGGATACTCACGCTTGCTATTTGGGATGTTTTTGGGCTTATATAAGCATAACCTAGCCCGGCGGAGAGATAAGGTGTGAAATCAGATGGATTTTTAAATTCATAATAAGCGTTAAACATTAATGTGTTTAATGCTATTTAATTTTTAATTGTGTTTTTAACAGAAACTAAAATATTTTCACTAGATTTTGAATAGTTATAATCAGCGTTTGCTCTGTTAGTAAAGTCCAGCTCAATTCTGGCTATAATATTGGAAATTGTCAAAAAAATCATAGCCCAAAGCGAGACTAGTAGCAAATACTGCAGTTCTATGGCTATCTCTTTTTAGTTTCTCATCAATGTCGGTCGATAAATTAGTAAATGGGGAAAATTGGCCTGCCATTTGTTGAATTGAACGCCCATTTTATCGAAGGTATAAAGACAGTATTTATTTTCACTTACCAGCACAGTGGCTGGAATTACGCTGCTAGTTAATAAAACTAATAGTGTTACGCTATTTATTTTGCCATATTAATAAAATAAAAAATTGCATTTATCTTATAAAATAAGAGTTGCCTGCAGATTGAAAAGTTGTATAAATAATGATTGGTTAAAATATGACTAGCTTGCCTTTAATATAATTCGGTTTTTAAATTAAAGTCGAGTTATGATGATTAATATTAATAATATTGTATTATTTACTTATTGATAAACAAGGTAAATTTTATTACTACCAATTTTATCTATTTTAATAATCTAAATATGTAATTTAGGCAAGTTATTGCCTATTAATAAGCGATGTAAAAGTTTAGCTGCTTGGTAACCCATTTGCTGTGTACCTTGTACAATTGAGGAAAGAGAGATACGAGACAAATATTGTGTTATCTCTTAGTTATTAATGCCAATAATACTGATTTGTTCCGGAACAGGAATATTAATATTATCACAAACTTGGAGCAGATGGCGAGCTCTGGCATCGATAACAGCTATGATCCCGGTTTGGCAAGGTAAAGTTTGGAGCCAGTTAGCTAAACAATGTTGAGTATACCGCCAATTATAGGTATTGATTTCGATGCCTTAATAGATAATATCCGCATATTTTTCATGTTTCATTAATTGTTGAAAAGCATGTTCTCGTTCGTAAGACCAGTGACGGTAACTTCATGGAGGTAACTATAATAAGCGAAATGTTTTAGTCCTTTCTGCTTTAATTGAAGAAACACACGACGAACTAATTCATAGTTATCTGTAGCAACATAATGAAATGGCGGATAATTTTTTTCATCATAGTAAGAGCCGACAACGCCTACAATTGGAATTTGGAGTTTATTCAATTGATTCACAATTTCAGGATCATCAAAGTCAGCAATAATCCCATCACCTAAATGTGGAGTGATATTTTCTACCCGAATATGAAAATCTTCCTCAATAAAGATATCTCAATTGCATTGGGTGGCTTGCAGATATCACCTGCCTTTTATAACTTGTCGGTCGTATACTTTATTAGCATTAAATAATAGAGATATATGATAGCATTTGTTAATCATTCTTTTCTTCTTCAGCTATTTATTTAATCATCTAACTCTGTTAGAGCACTTCCTTTTTGTTTGAAAAGTTAAAAATGATAATAACTTCACTGTGATAAATATCACATAAGCTAAATTTCGTAATAGAGTTATTAAAAACAGAAATAACAACATTACTGCATACATAGTATTTTAATTGAGGTAAATATAACAATTTTCTTTTTAAGAAAATAATATGCTGCAATACTCTTTTGATAATGTTGTTTCACGACGAGGCACAATAGTGCTAAGTGGTGGGGTCACAATAACAAGATCATACCTCTTTCCATAGCTGATATGGAGTTTGCTGCACCTGATTTCTTTATTGATATACTTACAGGTTTTAGCCATAAAGGGATTTATGGCTACACTATCCTTAGTAAGGATTAGCAAAGTGTTACAACCGATTGGTACCAGCGTCATTATCAATGGAAAGTCGATCCGCAGGATATTATATTTTGCCCACGTATTATTCAGGATCTTTCGCTTTATATCCAAAATTACACTCAGATTAATGATAAAATAACAATATTATCACCTTACTATAATCCAATAAGTCAAGCAATTTTGATTAATCAACGTAATTTATTAGAAAGCCAATTAGTTTATCATAATAATTCTTATTCAATAGACTTTGATGACTTAGAAGATAAATTCCGTCAGTCTGTGTGCTTTATTCTTACTTCTCCACATAATCCAACCGGCACTGTTTGGACACAACAAGATTTAATAAAAATTGCTAATTTAGCAGAACAGTATCGGGTGTTTATTATTTCTGATGATGTGCATGCTGATTTTATTTTTAATAATCGTCAACACCAAGTCATTTCTTCATTTAGCAACTATGTCGAGCAAACTCATTTATTTGTACTTTGCCTTCTAAAACCTTCAATATGGCGGGGTTAGAGATTGCTAATGAAGAATATAAACAAAAATTTAAAAATTGTCTCAATACAGCTGGGATCCACAATCCAGGCTATTTTGCTGTTCCGGCTTTTCTAGCTGCTTACACACAAGGAGATTTATGGTTATCTCAAATAAGATGCTATCTAGCTAAAAATCGTCAATGGGTCATTGAGCAGTGTCAACGCTATTTTCCTCAATGGTCAATTACGCAAAGTGATGGCACTTACACGTTATGGATTAATTATCAGCGGATACCACTAACGGAATCGCAGTTAAAGCAATGGTTTCTTCACTTGGTAGAAATAGAAGTAAGTTGGGGGACAAGTTTTGGTTCTGTAGGTAATGGTTTTTTCCATATTAATTTGCAACACCTCGTTCGATATTAGAAGAGGTTTTTGAATGTCTTATTCGTACGTACCCGTTTATTATTCAGGAGATGTAAGACATGCAAATACCAAGGAAGCCTATTCTATTAGAATCCTTATTTCCTATTTTTACGATGGTTATCCTATTAGGTGGCGGATATGCTACTTTTGATCTCCCACCTGAACCACTTATTATCTTGTCGACCGTTATAGCTGGATTATTAGTGAAACGATTAGGTTATAGTTTTAATGAAATTATGACATCGATTTCGCAGAAAATTGCTAAGACAATGCCTGTATTATTAATTTTAATTTGTGTTGGATTATTAATTGGTACGTGGATGATTGGCGGCACAATTCCGTTTATGGTTTACCATGGCTTACAAGTGATCAGCCCTACTATGCTCTATGTAACGGCATTAGTTTCTGTTTGCACAGGAACTTCTTGGGGATCAGCAGGAACGATTGGGGTAGCATTTATGGGGGTTGCCGTCGGCATGGAAGCTAATTTGGCGGCTACAGCGGGTGCAGTAGTCGCTGGTGCTTATTTTGGTGATAAAATTTCCCAGCTTTCTGTTATACTAACCTGGCTGCCATGGTAGCGCAAGTTGAGTTCTATGAGCATATTTGGCACTTACTCTATACAACATTACCTTCATTAATTTTGACCGCCTTTATTATGTTATGTTATTTTATGGTATGAGTAGCAGTTTAGTTGGTGAGGATGTTTCAGAGAAAGTGGCTTTGATCACTAATAGCTTAGAAAATATTTATACGTTTAATCTGGTGTTAGTATTACCTGTTATTGTTATTCTTTACGGCTCTGTGACCAAAAAACCGATTATACCTATGATGTTAGTTTCTACTGTTATTGCTATGCTAAATGCTTTCTTTATTCAGCATTTTTCTTTGCATGATATTGTGACTTTGCATGATATTGTGAAAAGTGCAGTTGATGGTTTTAATATTAGCCTGGTTCAGGGAAAGGATTTTCCTGCGATCCTAGGTAATTTATTAAATCGTGGAGGTATGAACTCTATGATGAATACATTGCTGATTTGTTTTTGTGCACTTTCATTTGCCGGAACATTGACATTAAGCGGTGCAGTGGAAGTTATTGTTAACCATTTATTAAAATTAGTTTCGTCAACAGGAAGTATGATTTTAGCTACCATTGCTTGCGGATTAACGGTGATAGGTGTTACTTGTAATGGTCAAATCTCTATTCTTTCCAATAGAGATTTTGAGAGGAGCTTATATCGAAAGCGGTTTACATGCTAAAAATCTTAGCCGTACTGTTGAAAATTTAGCAACAATTTTTGAACCGATCCTGCCATGGACTGTTGCTGGTGCATATATGGCCGGTACTTTAGGCATTAATACATTAGTTATCTCCCATGGGCGGTGCTTTGTTAGAGTGGAATATTTTTTGCAGTATTATGGGGCTTTGCTGGTTTTGGTATTGCAAAACTTAATAAAGTAAAAGAAGCCCATTTAAACACTGAAATTAAAATACAAGCTGAGATTAATTAAATAGATTGAGTCTATAATTTTAATAGATAGTGGTGATTATATATATCATACTAATTAATAACTGTTTAAATTAAACTAAAAAAGTAACAGTAATAGTCTGGAATAGTGGTAAAAATATCGATTTATTCTTTAATTAAAAGAACACAAATATGTTGTAATAATTACGGTGTTAAAGAGCTCGGGAAATAGATCATTTCATCCGCCATGCTCTGAATATGTTTACAATTCAAAGTCCTCGTTATTATTTTATCGCCTCTTATCTTGTATGAGATAAGAGGTTTTTTATTGCACATAGAGTTATATTGCTTAATATATTTAATAAAATGATTAAACAAGTGTTATTGATAGGTAATTTCAATTTCATCAGCTAAAATCGCAATACCTTGTTCAATTTTTTCCAATGGTAGAATGTAGTTCATGCGCATACATTGATGAGTATGAGGCCAGTGTTAATTAAGGCCCCGGGAAAAAATAATCTACTGGAACCATTAATACACCGCGTTTTTTTAGACGTGAATAGAGAGTTTAACTGTTGATTGGTAAATCTCTAAACCAAAGCCATAAAAATATCGCGTCTTCAGGCTTATGGATCAGGCAACGATTTTCTGGTATATACCGGCGAATAATTTCTATGGTTTCATTAACGCGTTGTTGATAAAAAGGTTTTATTACTTTTTTTGTAAGCTCCAATCATTACGTTTAAGGATCTCTAACATTAATGCTGGGCCTGTACTACAAGGGAATAACCTAATAATGCCATTAATGTTACTAATTGCACTGATAATCGATTCGTTAGCAATAATAATACCACAGCGGCAGCCAGGTAATCCTAATTTCGATAGGCTCATGGATAGAATAATATTTTCATTCCAGATAGGAGTTGCTTGATTAAAAAATAATACCAGGGAAGGGAATACCATAAGCACTGTCAATCAAAAGAGGAACAGCTTTGGCTAAAGCATCAAATTGTATAATTTCTGCATCAGTAATAACGTTTCCAGTTGGGTTGGTTGGCCTGGAAACGCAAATAACCCCAATATTATCTGTTATTTTCAGGGATCCAAAATTAATTCGATATTTAAATTGACCATTAGACAGCAGGTCAATTTGCGGTTGATTGGTTACAAAAAGATCATGCTCAAGTCCAGTATTGGCATAACCAACATATTCTGGCGTTAAAGGAAAAAGAACTTTACGTTTTATTCCTTTATCACAATAGCCTGCCAGCATATTGAATAAATAAAAAAGGCGCTTTGCTAGCGTTGGTCAGTACAATATTTTTAGCACTAATATTCCAGCCCACTTGCTCATTTAACATATTTGCTAATGCTTCCAGCATGGTATCTTTTCCCTGTGGGCCATCATAGTTGCATAATGCTTCATTGAGCTGAACATTTTTAACAATCATTGCTGAAAATATTGATCCATTGCAGGAATATGTGCTGGGTTACCTCCACCAAGCATAATGGCGTCCGATGTGTGTAAACCTTCATTTAGATCTTTCATTAAGAGAGATACTAGATGAACTAGAAAATTTTTTACCAAATTTTGAATGTATTATGTTTTTCTTCATAGCTATGCAATTGATTAGTAAATAACAACAATATCCTGCTGTTATCGTAGAATAGTGGTTTGGTTAGTGGATTAGATTGAAGATATTATAATTTTTTTATAACTTTGTGATTATAAATTTATCATAATGTTTTTTATTACTCGTTTTTTTTTCTGTCGACAAATACAACCAATCAAGTGATCGTTAACCATACCGGTAGCTTGCATAAAGGTGTAACAGATAGTATCACCAACAAATTTAACATCGTGTTTTTTTAGAGCACGTGAAAGGTTATTAGAAATATCCGTATCAATAGGTATTTCATTCGGATATTGCCAATGATTAACTTGAGTTTTACCATCGACAAATTGCCAAATAAAATAAATTGACTAAAATCATCACCTGATTGGATCATAGCTAAGTAAGCTTGAGCATTTGTAATAATAGCATTAATTTTTAAGCGGTTACGCACGATAACGGTTCTTGTATTAAACGATCAACGTCTTGCTGTGTCATTCTGGCAATTTTAGTTGGATTAAAGTGGTAAAAACAGTTACGATAGCCAGAACGTTTTTTCAAAATAGTATACTAAGAAAGGCCTGCTTGTTGTCCTTCTAGGCAGAGCATTTCGAATAATTTCTGGCTATCTTTTTCTACTTTTCCCCACTCTTGATCATGATAGCGAATATATTCCTTATCGTCAGTTACCCAATGACAACGTCGTAGTGTCATGTATTTATTACTCCTATTATAATATATCAGTCTATTTTCAGATAGTTATAACTTATATGATAGGGATTTTAATCCATATTGCTATCACCTGTGGTGATAATAATGTCGATAATTTTTCTTTATGATAGCTTGTTGTCTTAAAAGGTAATTTATCTTGATTGTTGATAATAGATATTTTAATTCATTAAAGATTTTCTTAAATTATAAGCTATTTTATAAATTTAATAATAATTTATTGAAATAATTATATTAATACTATTTTATTAATATTATTTTTATTTGATTTTTTATTAAAATATTATAATTTAAATCTATCATGTATTAGTTAATTTTTTTTATAAATGATATCTTTCTAATATGAAAAATTAATAAATTTAATTTATTAACAAAAGATTATGATAAATATGTGGCTTATAGATTTATTAGTAAGTTATATTTTTTTAGTCATTTTAATTTTTAATAAATGTAATTTGTGCCTGGTTTGCTAAAAACATTTTTTTAAATTGCCATTTAATGACAGAAGTTGCTCCCTGTGCTTTCAGTTTATTTTTAACAATGTGCCAAAAATTAGCATTGTCGGTATAAATAATAATTTTATGAGCGTTAGCGAGTGCATAATAATAAACCGGCGATGCTTGTTCAGCAGTTGCAGGAAAAAATGTTGAGTATTGCCATTTGGTTGGAGTGTTAGCAGAGTTGATTTTCTGAATATGGCTAATATTCAACAGGGCTGAATGATTAAATTCACTACTTTTTTTGTCAAGATCAATAAATGCTGATTGTGGCTGTGAAGCACAACTCGTTAGAATTATTAATGCCAGCATTGAAAATAGTATTTTCATGTTAATCACATCTGTTTATTCAACTTTAATTTAACGGATCGGTCCATCTTGGATCGTTTATTACTACCATATCTTATTCTAGGTTAACACACTAAAGCTTATTGTATTATAAGGTTTAAGTAATTATCTTGATAGTAAGTGAGTAAATAAATATCATATCTTACTATGATATCATTTAGAAGCTAGTGTTTTTTCTTGAGAAATAAGTTAGTGCTGCTGAACAAATACATCTTTGAGTACTAATGACAGTCAGACATTGTGTGGATAAGTAAAATAAATATCTGTTCTTTTGCCTTCTACCATTCAATGAGATGCAGAGTTATCGGCTACTCAGACTGATTCCAATAATCGGCTTTATCGGTACTTTTTCTTATTCTAAAAAGTGAGTAATAAAGGCAATAATAAAAGTTGGAAAGCAGCGCAGTTGAATGCAATTTACAAATTAACCAACTAATATAATTAATCTTTTTAGCTTGAAATATAGTTTCTTATATTAATATCAATCTTATTATATTATTTTGTTGGCTTGACGTTGCTTTTGGTCTTTGCAGAGATGGTTATTTTCCGCTGGCTCATATTTAGTCGTTATTATGCTATTCAGCTATTATTCCATTATCTATCTATTTATTAGATAATTATTTATTATAGTTTTTAACAAAAAATTAACACATCTTCTTAAAAGAATATATAATAAGAAATCTATTTATAATTTATGTAAATTTAGGATAAATATTGATGAAAGTATCGACTAATTTTTTTATCAAAATTATATTTTAGTTGATGATAAAGCTAGTAATAAAAAAAGTTACTAGAAAAAATAATAGTGAAGAAACATTTAATAATATACTAATTAGAATTAGTTAGTTTAGATGAAAATAATATTAATGCTAATAATATTGATTCAATAATAAATCATAGCATTAATAAAGATCGAGCGGTTAGAGATGCAAATTTATTTTCGCTCAATAATTCAAGCTTTAAAATTAATGGGCTAATAAATTTAATCAATAGATTAAAATATAACATTAATATCAAAATCAATATAAAAGATACTGATGAATATATTAAATTAAAAAATAAATTTATTATTTTAAATTAAAAATATCAAATGATAAAAAATTAGCTTCAGTATTGAAAGATGAACCACAAATTTATCAATTCCTAGAAAAGGAGATACAAAATCATGAGAATACTGTTAGTATTTATTATATAATTTTATTTTTAGCAGAAAAAATCGATAATTATAAATCATTTATATCATTTATATCATTTATATCATTTATATCATTTATATCATTTAGGATTTGAAATAGATTCAGAACCTATAACTAGCATAATGGATAAAATTGAAAATTTGCAAATACTATTTTATCATTTGTGAGGTAAATATAAGTGCATACAACGAAGGTTTTAATTCGCAAAAAAAAGCATTAATTAAAGATTTAGATAAATTTATTTTATCAATAAATTTTTCATATGATAAATTATAAAATTATTTTTTAAGTCTTATACAAACTAATATTAATAGTAAACTTAATAATATATCCTCTAAACCTATTGGTTTTAATTTATATCAATTTATCAAGAAATAATCAATTTTGATCTTGAACATATTAATATTAATGATAAAAAATAACTTATAGAAACCATTCATAGAATAAATATAATTACACGTTTTTTTAATATAAAATATCGTGTTAATAACAACAATAATAATCATTTACCAATTGATGTTATTAATGTTTATGCATTATGGAAAATTTATTCTATTTATGAGACGGATGCACATGCTTTTGGCAGTTTATCGATAGAAAATGTTATTAATACAGAGATAGTATATAGTTATACTGATGCTAAGAATAATATTCAATATGATACTTTCACTATTTTTGAATATTTAATCCGTCCTATAATAGGAATTAATTCTTCTTTAAATAGAAGACAAAATATTAATAAAAAATTTCTAGCAGAATTTCGTCCTGAACTGATTAATTATTTTGACGAGGAAGCATTAAATTTAAAAAAAACAAATTGATATGATAAAAGATATTGATTTATTGAAAGAAAAAAAAGATAGTTTACAAAAAAATGCCAGATCTTAAATATTATTTAGCCATGTATTAGCATAACAAAGCGAAAATTTTAATATTAATAATACTACCTTAGATGATCTGGTTGAATTTCGCTATAAAGCTTATTCATTTATCCCAGAAGTAGAAGCTGCTAACAAACGTTTCATCCTCCTACTCCAGAAATTTTACACTGTCCGTGAAATTTTATTAGGTAGAGAGAGAAAGCGGTTATCTGAAAACCCACATTATAAATTAGATGACGTGTTATAACCTAGTCAATATACAAAACAACTTATTAGAGAAATAAATTCTGCTAATATTCAAAATAGTTATATTGATAGAATGAAAGCAATTAAACAAGATAGTGATATAAAAAACACATTTTATGCCTTTTTAGAGCATGTACTAACAACATACGGTAAAAAGAATGATTTATACTATTTAATAGAAAATAGTCCTTATGAGGATCGAAGGCCGATAACTGGCATTGATAAAACTATTTATGCTATTAATCCAGAACACATGTCTATTGCTATAATATCGATTCTTTCTGACGAATGCCTTCATTTTTCTTCATTCCGTGATTTTAAATATTCTATTAATAAAAATAACAAATTAAAAAAATGGTTAAAACAGCATTTTACTAATTACAGTGAATTTAATCCTTTGGAGCTTACATTAGTTAGAGAAAATTTAGATTACTCTTTTTTGTTTATAGGATATTATTAATTTTAATATAAAAAAGGCGGATGTATTAATTAGAAATTCTAATGAAACATTGTTGTTTGAACTATTTAGCCGTTTAAAAGAAATAACATTACCTTACTCTTTTTTAACATTTTTAATGAGTAATCTATCAGGGGTTGTATACGGTAGTTTCTTAGCTACAACTCCCTCTTTTTTACAGGCATCCATTAGTGATACAGAAGCTGAGTATAAAACTTATCTAAAAGAAGGGATAATAAGTGTTATTGCTGAAGTTGTCGTTTTCGCTATTATCGAAGTTTTTACTCGAGCTACCACAAAAGCAGTTAATCATTATTCAAAATATAAGTTTAATAGGAAACTCCTTCATTTTAATGAAAATAAAATGGCAAAATTAATTGAGGATTTTCAAAAAGATCACTTTAATGTGAATATTACTTTGATACCTGTTGAAAATGAAAATCGATTCTTATTAGAAATTTAATCTAAATTTGATCCAAATAATTTGACAGTTGATATTCCGTCAGAAAAGTATTTAACTGAACTGCAATTAAATCCGTCTATTGCTAAGAAAATTAGTGATCCAATTGAAGAAGATGATTCATCAATGATTACTATTACGAAATATATGCTTGACCATGGTATTACCGATATTAGATATCGAGGGATTTATATCTGGAATAATGAGATAGATGAAAACCCAATAAGTCATTTTGTTGTAGTTGGAAAAAAGGGGAAAAGGATTATGTTTTTGATTTAACTGCCCACCGTTTTAAAAAAATTGACAATTCTTATTTAAATGGCCCACTTATTTGAGGAATCAGAGTGGGAAGATAGATATCGTTCAGCTTATTTCTGATAAATTAGTTAAATATAAAGATCTTGCTGGTGAGCAAATGGCAGCGGAAAATTTTCAGTTACGCTTAAAACAACCTGCTATTAACGTTATTGAAGGAGCTAAAACATTAACCACACCAGCCTGGTATGTCGATGAACTAAAAATAAAGTTAAATATTAAATCATTAATTAGTGATTCTATTAATAGAAATTCATTTCTCAATATAATACATGTAATTGCACTTCATAATGTAAACTATAAAAATAATTTAGAGTATATTGGTGATGTATTATATCGTTCTAATATATTAGATAAAGGATATAAGGATTCACTAATACAAGGGTTATCAGTAATAGTAAAAACCTCAAATGCAATCAATATACTCGATCCATCGATGCGAATATTACTAAATTACCGGCGAATTAGGTCTGTTGATGAATTGTTACAGATTAAGCCTGGAGAAATCTTATTTTTTAATACGTTAGAAGGAAATTCTGTCCACATGTTGATAAGTTTGGGAAATGGTCTATTTTCTGGTAAAGGAAATAGTCAATTATGTCCTTATCTTAAAGATAGTAATAACATTATTATGGCAGAACAGATTGGTCAGTTCGTCGGTGATCAGATTGAGGGATATGGTTCATCATTAGGCAAATGAAAAGTATATACGGCTCAGCCATACGGCATGAAGATCGCCACAAAATTCTCTTAATGACGTAATACAGCAATCTTTAAAAAAAGAAGAAACCGTATCTGAGTTACCGGAATTTATACCCAGAATTTTAGAAGATGCTGAAGAGTTATCTTCTGAACAAGCAATGATCTTTCGAGAAGATCTGAAGGCGATCTGAACTTATAGTAATAATAAAACAAGTGTTAGAAGTTTACTAACAAATACCAAGCAAATAGACAATGTCACACAATTATCGGCGTTATCAGCTGGTAGCTTGGTGCTTTTTTATAGCTAGGATTAATAGCTAGGATTATGAATTAAAAAGTATGATAATAAGTTTAGGAGAAGGTAAATTTGTTATTAGTCATGGTGCTCGTATAGGTTTATCGACAAAGCAGTTAATGATATTGTTTCTGTTGATAAATTTGAAGGTATTATGGATGGTAAATTTCACAACGCAAATATCATTTTTCAGGCTCAGTCAATTTACAACGCATACGGCAAAAGGCTCTATTAGGTAAAAATTCAATTTTCTCGATTTAGAAGGGGATAAATTATTTATTAAGACGCAGAGAAGACCGTCAATTATAAATTATATGGATAGTTCCGAATTTAGTAATATTATTGAAGGGTTAGAAATAAAATCCTTTGGTTTTAATAATTAGCAAAAAGTAGAATCTATTGAATTACAAACTCATTTTGGCGCATTCGGTTTAATTCCTATCGGTCAAGTGTTAGCAAATAAATTAAATAGAAAAGTAACAACACATTCATTTTCACCTCAAAAAGGTTTTGTGATAAATAATCAATCACATGAACCAAAACCTAAAATATATGAAGCTGATATTTATATTAGTGAAGATGATTTAAAATCTGCCAACGAGCAAAGTTTAAAAAATAATCTTTTTTGGCAGCAGTTACTGTTTTTATTTGAAATTCAAAGAGATTAGTTGATAGAGAAAAGAGTATTAAGTATGGATTGAATGAAGTAACAGTGTCTCTCATTCTTGACCTTGCAAGATTAATTTCAAATAAAATAAAGTTAGATGATTTTTTATCTTTACATCTAGAATACTATGGATTTAATGGTGAACTGTATAAAAATATAATTCCAAAACTCAACATGATACTTGGTTCTGTAACAGGTACCAATGAAGATGAATTTGCTGAATTTATGATGGGACTTATTTCATTGTCTGATTATTCATTTATTCTAATAGATAAGTTTCTAGAATTAAATATAGTAGCAATTAAAAATTTAAATGAAATTTTGATAGAGGATGATTATTTGAGATGATATTTTAATTAATATATTGTTTATATAATTAATCTTTACTGAATAACAATTTTTAATTTTTGAATTATATAAGGTTTTTTCATGATTGAAAATAATTTAACTAAGTCAGTTTAATCATGTTATCAAAAAGTAATCAGTCTACTTAATTATCAATAAGAGGGGGTATTACGTCATAAGAAATGATAAACAATCTTATAATTACTATGAGCTAGTCAACAGTTATTTTTTTTCTAAAATAGTATATAATAATCCACGGTTACCATTTTGAAAATGGGAAAATAACTTATTCATTTGAACGTTATAATGATTGTGATGAAATTAATGAATTAACATATGAACAAAAAAACAAGTTAAAGAAGCTTTAGATGCTTGGTCTAATGTCGTTAATATTAAATTTATTGAGGTAGGAAAAAATACTACTAGTGTTATTAGATTTTTTACCACTACTAACATAAAAGATGGAAAATTTTCTTATTTATCAAATGAAGATATGAATTTGGATACCATTCATTGTTTTTTAACTTAAAAAACATCCTCAAATATTGCAACCTGAAAAGGGCAATTATGGTCGAATGGTATTGGTCCATCAAATTGGACATGCGCTCGGTTTATCTCATCCTGGGAATTATACTAATATCGTTTCTGAAATTGAATCACCATACTATTTGCAATGGAAACATAAAAAGTCAACTTATTGGAATGATGCTAATTATCTAGAAGATTCACGCCATATACTGTTATGAGTAATTGGAGCGAAAAATATACTAATGGTAATTTTGGCGATTTTTATCCTTATTACCCCTCTTATTGGATGATATAACAGCTATACAGCAGTTATATGGTGCTAACATTACAGCTAGAAAAGGAGATACTGTATATAGATTCAATGCTAATGCGGATAAAGGTTATTATTCAATAAATGATGACAATGAAAGTACTATTTTCTCGCTATGGGATGCTGATGGTAACGATCCCCTTGATTTTTTTGGTTATCATCAAAATCAACGGATAAATTTGAATCCTGGTTCATTTTCTGATGTTTTTGATTTAAAAAGAAATATATCAATAGCCGAAAAAGTAATTATTGAAAATGCTGTTGGTGGTCGAGGAAATGATATTATAACCGGGAATGAATTTAATAATATTATTAATGGTGGAGCAGGTAATGATATTATTTATGTGGTTTGGGGCAAGATATACTTTGGAGTGAAAATAATATAGATCCAACGACGTTTAGTAAAAATATAACCAAGATTCATTCATCTGTTCTCTTTGCTATACCATTTCAGGATCATCTAAATCAAGAACATATAGTGAGAACGAATAATCTCAAGAAATTGCTTTCTCCTCCCTTAGAAAATGAAACATTGTCTTCTAATACTTTTGTTTATACTGTTTTTGAAGAGTTATTACCTACATCACCTAATATGATAATGGATTTCCGAACAAACAAAAATAAGATTGATTTGTCGGCAATTAATGCCAGCCATAATATTGCTAGCAATGGTAAAAATTTTATTCATTTTGTGGTCGAATTTCGAGGTGTTCCTGGCGAAACAGTCATATCTTATAATAATAAAGACCATTTTTATCGTGTCAGTATCAATGCTGATAATGATTTAGAGCCAGATTTTGTCATTAAAGTTGCAGTTGGAATTGTAGCGGACAAAGATTTTATTTTATAAATGGCCTTGTCCGGTCATATGAATATGGTTGAAAAAGTATTGCAATAAGCAAAATTGAAAATATTTTTTGTTAATAATTTTTAAATTAATTTTCAATGTTAATGATTAAGTAGTGATGGGATTAATCAATCAGCTAACTTAAAATCACTAAGGCTTTATGAAACTGTTTTTTCGTGTAAAACGACATCAATGTGTAATCGGTGCTGCATATCCGTTCGCCAAAGAGTATACTGGACCTCTTTAATTTAAAATTACAATCTATCACGCGAATCTAGCATGCAAAAGTTTGATACTAAAACCTTTCAGGGATTGATCCTAACATTACAGGAGTACTGGGCGCGTAAAGGCTGCACCATTGTTCAACCATTGGATATGGAAGTTGGTGCAGGGACTTCGCATCCAATGACTTGCTTACGAGCACTAGGCCAGGAGCCTATTGCTGCCGCTTATGTTCAACCATCCCGGCGACCAACTGATGGACGTTATGGCGAAAATCCTAATCGTCTTCAGCACTATTATCAATTTCAGGTTATTATTAAACCCTCGCCGGATAATATTCAAGAGTTGTATTTAGGATCATTAAAAGCATTGGGGTTAGATCCCGCTATTCATGATATTCGCTTTGTTGAAGACAACTGGGAAAATCCAACGTTAGGAGCCTGGGGGCTTGGTTGGGAAGTTTGGTTAAATGGAATGGAAGTTACCCAATTTACCTATTTCCAGCAAGTCGGTGGTTTAGAGTGTAAACCGGTTACCAGTGAAATCACTTATGGTCTTGAACGCTTGGCTATGTATATTCAAGGTGTTGACAGTGTATATGATCTGCTCTGGTCTATTGGCCCATTAGGAAAAACAACTTATGGTGATATTTACCATCAAAATGAAGTTGAGCAGTCGGCTTATAATTTTGAGTACGCCAATGTTGATTTTCTATTCAAGTGTTTTGACGAATATGAAAAAGAAGCGCAATATTTATTGTCATTAGCAACCCCCCTACCTTTACCCGCTTATGAACTTATTTTAAAAGCTGCCCATACCTTTAATTTATTAGATGCCCGTAAAGCGATTTCCGTTACTGAGCGACAACGTTATATTTTACGAATTCGCACTTTGACTAAAAGCGTTGCAGAGGCTTATTATGCTTCTCGCGAAGCACTGGGTTTTCCAATCTGTCAAAATAAGAACTAAGAGGCTGTAATTATGCAACAGACTTTCCTGTTGGAAATCGGCACAGAAGAGTTACCGCCGAAGGCTCTTCGTTCATTAGCTGAATCATTTGCGGCAAATTTTAAACAACAATTAAAACTCGCTGATCTTAAATATGATGATGTTATTTGGTACGCTTCTCCGCGTCGTTTGGCGTTAAAAGTGACCAACTTAGCAGCATATCAAGCTGATCGTACAGTAGAAAAGCGGGGTCCTGCGATCAGTCAGGCTTTTGATGCTACAGGTAAACCAACTAAGGCAGCTGAAGGTTGGGCTCGCGGCTGCGGAATTACAGTTGAGCAGGCAGAACGTTTGGTGACCAAGGGAGAATGGTTGTTTTATCGTGCGACCAGTAAAGGCCGAGCGGCGAAAGAGTTACTTGTTGATATGGTAGCTCAAGCACTGAGTCAATTACCTATTCCGAAACTCATGCGTTGGGGCGATAACGAAACGCAGTTTGTCCGTCCTGTTCATACTTTAATCATGTTATTGGGTGATCAGCTTATCGAAGGTGAAGTGCTTGGAATTCAAAGTGGGTGTGTGATCCGTGGCCATCGATTTATGGGGGCAGCAGAACTGACTATCAATTCAGCTGATCAATATCCAGCACTGTTACGTGAACGTGGTAAAGTTATTGCTGATTATGAAGAGCGTAAGGCATTAATTAAACTTCAGGCAAATAAAATCGCGCAGCAATTAGGCGGTATCGCTGAATTGTCAGATAGTTTACTGGAAGAAGTGACATCATTGGTTGAATGGCCGGTGGTATTGACCGCAAAATTTGAGCAGAAATTTTTGTCAGTACCAGCAGAAGCTTTAGTCCATACCATGAAAGGTGATCAAAAATACTTTCCGATTTATGATCAGCTTGGTAATTTGATGGCTAATTTTATTTTTGTCGCCAATATAGAATCTTCTGAACCCCAGCAAATCATTGCCGGTAATGAAAAAGTGATCCGTTCACGTCTGGCAGATGCTGAATTTTTCTTTAAAACCGATTGCAAAAAGCGTTTAGAAGAGTATTTACCACGGCTAGAAACGGTTTTATTTCAAAAACAGCTTGGTACATTACGTGATAAAACCGGGCGTTTAGAAGCATTAGCTGGCTGGATTGCAGCTAAAATTGGTGCAGATGTTAACCATGCTACCCGTGCGGGTCTATTGTCCAAATGTGATTTGATGACCAATATGGTGTTCGAATTTACTGATACTCAAGGGATCATGGGAATGCATTATGCCCGTCGGGATGGCGAAGCAGAAGATGTAGCAGTGGCAATCAAAGAGCAGTATCAACCCCGTTTTGCCGGTGACCAATTACCTTCTAATGATATCGCGGTTACGTTGGCGCTGGCTGACAAATTGGATACCCTGGTTGGTATTTTTGGTATTGGCCAACAACCGAAAGGTGATAAAGATCCATTTGCACTGCGTCGTGCGGCGCTTGGTGTGCTACGCATTATTATTGAAAAGGGGTACGACCTCGATTTATTGACATTAACCCAGCAAGCGGTTCAACTATATGATAATAAGTTAACGAACGTAAATGTTGTCGATGATGTCGTCGAGTTTATGTTGGGGCGTTTTCGCGCTTGGTATCAGGAACAGGGATACCGCATTGATACTATCCAGGCTGTTTTGGCTCGCCGACCGACTAAACCGGCAGATTTTGATGCGCGAGTGAAAGCTGTTACTCATTTTCGTACTCTAGAAGCGGCGGAGGCACTGGCGGCGGCTAATAAACGGGTTTCTAATATTCTTAGTAAGTCAGATGAAAAATTGAATGAACATGTTGCCGCTGTGGTGTTAAAGGCGCCGGAAGAAGTTACTTTAGCTGCTCACTTGGTTGTTTTACAAGATAAATTGGTGCCATTATTTGCTGATGGCCAATACCAGAGCGCATTGATCGAGCTGGCTTCACTACGTGAGGTGATCGATGCCTTCTTTGATAATGTAATGGTTATGGACAGTGATCCAAGAATAAGGATCAATCGTTTGACCTTACTGAGCCAGTTGCGTGATTTATTTTTACAGGTAGCAGATATCTCTTTACTACAGTAATTTATCATCAGTTAACAATCCCTTGAATTAATCTTCAAGGGATTGTTATTTATAATTAACTCGTTATGTTTAATAGCAACTTCATTAAGTAATTATTAAAAATAAATAGATTGTTATTTTTATAAATGTTTTAAAGAGTTTTACTAATAAAATCTATAAATAAATTTTTATCATTATCTGATAGTGATTTTATATTAATCAATATAATCGAATGCAATATTAGATTTCTGTATGCCGGGTATTATAAAACTAAAATCAAGAAAATTACTTGATTTTGTTAATTCTAAGTCATATTTTGCTACAATTAATATACTCTGATTGATAATAGATGCTTTGTTACCTTCTATTGTTACTGTTTCTATATTATTGATTGTACCACTATTATAAAATTGGCCATTTTTTATTTTATAAAGACCATTTTTACTGTTTATTTCCGATAGTTGAATCGATGGCTAAAATTGCTAATGTTTCGCTATTATTAATCCTGCTATTGTTATTAAATATTCCGTTTTTGATTAAAAATTTCTATTTTTACTATTTATTTCGAACTCATTTTTAAATTTTTCATTGGTTGTAAAAATTGTTAATATTTCTTTATTATTAATTTTACCATGATTATTAAATATTCCATTGTATATTTCATATTCGCTATTTTTACTGTTTATTTATGATATATTATCTATGATTAATACTTTCTGTTGAGGGATTCAATTTTCAATTTGTGTAGTAGAAATATTTTTATTACTAACAGAAATTTGAATATCATTTACATTTAATTGACTGGATTCTAGTTTAATCGATTTTGCTACTAATTCTAGTGTTGCGGCATCAGTAAATTTATCTTGTGTTATATTTTAAAATAGATTTACCCTTTTGTATTATTTATTGACTGGCCAGATAGCATATCATTGTTAGTAATAATTTTGTTGGTAGTTAAGGTTGCTGTGTTGGCATTGCTAATACTGTAGTGGTCACTACAATCTATACCATTTGGGTTTGCGATAATGAAATACGGTTTAGTATTACCCAAAATTTCAATATTACCTTTTATTATCGATTTTTCACGTGAAATAACTTGGTTTATGATGATCTTAGCCGGCTTTTTAACATCATTATTGATTTTGATATCTTGTTTATCCACGTTAAAGTATTCATGAAAATTAGATGAAATACCGTTTATATCGACAGGTGAAATTTCAATAATTTTTTATTAATATGATTCTTCGGTTCAGTTAAATTTTTAAAAAAATGGTTTTCCACTAGTTGAGATGAGGAAAATATATTGTTTGAAAATGTTATTGTAATTACCGTAGGCAATAAAGCTAACTTGTTGTTCATTTTGTTTGATAAATGTATTTTATATCCTTATAAAATAAAATGTTTGTTATCTATTAGTTTTTAATTTATTTATTTTAAATTTTTTTAAAAACAATTATTTTTTTTAAAACTTATTTTTTAATATTAAATTTATGCTTTTTTATAGGTTATCAATATTATTTTATGATAAATATTGATATAAGTTATGAGCGAAAGTTGTCTTATATTGTTATTAATTATATTTTGGTCAGAATAAATTTTTATTTACTGAGTTGTTAGAAAATAGATTGTTACTATTTTTATCATCGCGATAGAGAATATTAATTAAAAAATTATTAACGACTTTATCATGTCACAGTATGACGCATACCGTTTTCGGCGAGTAGCGTAGCCTGGTAGCGCAACTGGTTTAGGACCAGTGGGTTGGAGGTTAAAATCCTCTCTCGCCTACCAAATTTTTTAGCTCTGCTTTTAGCAGGGCTTTTTCATTTCTGTCGAATTAATCTTACCGACATTGCCTTATTAGGTAGCCTATTAGCCGTTTGAATAAATTAACTATAAAGTCTTAATGTAGTTTTTCTGAATTTATTCAATACCGGTGATAATTAGTTCTGCAATTCTGATCTTTTGTTCAATAAAGAATAAAATAGTTACAAATTTTGATATATTTTTTTCCAAAAAAATTAACTTTATATTTTTGTTGTTTAATAGTGAAAGGAATTCACTTTATTAATTCATAGCAAAGGAATGCTAATGAAAAAGTATTTATTTTCTTATTATTGTCTATTTATAATCATTGTTATGCGCAAGTTGCTATCGACAAATTAACTTCACAAAAATTAAAACAACAGATCACACAACAGCAACCGGTTGTTATTCCAATTGGGCTACACTATATTGATAAAAAGCCAATTTATTCAGTTGAATCTCCCTGTTTGAATATTCAATTTGTTTTTTTTAATGGTCAAGAATTATTTGCTGCATCGTTACAGAAAAAATTATCGGCCATGTCAGACAATATTATTGGCCAATGTTTAGCTGATGAGGGATTAAAAAATTTCCTGACAAAAGTGAATCAAATATTCATAGATGCCGGCTATGTGACCACTAAAATTTTGTTACCTGAGCAAAGTTTCATGTATGCATTTTACGTATTGAACTAATCCCCGGCCTCATTTCTGATATTCGTTACGCTGATACCGGTAAAAGTCACTATTCTTTGTATACCGCTTTTCCTCAGTCAACGTTCTTGAATGTTCGTGATATTGAACAAGGATTAGAAAATCTACAAAATTCGCCTTCAACTCAACCACAGATCACTGTTGATGACGATCTTAATAAGGTAATAGTAGTATCTTAACCATTAATCGGCAGAAAAAGCGGGCTATTCGTGGTCGTCTTTCTGTTGATGATAGCGGTATAAAAGATCATGCCAATTTAATGATTGATAATGTGTTAATGGTTGATAATCCCACGTTATTAAATGATTTTTTCTATCTTTAATATGAGTCGTGATTTAGATACTGAACATATTCGTGGTATTAAAGTCAGAGCGTTTTTTTACTCATTACCTTTTCGTAACTGGTGGTTTGATTTGTCGGGTAATTATCAAGATCTTTATTCCGAGGATGGTATCAAAACACCGGTCGACAATATTTACCAAAGTAGTCGTTCTAAGTCATTAACCGTGCAAGGTCAATATCTTATTAAGCGCCGTTATAATAGTAAATCTTACTTGAATTTTGGCAGCAGTATTGTGACCAATAATGGTTACATTGGCGGTCAAGAAATAAGTGTTTATAAACGTAGGGCAGCTTATTGGAATATTGGCCTTAAGCATCAGCAATATTTATCCGGTGGTGAATTCAACTTAGCAATGGAATATAAGCAAGGCACTAATTGGTTTGGTGCGATGCCTTCACCAACAACCGAATTAAAACGCCCACAAATTTTTCAATTTTCGGCCGCTATTAATCGACCTTGGCAAGTAAGTAAGCAAATTTTTCTTTATGAGGGAAAGGCGGCTATTCAGTTAAGTCGTTCACAACTTGATAGATTGTTAGAGGTTGATAGTATCGGTGGTCGGAATAGTGTACGTGGTGCAGTGTTAACCCATTCTTTAGCTGGATCTCATAGTTTACTGATTAAGAATGAACTTAGTTGGTATACGCCATTACCTGGTCATATGCTTTATGCAACCTTGGATTAAGGTTCAGTTTCCGAAGACCGAGCACGTTTTTGGCGTGATAAGTACTTGATTGGCACATCCATAGGTTTAAAAGGCGGTTACAAGCTATTAAGTTATAGTACTTTCGTTGGTTTCCAGCTATTAAATTCGTCAAATCGTAAACAAGATCCTATGGTTTCTGCTTTCCGAGTTAGCCTCAGTTATTAATCTTTTATCGCTATCCATCTTGGTCGGGTACCTGCCTGAAAGTAACTTGGCTATTTTTACTAGTGATGATTTTGATTTTTTGCTGCAAATGCTTCAATAGTTTGTTAAAAATTGGTCATTAATTGCTCAATTGAGTGTGCGGATGGAAATAGCAGTTAATCCCTATTTAAGCGAGCTTATTTAAAATTTATCACTAATAAATTTCAAATTAAATGTTTTTTTATCCTAATTTTGTCAATTATAGGTTTTATCTTTGTTTCTGATTTGAACCACCCCGGGTTTATTGGAGAGTTTTTATTCCGTGCATTTAAACAACAA